>CAZFXZ010000013.1:0-18046 GCA_964523165.1 uncultured Gammaproteobacteria bacterium
GGTCCCAACGGTCGATCCAAGACCACCGACTTTGGCAGTCAGTTAGCGGAAAAGCAAAAAGCTAAACTGGTCTATGGTTTGTTGGAAAAACAATTCCGGACTTATTACGCCAAAGCTATTCGTCAACAGGGGAGTGGCGCTGACAACCTTTTGCGTTTACTGGAAATGCGTTTAGACAACGTGATTTTTCGTCTGGGTTTGGCCACCAGTCGCCAACAAGCTCGGCAGTTGGTTGGTCATGCTCATGTCTTGGTCAACAACAAAAAAGTCAACATCCCGTCTTACCAAGTCAAAGTTGGCGATGCCATCACGATTCGCGATAAATCACACAAGAGTAAATTTTTTAGCAACGCCGCCGAGCGTTTAAAAACCGTCCAAACACCGTCCTGGTTGACTTTCAACCCTGATAATTTGAGCGGCAAAGTTGTCGACTTGCCGACTAGTGATGATATTCAACCAATTTTTGATATCAAAACTATCATTGAGTTTTACTCAAAATAAATAGTACATTTATGGACAAATTACTCGTACCATCATCGGTTAGCTGGCAAGCGGGGACTGAGGACAACCAAGCTGTTGTCACGATCGAACCGTGTTACTTTGGCTATGGCACGACTTTGGGCAACGCTTTGCGTCGCGTTTTGTTATCTTCATTGCCGGGTTCAGCTGTCCAGTCGGTCAAAATCAAAGGCGTCAGTCATGAATTTTCGGCCATCACCGGCGTCAAAGAAGATGTCGTCGACATTATTTTAAATCTCAAAAAGTTGAAAGTGAACGTTCATGACGACGAACCGATTGTTTTGCAATTAAAAGCCAAAGGCGAAAAGGAAGTCACGGCCGCCGACATTGCCAAAAATCCGCAGGTTGATATCGTTGATCCCAAGCAGCCGATCGCTACTTTGACTGACAAAAAATCTGAACTGGATATGGAAATCAAAGTTACGCGAGGTCGTGGTTATGTCACGACCGATCAACGCGATAAATCCGGCTTAGAGGTCGGCGAAATCGCCATCGATTCGATTTATGGTCCGGTCTTGAACGTTGGTTTTCGTGTAGAAAACACCCGCGTCGGCCAAATTACCGACTACGATAAATTGATTATGACGATTGAAACCGATGGTTCTATTACCCCTCAAGAAGCTTTTGACAATTCAGTCGAGATTTTACTTGAACAGTTTATGGTCGTCAAAGCCGGCGGTCAAAGTCCGGTCGTCGAAACACCCGTCGTGACTGAGGCCATGCCGGTTGATAACGATAAAGAGTAATAATTATTTATGCGTCACCGTAAAGCTTCCACCAATTTTGGTCGACAAAGCGCCCCGCGTCTAGCCATGATGCGCAATCTGGCCACTAGTTTGGTGTTGTATGACAAAATTCAGACGACCGAAGCCAAGGCCAAAGCTTTGCGCCCGCTGATTGAAAAATATATTACCAAAGCGGCTAAAAACGATTTGGCCACTCGCCGTCAACTCTTGAAGTTTTTTACGACCGAAGGCTCGGTCCGTAAGTTGATGGATGAGTTGGGTCCGCGCTACAAAGAGCGCGCCGGTGGCTACACCCGCATTACCAAATTGGGCGTCCGTCAGGGCGATAATTCACCAGTTGTCCAGATTGAATTTGTTTAATATGCCTATTTCTCTACAAACCAAACATACCGCCATTACCAACCGCGCGACTCACAACCTCGACGCCGCCGACCAAACCGTTGGTCGTTTGTCGACTCAGATCGCCAAGTTGTTGATGGGTAAACACAAAGCTACTTACAGCCAACACACCGATTGTGGTGATGCGGTGGTGGTGAGTAATGTGGCCAAATTGCGCTTCACCGGCAAAAAGCTGGAACAAAAAGAATATTATCATCACAGTGGTTATCCGGGTGGATTAAAAACCACCAAGATGAAAGATGTTTTGGCCGACAAGCCATCAGAAGTTTTGAAGCACGCCGTTTATCGTATGTTGCCCAAAAATCGTTTGCGCGATCGCATTATCAAGCGTTTAACTTTTACCAAGTAGTTTATGGCTAACGAAAAATACATTGCTGCTGTTGGTCGCCGCAAAACCGCTACCGCCCGCGTCCGACTTTATGATGACAAAAAACAAAGCTTTACCATCAACGGACAAGACATTGCCGCTTATTTACCGACTCAAGAATACATCAACACCGCCAAGTCAGCCTTGGACATGAGTGACAAAAAAAATATTAGTGTCACGGCCGTGGTTAAGGGTGGCGGCAAGGCCGGTCAGGCTGAAGCTATCCGTCATGGCATTTCTCGGGCTTTGCTCAAAATGTCGGCCGAACTCCGACCAACTTTGCGGGCCAAAGGTTTACTGACTCGCGATCCACGTCGTAAAGAACGCAAAAAACCGGGTCTGCGCCGAGCTCGTCGCGCCCCGCAATGGTCAAAACGTTAAAATAGTCATTATTACTCCAGTCCCGCTAGCCGCGGGACTTTTGTTGTTTTTTTTAGTCTTTGGCGTTACAATATTTCTATTATGAAAAAAATCGTTTTATTGCTGCTGGGCCTGATTTTGCTAACCGGTTGTCAGTGGCGCTCTAAAGCTAGCGAAGTGGTCATTACTAGTCGGGGTCAAAAAGTCGCCCAGATTGTGGGTCAAACCGACAAGCAGACCAATCAGCCAACCGTCAACCAAACCGAAAGCCGTTATGGTTTGATTGCCGCTGATTTGGGCTCATCTTTTAGCTACCAAGATAAAACTTATTTCTTGTTTGGTGATGCTTTTGCCGATCAGGCCGAAAAAAATGGTCGTGATCCGATCGCTGTTTCTACTGATACTGATCCGAGCGATGGCCTGAGTTTAGAATTTATGACCGATGATCAAGGTAAGTGGCAGCCTATTACCATACCCGACTTGGATCAAGGCGCGTTTGCTGTGCCCAGCGGCGGCTTTGGTTTGAATGATAGTTTGTATGTTTATCACACTTCGGACAGCAGTTTAAACTCCATGAATTTGTCGGTGCTGGCCAAATCCAGTGATGGCGGCAAAACTTTTAGTAAAGTTTATGACATGTCTCGGCAACATTTTATAAATATCTCGCCAACGCTAGTGACCAACAAAGATTGGTCGGGCTTGCCCAGCAAAGACGGACAAGGTCTATTATTGTTTGGCAGCGGCCGGTATCGGCAAAGCAACGTCCGACTGGCTTGGCAGCCGGCCGGGACCGTCGAAGATAAAAATACTTTGCAATACTTTGCCGGTCTGGATAAAAACCAAAAACCGCAATGGACCGATGAAGAAAGTAAGGCCGAGCCGATGTTTTTGCAATCTTGCGTCGGTGAACTGTCGGTTAGTTATAATCAGTATTTACAAAAATGGCTGATGACTTACAACTGTTTACAGCCCTGGCGGGGCATACATTTGCGTACGGCTGATAAACCTTGGGGGCCGTGGTCGGAGCCCCAACTGCTGTATCATCCCGAGCAAGACGGTGGATATTGTCAGTATATTCACAAAAATTGGCAAGTCGATAAATGTGATAATGCTTATGACGAGGGTCGGGAAAATGTCTGGGGTGGGGAATACGCCCCCTATCAGATACCTAGTTTGGCTACCGGCAGCCCGGGCCAGACAACAATTTATTTTACGATGTCGACTTGGAATCCCTATACCACAGTGTTGATGAAAGCCGATCTAAAATTGCAAGATAAAAAATAATAAAAAAGCCCGGGACGAGTCTCGGGCTTTTATGCTGCGACCGCGGCGCTGACCGTCTGGTCACCGACGGTCACGGTGATGTGGCAGGCATTGCCCCGCCGGTCGATTTGGACTTGGGCGTTGGGCCCGAAGTCTTTGGCCGCTTGACGAAAAGTACCCTCGTCACCACTAACGATTTGCCAAACATGGCAAATGTTACCGACACTCAAGGCCAATTGACCCGAGCCGTTGGTGTGGGCGAAATCGCTCATCTCGACCTCCTATGGGATTTTTATAACTTAATATAAATACTGCTATTTGTCAACAGGTGGGTTTATTTTTGGCCCATTTTAACGTATACTAGACGGGTTATGATTTTCAGCCAAAGGCCCAAAAACGTTGCTTCAAACACCCTTTATCTAACGGCCGCCTATGTAGCGCAAAAAGTTTTTTCTTTTGCTTTTTTTATTTTTGCCGCTCGTTTATTGTCGGTCGGGGAAATTGGCCAGTATGTTTTTGCTTTATCTTTTACCACGATTTTTGGGGTCTTTATTGACTTTGGCTTATCGTCAGTCCTGACTCGCGAGGCGGCCAAAGAGCCGGAGTTGAGCAATAAATATTTAGACGGCATTTTAAGCTTTAAGGTTGTGGCCGGAGTGGTGGTCTATGCCATAACTATGTTGGCCGCTTACTTATTGGGCAAAGACGCTTTAATACGAGAATTCATCGCCATCGCCGGTTTGATCATGGTTTGTGATTCATTTTCTTTGACGCTCTACGCGGCTTTTCGAGCCAAACAAAATTTGTGGTATGAAGCGGTGGGTATGGTTTTGACGCAAGTCGTGATTTTTAGCGCTGGTCTGACGGCCTTATTTTTCCACCTGTCGTTGCACTATATCGTAGGTGCGATTTTATTGGGCAGTATTTTTAGTCTTGGCTATTCATTTATCTTGGCTAGAAAAAAATTACATTGGCGGTGGCAGTGGCGCACGGACAAAACTTTAGTCAAAAAATTATTTTTTTTAGCCCTACCTTTTGCTTTAGCTGGGATTTTTTCCCGAGTCTACGGTTATTTAGATACGGTGGCTCTATCAGTCTTGGCTGGCGATGAAGCGGTGGGTTGGTACGCGGCTAGTTACAAAATCACTTTTGCTTTGCAATTTATCCCCGCTGCCTTTGCCGCCGCCTTATTTCCGGCCATGTCGGCGGCCTTTGCCACCGATAAAAATCGCGTGGCCAGTTTGTTTGAAAAATCAACTTATTACTTGTTGCTCATTTCTTTACCCATTAGCTTTGGCACGATATTTTTAGCTCGGGATTTTTTGGCTTTGATTTACAATCCGGCCTATGCCACAACAGCCTTAGGTTTACAAATTTTGATGGCCAGTTTGATCTTTAATTTTTTGAGCTTTCCGGCTACGACCGCCTTGAGTGCTGGGCATCGCCAAACTCAAAACACTATCAATATGGGCTTGACGATGGTAGTGAACGCCCTGGCAAATTTTATCTTGATCCCATTGTTTGGCGACCAAGCTTATCTGGGTGCCGCGAGTGCCGCTTTACTCGGCGGTCTAACCTTGTTTGTTTTGAGCTTGTATTATGCCGGTCGATTGATTGATTACCGACGAAGTAATTTATTAATTTCTAGTGCCAAGATTTTGCTCTCCGGTTTATTAATGATTGGCGGCCTATATTTTTTGCAAGATTATCTCAGTATTTGGCTGTTAGTGCCCAGTGCCGGTCTGATTTATATTGTCAGCTTATTAGCCTTTAAGGCTGTTGATACTAGAGAGTTAAAAAAAGTTTTTAAAAATGAACAAGACATTATTAGTAACTATTGATTATCCGCCGCGGCGTGGGGGAGTGGCTAGATATTTGGAACGTTTGGTCAATTATTTGCCAGTCGATAAGGTTGTAGTTTGCCAGCCCACAACTTGGAATTTATGGCCTAAGTGGTTGCCTTTCTTTTGGCAAATTTATCACCAGATTAAAAAAAATAATATTCAAATGCTTTGGGCGGCCCAACCCTTACCGGTCGGCACCGTCGTTAGGTTGTTAAGTAAATTTTTAAAGATCCCGTATATCGTCAACACTCATGGCTTGGATGTCAGTCGACCATTGTTGAGAGGTGGGCGCAAAAAAGCAATGTTAAAAAAAGTCTTGCAGTCAGCCAGTATCGTGACCGTCAATAGTCACTTTACTAAAAAATTGGTTTTGGCTTGCGGTGTTGAGGAAAATAAAATAGTTTTTATTTATCCTTGCCCAGATCAATTAACTAGTCAATCGTTGTCGATCGTCCCGTCGGCCGATAAAATCATTTTAACTGTCGGACGCCTGATCGAGCGTAAGGGGGTTGACCTGACTTTAAAAGCTTTAGCTTTGCTAAAACAGCCTTATCGCTATATTGTGGTTGGCGATGGTCCGTATCGTCAGAATTTGTTACAATTGACTCAGCAATTAGGTTTGACCGATAAAGTGATTTTTGCCGGCCAAGTTAGTGATGATGAGTTGGACAATTATTATCGCCAAGCTAGTATTTTTGTCATGCCGGCTCGACAAATCACTGACGATGTGGAAGGTTTCGGGCTGGTTTTTTTGGAGGCCGGTCGTTATGGTTTGCCAGTTATTGGTGGGCAAAGTGGTGGTCAAGCTGATGCTGTAGTCGATGGGCAGACTGGTTATTTGGTCGATCCTCACGACCCTGTCGAGCTGGCTGAGAAAATAAAATTATTATTAAATGATGAAACTTTGGCCCGACAAATGGGAGCGGCTGGTCAAGCTAGGGTTAAGAAAAATTTTCTTTGGTCAGAACAAGCAGCTAAACTAGAAAAAATATTATCTTAAACATGCCCGACAACAACCAACAAATCGACATTATCATGTTTGCCATGTCACATTATACCGACTGGCAAAAAGGTCGTGTCAATCGCAATTATCATATAGTTGAGCAATTGCAGCTCGACAATCGCGTGCGCAAAATCGTCATGGTGGATTTTTTGCCTTTTTCTTGGCGTAAGGCAGCCAAAATTTATAAAGAAAATATTATCACCGGCATGAAAGATGCTGATATTATTTATGGTGATCTGACCAGCTCTTGTCATCAGATCAACAACAAACTTTATGTTTATTCGACAATTGATTCAATTTATTCACAAAAAACTGTCGTCAAAGAATTGTACAAAATAGTTAAAAGCTTGCAATTAAAAAATATTGTTTTCTGGTCTTACAATCCTTTGATGACTGTTAGTTTGGAAGATTTGGGTCGACAAACCTTTGGCCATAAAGTTTTTGTCTTTGATGCTGTCGACAATTGGCTCGAACACCCGGCTTTCGCTAAACAAAAAAATAAACTTCGCATCGGCTACGAGCTGGTTCGTCGCGATGCCGATATTATTTTTACCGTTTCGGAAAGATTGCAAAATACGCTGTTTGCTGGTTTGGACAAAGTTTATTGGGTGCCCAACGGTATTGATATCAGACACTTTGCCCCAGCGGCTAGTTGGTCAATGCCCACCGAGTTAAAAAATCTGCCCCGGCCGATCATCGGTTATCATGGCGTCATAGAACAACGCGTTGATTTAGATTTGGTGGCCAAAATTGCTCAACAACGCCCGGATTGGTCAATTGTTTTGATTGGAGCTGGGATTTGGCATCGACATCGGGCGGCCGTGATCAAAAAACTGGCCAGTTTTAAAAACGTTAAAATTATTGATTTTATTTCTTATCAAAAACTCCCACCATATGTTTGGAGTTTTGATGTGGCTTTTGTCCCACACCAAGTCAATGATTTTACGCAATCGATGAACCCGATGAAACTTTATGAATATATGGCGGCCGGTAAACCGATCGTGACAACTCCGATCAGTGGCAGTGAAACCTTTGGTGATTTGTTGGTCACGGCCACCAAGCCGGAGCAATTTATCCAAGCCATTGACAGTCAATTAAAAAATGATACACCACAAAAACAACAATTACGCTTGGAGGCCATTGCCGATGACGCTTGGCATAGTCGAGTGGAAATGATGATGAGGTTCGTCAGTAAAAAACTATGAGCCAAATTTCCATTGTTATCCCATGCTTTAATGAAGCCGATTGTTTGGGTCAAACGCTAAAAGAGGTAGCGAATTTTTTTAATCAACAAAAAATTAGTTATGAAATTATAGTGGTTGATGATGGCTCGACTGATCAAACAGTCAGTATCGCTCAGCAGTTTGGGGCGTTGGTACTGCTCAATGATGGTAATCGCGGCAAGGGCTATAGTGTCCGGCGCGGATTTTTAGCTAGTCGGGGTGATTTTGTTTTGTTAACTGACGCTGACTTATCAACCCCGATCAGTGAATTACCAAAATTGGCAGCCGTCGATAAACCTATCGCCATTGGTTCGCGAGCGGTCAGCCGAGCTCGAGTCACAGTCAGCCAAAATTGGTTAAAAAGACTTATTGGTCGGGCTGGTAATTTTATCATTCGTTTAATTTTGGGCCTATCGATCAAAGACACGCAATGTGGTTTCAAACTTTTTGATCGCAGTAAATCTTTGATCTTATTTGAACGACAAAAATTAAACGGCTGGGGCTTTGATTTTGAGATTTTATTTTTAGCTCGACAGCAGGGCTTATCAGTGGCTGAAGTCGGAGTGTTGTGGGCCAACAACCCGACCACAACGGTAACTTGGCAGGGTTACATTAAAACTTTACTTGAAGTCTTATTGGTGCGCTGGTATTATTTTACCAAACAATATAATTAAATATGGATTTGAGCGTGATCATTGTTAATTGGAACACTCGAGATTTACTGCAACTTTGTTTGTCGAGTTGTTTGGTCGGACAAACTGGTCTAGACTATGAAATTATTGTCATTGACAATGGCTCGGTCGATGGTAGTGCGGCTATGGTTAATGATAAATTTCCTCAAGTCAAATTGATTCGCAATCAACACAACTTGGGATTTTGCGCCGCCAATAATCAAGGTTTGCGTTTAGCGCAGAGTCGTTATGTCTTGCTCTTAAACTCCGACACCCAAGTCTGGCCGCAAACTTTTTCTAAGCTGGTCAAATATGCCGACAGCCAACCACGTTCGGGTGTAATTGGTTGCCATTTGGTTAATCCTGACGGTAGTGATCAATGGTCGGTCAGGCGTTTTCCTCAAGTCATAGACCAAATAATTATTTTGACCAAGCTGGCTAATTTTTGGCCAAAGTTGCTAAATCGTTATTTGATGGCTGATTTTGATTATCGGCAAGCCAACAACGTTGATCAAGTCATGGGCGCGGCCATGCTGATTCGTCAAGAGGTTTTATCAGACATTGGTTTGTTGGATGAAAGATTTTGGTCGTGGTTTGAAGATGTTGATTTTTGTTATCGAGCGCGAGCGGCCGATTGGTTAGTCAGCTATACACCTAGTGCTACGATCCGTCACGATAAAGGTCAAAGTTTTGCTCAGCATCAATCCTTGACCAAGCAAAAAATTTGGTTGAAAAGTCTGTGGTATTATTTGACTAAACATCACTCACCCTTAGCTCGTATTGTCGTCGCCCCGTTTGCCGTTTTAAGCTTAGGTTTGGCGGCTGGTGTCGGCTGGTTTGGCTGGCGCAAAAAAAATCAACAACTCTAATGTTGGCATTAAACAAAAAAGTCATTTTACTGACGATGCTAGCCATGCTAGGCCTGACCTTGGTTTCGGGACTAAATTATTTTTGGCCAGCCCTCGGTAATATAAGCTTTTGGTGTATAGCCCTTATAATCACGGCTATAAGCCTCAAAAACCTCAAATGGGGGCTATTTTTGGCCTTAGGTGAGCTATTTTATGGCTCGGTTGGACGGTTGTTGGCTTGGCCGGCCGGGACCGACCACAGCTTATTGTCTGGACGCATAATTATTTGGTTGGTAATTTTATTAGTTTGGTTTTTATATTTAGTGTTTAGTAAAAATTATCGCTCATTAGCCAAAACAAAAATCATGGCGGTGTGGCAAAATTATGGCTGGTGGCTAGTAGCTTTTTTGGCTGTTATTGTTTGGGGGATGGCCCGCGGTTGGTTGTCGGGTCTTGATAGCCAAGCCATTATCGCCGACGCCAATGGTTGGTGGTATTTTGCTTTACTGGGTCCTTTAGTCACGACCCTGGATCGCACTGATCGCCAAACGGTTTTTAATATCTTGATTGGCAGTACATTGGCCACGGCGGTTTTGACCCTTGGTTTGTTTGTGGCTTTTAGTTTGGATCAAAACTTAGCCGCCACGTTTTATCCGTGGTTACGTGATTTGCGGACCGGTGAGGCCACGTTTATTAATCACAGTTTTTGGCGGATATTTTTACCGAGTCAATTTTATGTGGCCATCAGCTTGTTGATCAGTTGGTCGATGTTTGTTGATTATTATCGTGGCGGTTGGCACAAAACAGCCTACGTTTGGTTGATGATTTTTAGCCTAACTACATTGGTTGTTTACTTGTCATTGTCGCGGACGTTTTGGTTGGCTTTGGGTTGTGGTTTATTGATCATGGCCGGTTATTATGTCGGGAGTAAAAAAATAAATTATCGACAATTTTTTAAATTTGGTTTATTGGCCATAACTATTGCCGTGACGGAGGTTATCTTGGTTGGTTGGTTTGTTGGTTTTGGCGTCGGACCAGACCTCAATGCTCGTTTGACCGATTTGGCCGAGCCAGCCGCTTCAAGCCGACTTCATCAACTCCCTCCGTTGTATGAAAAAATAGCGGCCCGACCACTCGGTGGTTGGGGTTTTGGCCAGACCATTACTTACCAAAGTTTTGATCCTTTGATATTAAATCTTTATCCCGATGGTTTGTACACGACTTTTACTTCCGAATGGGGTTACTTGGACATGCTGATGAAGTTTGGAATATTGGGCGTACTGATTTATGGTTGGGGGCTTGTTTGTCTGACAAAAACTTTGTGGCGCGGCGATGATCTGGATCGACTGATTTTTATCAGCCTGATATTTGTAATCATTTGCCACATTTTTTCGCCATATCTAAATCATCCCTTGGGCTTGGGCTACCTGGCTTTACTGTTGACTTTAGCGCCTTGGCCCCAACGGTCGGTGACCGCGTAAATAATCAGTATAAAACATGGGCGATTTGCCGGCCGGTTGAACCTTCTCGATGACTAACTCATTGTTCAAAAGGCTGGTTTTTAATATTTTGACACGTTGACCGTCAATTGACGTCCAAGCACCCGGCTCGGGGTTGAAGGCTCGGACCTGACAATCAATTTCAAAGGGACTGCGTTGCCAGTCGATTTGACCATCATCGGTCGTAATTTTTTTGGTAAAAGTCGCAAAACTTTCAGTTTGGGCTTGGGGTAGTAATTGCCCCGACAAATAATCCGGTAAAATATTAATCAGCAAATCGGCGCCCTCGCAAGCTAAATTGTAACTTAAACTTTGACTATCATCATCGGCAATGATCTCGATTGGACGTTGACCAACGATTGGGCCGTGATCGATTTGCTCATCGAGGACGATAATCGTCACGCCAGTTTGGGCGTCGCCATTTAAAATGGCCGTTTGAATTGGTGCTGGACCGCGGTATTTTGGCAAGAGAGAAGGGTGGATATTTAGAACTCCGTGGGCTAAATTATTTAATAAATTCTTGGGTATCAAACCACCATAAGCCACCACCACGCCAACTTGAGCTTGGAGAGCTAATAGTTGCTCACAAACTTCGGCGGTTAATTTGTCTGGTTGGTAAATTGGTAGGCCCAATTTTTGCGCCGCCATTTTGATCGGACTAGACGTTAAAACTTGCTGACGGCCAGTCGGGCGATCAGGTTGAGTCACCACGCCAACCACTTGTGCTCCGGCCTTGATTAGTGCTTCCAAAGCCGGCACGGCAAAAACTGGCGTGCCAAAAAACAAAATCTTTTTATCTTTAAGCGTTGCCATGTGAATCTTGACCGGCAGTTTGTTTGATCATCTTGTCGGTGAATAACAGGCCGTTGATATGATCGTTTTCGTGACAAATTACCCGAGCCAGTAAACCCTTGGCTCGCAAACGGCGACTTTTACCGGTCCGATCGGTGTAAATTAAAATTAATGATTTTGGTCTTTTAACCAAACCGTAAACCCCGGGAATAGACAGACAACCTTCTTCACCAACCTCACTACCAAAAGAGCGCCATAATATTTTGGGATTAATAAAAACTTCCGGGCCGTCTTGGGTGTCGACAACAAAAACTCTGATCAATCTAGCGACTTGGACGGCGGCAATGCCAATCCCGTCGGCCGTTTTCATCATACCAATCAACTCGTCAATGAAATCTTGAAAATCAGTCTGAGTGATCTGCGTGCTGGGTACGGGCGTGGAGCGTTGACGCAATTTAGGATCTGGGATGGTGATAATATTTAACATATTTAAGAAATGTTTTCCGGATCAATATCGATTAAGCAGTTATCGGGTAAATAATTTAAGAGCTGATTGATCTGGGCTGGGCCCTTGATAATGATCTGTTGTTGATAATAACCACGTACGAGGCTAGGAAAAGTCCATTGTGGCTGATTAATTGTAGCCGTGATTTTATCTTGTTTGGCTGATTTTGTCAATAGAAAATAAAGCTGGCGGCTGGCTTTTTGCAACTTATCTTGATTTTTGTTTTTTAATAAAATTTTAATTAATCGACCAAATGGCGGGTAAGAAAACTTTTTTCGACGAGCCAATTCGGATCGCCAAAATTCGGAGTAGTCTTGATTTTTCCAGGCTTGCCAAAAATCATTTTGATCATGCCAGGTTTGAATCGTTAGGCGATTGGTTTGACTGCCAGTCAAAGCCTGCTCTAGACGGCCGATGATTTGCCAGAGATGTTCGTGGCTACGAAATGATGGCCAATTAAGTAAATTGTCAAAAAATACCACTCCGACGGTACCAATTTGCGACCAAGGTAGGCGGCGGATAGCCTGCTCGGTCCCCAAATAAAAATCCGCCACGGCCGTGGTGGTGGTTTGTTCGTCGACGATCAACAATGTTTTTTGGGGATAAGATTTTTTTATTTCGCTGGCCAATTGGTCTAGACCACGACCAAAGGTTTTTAAATTAACCCCTCGACATTTTGGGCAAGTGACAGGCATGTCTTGACGGTAACGACAGTGATGACAAACCAAATCGCCGCGACTATCAATTGGTAGAGTGTAGTGGCAAGTTGGACAAGTAAAAAGATGCTGACAATCTTTACAAACCAAACCAGCGGCTTGACCACGACGATTTAAAAATAAAGCCACGGCTAATTTTTTCGTCAAAGCGACATCAATGTCAGCTCGCAAGACATCACTAAGCAAATTATAGTTTTGACCGCGCGCCTGGTCGGTCAAAGATATTAGTTGTCGGTGAATTGGTTGATTGACTGATTTAATGACCGCCACCTTGTTATCATTAACGGCTTGAATAGTTTCCAATCGGGGTGTGGGGGAGACGACCACCAACGAAGCTTGGGTTTGTTCGGCCAACCACCAAGCCACGGTTCGAGCATCGTAACGCGGATTTTGATCAGATTGTTTATAGTCAAGACTTGGCTCGTCTAAAATAATGATCAACTCTAGATTTTTAAAAGGGGCTAAAACGGCTTGGCGCGTGCCGACAATATAGCGAGCTTGGCCGGTCAAAATATTTTTCCAAGTCTGAAAACGTTGATGTTTGTTGGTTTGGTCAGCCAAGACGGCAATAGTTGATTTATCTCGATCGGGGATGATTTGACCCACAGCCGGTAAATCTAAAAGTTGTGGCACTAAAATCAAAATCTGGCCACTAGTTTGGCGGATATAGCTGGCTAGAATGCGCTGTTGTTGAGCTAAGTCATTGGTTTCTAGCCAACTTATTTTGGCCGGCAGTTTGATTTTGGTCGGTCGAGCCGTGTATTTGGCCCAAATAATTTTATGATCTATGGGTAAAGTAGTCCGCCGACGTTGCAAAAAATCTGGGATCAGAGTTTTGGCTAAGATAGGCAAGGATTGAGCGTAGCGTTGGGCCAACCACCACAACAGTTTTTGATTGATGACTGGTATTATTAAATCCGGCTCCAAAATTTTAACAATAGGTTTGAGCTGTTTGGCGATCGAAGCGGGTGGTGCTGCATTTATGACTTCGGTTACTACGGCCTGAGTCAACTGCCGACGAAAAGGCACAATCACGACTTGGCCAGGCTTGATGATAGTCGATAAATCAGCCGGTAGGCTATAACTAAAAACCCCCAGCGATCGAGGCAGGCGTAATTTGGGGATGACATTGACGTACATTTTATGTCAGATGAAAAACCGCCGTGGCTTGGCCGATACCAAAAGGCGCTTCATAGCTCAGCACTTCGGGTGTAACTTTCATTTCATCGATCAAGCCAAACAATATAACCAGTGAACGCAAACCGCATTCGCAGGCTTGATTGATGTCGTCGGTATTGAGTTTGAGCAAACCGGCCATGTCGCGTTGACGAATGATATTTAAAATATCTTGATCAAAATTTTGGGCTTTGGGCCAATAGGGAGCTGGCGAATCTTTGCTTAAACTGTGCGACAAATCACCCGAGGCGATGACGGCGATCCGATCATTGGTCGAAGCGATATGCTCTTTCAAAATTTGACCATAACGAAAATGACTCTGATAATCAAGTAAACTATAACTCAATGGTACGATGCGAATATTTGGCAAATGGGCGGCCAGGTAAGCCAAGGGCACGCTAGTCCCATAATCCAATTTTGTTTCTGAGCTAACCGCGACTGGCAGGTCTTCACCGATTTGTCGTTTGAAGTCTTCGATAAAACGCAAATCACCACGATAATGATGGCTGGTTTTGTAATCACCAAACTCTTCAAAATTACTCAAATAGTGATCAGATAAATTAATCAAAAAAGTATCAAGTAGCACCACACCGTGAGGCGAAATAACCACGATAGTGTCGGGTCTGGCGGCATACAATTCTTGTTCTAATTTTTCCAGGGCGGCTTTGGTTTGGGCAAGTTTTTTGCCTGATTCTTGACCGACACCATCAATTAGTAGGGGAGAATGGGGAGTAAAAGCCGCAAAAACTAAAGACATATTTAGTAATTTAAAGTCTGGCCTTCTTGATGAACGTCAATAGTGGCTTGATCAACAATAATCAAATTAGTCCAATTGTAGCCTAATTGATTAAAGACTTCTTCGGTCGGGATCCAAAGTCGTAAGCCTCGAGAAATGATATAAACTTTGGGATCCTTCAAGGCTTTGACCATCACGCCGTCTTTGAGCATGATTGGGCCATTTTTGGTTTGATATTTATCAAGCTCGGTCGAAGTTTTTTTGACCACGGCATAATTGGCGAAATTAATTTTGCGAATGTCGTCAGTCGGGATAAGTTGCTTGAAGTTGTCTTTGATAAAATACAAAGCATTGGTTGCAGTGTCTTTGGCCACCAAACCTTGCGGATAAACACTGTCGGTGGTAATTGGTTGGCCTTCTAAATAGCCGGAGATGTCTTGACCTGAAACTTCAACGACCTCTTGAGGATTCCAACCAATGGCTTTAAAAACTTCGGGCGAGACAATTCGTCGTCGGTAATCACCGTCGATAAGATAAATATCTTTCTGGGGGTCTTGGACCAAAGAATAATTAGGTAAACTGATTGGCCAACCAGTCGGAAAAGTTTCTAGATCGCCAGCCGAAACTTCCAAGATTGGTTGATTGCCAAAACGGCTGATCAGAGCCGTCATTGATTTGACCGGCCGGCGGGTGGAATTTTCGATATACCAAACATCGGGGTTGCCAGTCACGCGCAACAATGAGCCGTCGGGATAGTGTTTGGTAAACCACTGCTGCCAGAGTTTGTGAAAATTTTGATTACCGTGCAAGTGGGGTGTGTAGTTGTAGAGAGCGGCCGTCGCGACATTATCTGGCGTGACTTGAGTGTCATCAATGGTGTAAGTTTGATTAGCTTTGTAACGAAACTCTTGCGGATGACTCAGATAATATTCAAATTGAGCGGCCGCGCTGTTGATTTGTTTGTAAAAACCTTTCCAGCGTTGAATGGCCGGATCGTCCGTCGAACAACCATCACAAACCGCGTAGCCGGTGGCCCAATCGTATTGTCTTTGACTGGGTGAATCGTCAGTGACTAAACTTTGTTCTTTTTGCACCAAGACCAATAAAAATTTGGGAGAAATTTTCCAAGTGTTGGCAACATCATAAAAAGCTTGAGCGGCCGACATGACCACGCCTTCTTTGTTTTCCGTCATGTAGTTGGCCAGCGTGCCCGATTTATTGCCCAGCCAAGCTTGAATGGCGGATTGACTCATGGAAGTATAATCAGTCAGGTCGCTTTCTGAGATAATGTGGTTGGGATTAAATTCGGCCGCCGAAGTAGCCGAAACTAAGAGAAAAAATAGCAAAATAGTACTGATAATAGCGGGACTTTTTTTCATATTTATTTTATTTTCATTAAGTGATAGTATTCTAGCAAAAAATAGCCAGTTCTGACAATCTTGTGTTACAATCAAACTATGTCTTATAAGCTTTTAGGGGTCAAAATTAGCAATTATTCTTGGCCGGAAACGCTAAAAATCGTCGAAAAATTTTTTGTCGCCTCGGGTTTAAAATTGATTTTTACGCCCAATCCCGAAATGTTGGTTTTGGCCAGTCAAGATGATGAATTTTTGGACACTCTCAATGGTGGTGATTTAAACATTGCCGATGGTTTTGGTTTGATCTTGGCCGCCAAACTATCGGGTCTCAAGCCAGTCGGTCGGATCACCGGGGTGGATTTGTTGCAAGATATTATCGCCCTAGCCGCTGACAAGAAATATAAAATTTATTTATTAGGTGGTCTTAATAATGTAGCCGGTCGTCTGGCTGATAAATTACAACGACAATATCCTGGTTTGCTAGTTGGTAGTGGTGGTGATAATTTATCACCGGGACCACAAACTGACGATCAGATATTGCGCGATATTAAAAATTTTGCGCCGGATTTTTTAGCCGTGGCTTTTGGCCATGGCCAACAAGAAAAATGGTTAAAAAAATATCAAACACAATTGGCTGGTGTTAAAGTAGCAATGGGCGTAGGCGGGAGTTTTGATTTTTTGGTTGGTGATGTCCGACGCGCGCCTCGTCTGATGCGCCGAATTGGCTTGGAATGGTTGTGGCGTCTCATACTGCAGCCGCGTCGCCTTAAAAGAATTTTTACCGCGACTTGTCGGTTTAGTTATTTGGTAGTAAAGTATCGATATTCTTATGTTTGGTCCAAAAAATAAAGTCGTAGTGCGTTTTGCGCCCAGTCCAACTGGCAGTTTGCATATTGGTAGCTTGCGCGTAGCTTTGTATAATTATCTTTTTGCCAAACAACATGCTGGGCAATTTATTTTACGACTTGAAGATACTGATCGAGCGCGTTTGGTCCCGGGCGCTGATCAAGAAATTTTGGCCAACCTAGCTTGGGCCGGACTAAAATTTGATCAAGGACCTTTTGTCCAATCACAACGTTTAAAAATTTATCATCAATATATTAACGAATTGCTCAAGACGGGCTGGGCTTATCGTTGTTTTTGCAGCTCTGAACGCTTAGAAGAAATGCGGGCCGCCCAAACTGCCGCCAAGCAACCACCGATGTACGATCGTCAGTGTTTAAATTTGTCCGAAGAGCAGGTTAGGCAAAAACTAACCGACGGCCAAAGTCATGTCGTGAGATTACAAATCCCACGTGGCCAAAAAACCACCTTTACCGATCTGGTTAGAGGTCCAATGACTTTTGACAACAACACTATCGATGATCAAGTTTTACTCAAAGCCGACGGATTTCCGACTTATCATTTAGCGGCTGTCGTCGACGATCATTTAATGGAAGTTAGTCATGTTTTGCGCGGCGAAGAATGGCTATCCAGCACGCCCAAACATATCATTTTATACCAAGCTTTTGATTGGTCGCCACCACTTTTTGCTCATTTGCCCAATATCTTAAACGCTGACAAAAAAAAGTTATCCAAACGTCAAGGCGACGTAGCTGTTAATGACTATATTCGCCAAGGCTATTTACCTCAGGCCATATTAAATTTTGTGGCTTTGCTTGGTTGGCACCCGGCCGATGGTCAGACTGAAATTTTGTCTTTTGATGAATTGTTGAAACAATTTGATCTGACTCGCGTCCAAAAAGCCGGGGCGGTTTTTGACACGGCTAAATTAGATTGGCTAAACAATCATTACATCAAACAACTTTCTCTAACCGAATTAACAAATCTCTGCCGACCCTACCTGACCAACCAAGTCGAGCCTGATTATTTGGCGGCGGTCTTGACTCTAGTCCAAGAGCGCTTAAATAAATTATCAGACGTGACGGCCCTGACAGCTTATTTTTTTGACGAAGTTGTTGATTATGATAAAAATAATTTAATTTGGAAAAAATCTAGCGCCGATCAAACTAAAATTAATT
>CAZFXZ010000014.1:0-10666 GCA_964523165.1 uncultured Gammaproteobacteria bacterium
GCGCCACCACCTACGTGTAATTGTCCATCGTCGGGGCCGGTCGCGACACCCCCGACGTGGAAATGTCCCACGTCGGGGCGGGTCGCGACACCACCGATGTTGAGGTGTCCCACGTAGGGGCCGGTCGCGACCGGCCCCTACCACCGCCAACGAAACAAAAATCATTATCCGCAATTGTCGGCGTGTTCAAAACCACCACGTCCAAACAAATCCGCCAAAATGGCGCCCCATATTTTGTATGGCAACGTTCGTTTTATGACACGATCATTCGTGATCAAAAAACGTTGAACAATATAAATCAATATATAAAAAATAACCCGCAACGTTGGCAGGAAAAATTTAAATAAATTTTACAACAATCCGGCCTCAACCAAAGCTTGATAATGATGAGGTTTAAATTTTTCCAAATAAGCCACGACCTTGCCGGCGCCGTGAGCATCGGCGGTCATATCGTAGCTGGCCAAAAATTCTTCAATCATTTTTTGCGCCACATCGCCCTGTTGGTGATCGTCAGCCATTAATTCACATTCACCGATTTTTAAACCAAAATCCATCTCATCAAAGACGATCGTAAATTTACCTTGTTTATAACAATCGCGCTCGGTCGTAATATCGCAACAAATTTTATAACCATGTTGGGCTAAAATTTCTTCATTTAAAATTTCACCGACGATATTTAATCTTTGTAAAATTTCTTGATCATTTTCGATTTCATCATATTGATCAACTTTTCTTTTTAACCAATTTCTTTCTTGACTGGGTTTGCTGATTTTTAATTCCCACTGACCGTTGCGATTGCGCAGCCACCAATCTTTCAATGTCAGGCTGTAATCAACTAAATCATAATAAACATCACGATTGGTAACGTGCTTAATAAAAGTCGCTCCGGCGATCAGGCGTGTTTTTTGCTCGGGGCTAAATTTAAATTTGGCTTCGACTTCCAACATAAGAGAGATGTCAGTTGATAGTATATTCCCAGCCCGGTTGCCAGGATTTAGTATTACGCCAATCAGTGTCAAAAGCTTCCTGCCAAGTTTTGTTTTTTAACAAAACGTCTAGTGCGAGTTGCGGTGCTTTGTGAGCCACGACAGCCACGGTTTTATCGGCATAATCTTTTTTTAACATTTCCACAAAATCGGCCATTCTAACTTTTACCTCTTCATAACTTTCACCATTAGAAAATTTTTCTTTAATCATTTTTTCTTGTAATGGCTCGACAATATCACAAGACTTACCGTTATAATCACCATAATTACATTCGCGCAATCGGTCATCAACGATGACATTATTACCAAAAACAATCTCAGCCGACTTTTTAGCTCGCCCTAGATCAGAACAAAACACGGCGTCAAAATGCCGATCTTTCAGCGTCTCTTTTAGTGCCAATGATTGTTGTACGCCCAGCGGTGACAAATCACAATCTTGCCAACCCGAAGAAATGTCATTTTCGTTATCAGTCGTCGTGCCGTGAACGAAGTAGGTGAGAGAGATCATAATCATTGACAATTTTGTAAATATTAGATAGGGTTTGAGATTAACTGTGGAGGTGACCATGTCTTTGTTGGCCGGACAAGTTTCATCACTCGAGAGTTTGATCGGCACCCTGACGACCGTGGAGCAGGTCTCCGCAGCCATGGCGCTGGTCGAAAAATTCGACGACTATTGCCGGGGCAAACTCGGCCCGCTGTGTCGGGCGCAGTTGGCCAAAGTGACCAACACCAGCCCGCCGCCGGCCGATACTCCGTCGATCGAAGAAAAGAAACAGACGGAGTAGGCTACCCATGTCGTTTGAGGGAAAATATATCCCTCTTTTTTTATCATTTTTTAGAAACCCGGGTTGCCGTGATATGGCCACTTTTTACTTAATAATTTTGACATCGTCGGATAAACCTTGTTCGATGATCGCCAAATCGGCTGTCGCGTAATTATTACCCGAAATGTTAAGGACTTTCAAATTTTTTAAGTTGCCTAGCTCGTAGGGCAGGCCCGTTAATTGGTTGTTGGACAAATCCAAAACTTCAAGCTTGGCTAACTGGCCGATTTCGGCCGGCAGGCCGGTCATTTGATTGTTGCTGGCGTTTAAGATTTTGAGATTTTGTAAGTGACGGATCTCGGCTTGGATCGCGCCGGTCAGTTGGTTGTCCGAGACATCGAGCTTTTCGAGATTCGTTTTACCAAAAACGTCTTCGGGGATTTTTGTTAGTCCTTCACCACTAAGATTAAGCTCATCGCGCACGGTCGGCTCGTCGGTGGTCGACGTGTCGGCAGAAGTGTCTGCTGAGGGCGTTGGTGATTTGGTTAGCGCACAGCCACTTAAAAGTAATGTGACGATAAACAGAGCAAGTAATAATTTTATTTTCATATATTATGTTTGATATTTAATTTCGTTATCATTCTAAGTTTTATTGTCTTAAATTCTTTATTAATAATTGCCATTGTTTATCCCATTCTTTAAACCTATTATATCTTACAACGTAAGAGGGGTGATATACCCTAATAATTTTGCCATGCCATTTTTGGAAAACATCTTCTGATAGAAACAGCTTTTCGACTTTCTTGCTCATCAACACAACAACTTTGGGATTAATCTTCTTTAGTTCCCACAGTAATATTTTTTTAAATTTTCGATTTTTGTCCCACTCCTTCAAAAAATTTGCCCCAGCACGTCCCTCGGTTTTAACCATGTCGGTGACATAAACAGATTTTTTGATGTATTTTCTGATCCAATTATGAAAGACAAAATCAGTCGCAGTAACATTATAATTGCCTAGTTGTCTTGGAATGTCTGGATGATTATGAAAATACAAAGACGGTTTTTCACCAATAAAAATTAAGTTATTTTGGCGTGGTAGGTCTCGGGGAATAAGCTGATTTTTTAATAACTTCGTTTGGGTCATATTAATCTACCTTCCCCAATTCTTCCCTGACCACTTTTCTGTCGTCCCAGTCGATCAATTGGCCGTTGGCCACCGCCATTTTTTGTTCGCTGCCTTTGCCGGTGATCAGCACGATATCATCAGGGCCGGCTAGTGATAAACATTTAGCAATGGCCTCGCGACGATCTAAAATTAAAAATAAATTTTTATCGATTTTTTTGCCACTCTGCAAAGCGCCTTGAGCCACTTGTTTGATGATAGTTGTCGGATCTTCGTCGTACGGATCTTCGTTAGTCACGATGACATAATCGGCGTTTTGCCCGGCGATGCCGCCTTTGATCGGTCGAGGTTTTTTGTCGCGGCCGCCGCCTGTACTACCCAAGAGATGAACGACGCGGTTGCGGCCGGTCCGAAAAGGTTTGATCGTTTGATACAGAGCCGTCAACGCTTCGGGAGTAAAAGCGTAATCAACGATCACCGTAAAATTTTGTCCGACATTTATCAGCTCGATCCGACCGGGACAAGGTGGGATGTGAGGTAGGGCCTCGGCGATTTTTTCCAAAGAAATATTTTGTGAAGTCAGCACGCCAATGGCGGCCAAAATATTTTTGACATTAAAATTTCCCAAAAACTGCGAACTAAACTTTTGGCCGTTGATCATAAAAGATAAGCCATTGGCTGAAGGCGTGATGGCTTCGGCTTTTAATTTTACTTTTTTATCAACGTCAGAAAAAGAAATTATTTCATCGACGACAAAATCGCTAAACTCATCGTGATAACGACTGTCGGCATTGGCGACGATGACTTTTTTGATGCGTTGGCCACGCAAAACTTTGTGTTTAGCTTTGGCCAGATTTTGGAAAATCTTTAATTTAGTGTTTTTGTAATTATCAAAACCACCGTGGGCTTCTAAATGCTCGGGCGTTAAATTGGTAAAAACCAAAATGTCATAAAAAATCCCTACATGTCGATGTTGCAAAATGCCTTCCGATGAAGTTTCTATCACCGCGTATTTACAACCGGCCTTGACCATGTCGCGAAGCAGTTTTTGCGTTTGCCAACGTCCCAGCATGGTCATTTTTTTGTCATTGAGCCATTCGGTTTTATCAACTTTAAACAAGGCCGTTGAAGATAGGCCAACGAGTTGACCGACTTGTTCCAATAATTTGGCGATCAAGTAAGAGGTTGTGGTTTTGCCCGAAGTGCCGGTCACGCCAATGACTATCAGTCGTCGACTGGGGAAGCGATAAATCACTACCGCTATCACAGCCACTAGCCAGTGATAGGCCGACAATAGTTGGCGGGGGATGATTTTTTTGAGTAAATTCTTTATCATAATAAGACAGTCTCATCTTAGCAAGCAAAAAGTCGGTCGTCGAGTCTTTACATTTTTTGTTTTTTATTATAAACTGCCAAACTTATGTCACAACGTACCCAACAAGTTGGCGAATTGATTCGTCACGCTTTGACCGACATTATGAGCCGCGAATTGGAATTACCGGCCGGTGTTTTGATTACCGTGACAAATATTGAAGTTTCTCACGATTTGTCTTACGTCAAAGTTTGGATTACCGTCACGCCCCATGAACAAACCGGCATCGCCTATGGCATTATCCGTGACAATTTATCGACCTTGCGTCATGAGTTGGCCCAAAAAGTTATTTTGCGTGAAGCGCCCAAGTTGCGTTTTCAAATCGACCGCGCCGAAAGTCTGGTCGGTGAAGTTGAACAGTTGTTGAAAAAAATCAAAGAAGAAGATACCGAATCCAGAAGTCAGAATACAGCTTTGAATATTGACGTTGATAATAACTAATCACTAAATTCTGTATTCTGACTTCTGGATTCTAAAAATATGGTCGAACAGCAAATTTCCCAACAAATTCTGACGGCTCTACAAAATGCTAACAAAATTTTGATTCTAGGCCACACCAACCCGCGTCCCGACGGTGATAGTCTGGGCTCGGTTTTGGCTTTGACACATTACTTGCGCTCGTTGGGCAAAGAAGTCACGGCTTTTAGTTTGTATCCGGTCGCCCAAAATTTGGCTTATCTGCCGGGCAGTTTGGAATTAACCACCGAAGTTGAAAGACTAAAAATCGCCGATCACGATTTGATTGTCATGTTGGATTTTGCCGAGTTTAAAAATTCCGGTTTGGAAATGGAATTACGCGGCGCTTATCAAACCGGTCAAGCTTTTATCAATATTGATCATCACCCCGGGGAGCATGAGGTAGCAGAAATAAGTCTGGTCATCCCGACAGCTTCTTCGACGGCCGAAATTTTGTATCATATTTTTAGCCAAAATAATTTACCGATCAGTAAAGATATGGCCACTTGTTTACTAACCGGCATTTTGACCGATACGCAAAATTATACCAATGGAGCTACGACTTTTACGGCCATGCAAGCTGGCTCCGAGCTTTTGCGCGCCGGGGCGCGTTTGCAGCAAATCACCGCCCATACTTGGCAAAATAAAGATTTACCGATTTTGCGATTGTGGGGCAAAGTCTTGTTGCGTTTAGAAGAAGATCCGCAAACCGGTTTGGCGACCACGGTCGTGACCTTAAAAGATTTGGAAGAAGAAAATTTGCCGGCCGAAGCAGCCGAAGGTGTAGCTAATTTTTTAAATAGTTTAAGTACTAGCAAAGCCGTTTTGATTTTGCGTGAAGAGGCTGAAGGTAAAGTCAAAGGTAGTTTGCGTACGACTCGTGATGACGTCGATGTGGCTGAAATCGCCAAGCAGTACGGCGGTGGTGGTCACAAAAAAGCCGCCGGTTTCTTGGTGCCCGGACATATTGTCAAAACTGACGAAGGCTGGAAAGTCGTTGAATAACCCACTTTTGTCATCCCGACCGGAGTCCCGCAAGGCGGGACGGAGTGGAGGGATCTTCGTGAATGTCGTATGAAGAAACAATCATCTCCGTACGGCAGTAGAGAAGATCTCTCGACAAGCTCGAGATGACAAGAACCCACCCCAACCCTCCCTTGTCAGGGAGGGAGTATTAACAGTTCTTCCCCTGATAAGGGAGGGGTTTTTGTAGTGGCCGCATTAATGCGGCCACTACGCTAGATCTTGCTTGACCACCATGCTTGTTTTTGTTAGGCTGTTTTTAACAATTGGCACAAAAGTCTCGACCAAAAAAATCGGCGAGACGAGAGGGAGTTGGTAGCCCAGACCGGATGATCCTATTGGATCGTAATAGCTAAGTCTGCAGGCAATGGTGCCTCGAAACAGACGAAGCGCCGGAGGTCGCATCTGGACAAATCGTTTTCTTTCGACGAAAAGAATGTGGCGATGACGTCAAAACATTCTTTTGACTGCAACGATTTGTTTGCCGGATGATTAACGGCTTGGTAGTGCCAAAAACCCGAGGTGGATCCCCACCTCTATTTTTTTTTGTCATTTCGAATTCCTCACAATTCTTTCCACTTCGTCATTTCGAATCCCTCACGAAGTGAGGGTGAGAAATCTATTAGCAATAGGAAGGAACAGATTTCTCACCGCCTAGCGGCGGTTCGAAATGACAGGGGGGGGTAAAAACGGCGGTTCGAAATGACGAAAAAGAAGAACGGCGAATCGAAATGACATTGTAAGGGCCATTGATTTTTTTCCTTCATTCATCTATCCTCATGATATGCCTTACTTAATCCCCACAGTTATCGAAAAGTCTAATTTTGGCGAACGCGCCTATGACATTTATTCCCGTCTTTTAAAAGAACGGATTATTTTTCTTGGTTCGCCAATCGACGACGGTGTGGCCAATACCGTTATCGCTCAATTGTTGTTTTTGGCCTCCGAAGATGACAAGAAAGATATTAAACTTTATATCAACAGCCCCGGTGGTTCAGTCACGGCCGGTATGGCTATTTACGACACCATGCAGCATGTTAAATGTGATGTCAGTACGATTTGTCTGGGTATGGCTGCTTCAATGGCCGCGACTTTACTAACGGCCGGCACGGCGGGTAAACGTTTTGCTTTGCCCAACGCTGAAATCATGATCCATCAAGTCATGGGTGGGGCCGAAGGTCAGGCCAGCGATGTTAAAATCAGGGCCGAACGTATTTTAAAAATCAAAGATAATTTAAATAAAATTTTGGCCAAACACACCGGCCAACCTTTGAAGCAAA
Organism: uncultured Gammaproteobacteria bacterium; assembly: GCA_964523165.1. Taxonomy (GTDB): domain Bacteria; phylum Patescibacteriota; class Patescibacteriia; order JACRDY01; family JACRDY01; genus CAZFXZ01. Next base: position 7,008 of record CAZFXZ010000014.1, read on the forward strand.
TTGAAAAAGATACTGATCGCGATTATTTCATGTCGGCTGACGAAGCTAAAAAATACGGCCTGATCGACAAGATCATCGCTGGACAAAAATAAACCGAATAATTTTTTTCTTGACTTTACGACTGTCGCCACTTATACTGGCGGCAGTTTTGTTTCTATGGAGGGTGTGAGATGTCCTTTTTGCGAGACTGGCAAATGCCAACAGTGTATTTGCCGGATGGAGTCACGGCCTGGGTCCTGCACTGGCCGGATTTACCCGGCGATCCGCAAGTCGACCACCATACCGCTGACACGCCTTTTTTGCGCGACTGGTGGCTCGTTTGCTGGCCCAGCAGGATCGCCGATGACGTGATCCATATGGCCATCGTTGGTCGACAATTGCCGACCGCTGTGATTGATGCCATCAAGAAAATGGTCTTTCGCTTCTGCTTGGGACCGACTGATGCCCACGATTACAGTGGGCTGGAAGTCTTGTCCGACAACGCCCCGGCCGTCTTGAATGTATTGCAAAATATTCTCGGTCGTTGGCATCACGAAATCACTGATGACGACTGGCAACGCGTCAGCCAAAAAGCCGGCGAGCACTGGTCGAACTATCGCAAGATTTGACCGTCAAAAATAAATGACGGTTTTTTATTACAAAAAACCCCGCTTAAGCGGGGTTGGATAGATCGGGAGTGGGTGCGACGTCGGGCGGTGTCGGAATAGGCGATGTTTGTTGTGAAGCTTTGAGTTGTTCTTTGAGCATTTTACCGGCCTTAAATTTCACGACTTTGACGGGCGGAATAACGATACTGCCTTTGGTGCGGGGATTTACGCCTTCACGGCCCTTGCGGACGCGGGCCGAAAAAGTCCCAAAACTAGTCAATGTGACTTCACCACCGCGTTTGATTTCTTCAACAATAGTCGAGACCAAAGCATCGACTAGGGTCTCGGCGTCTTTTTTGCTAACCTGAGTTTTGTTGGCTAGGGTTTCGATTAATTGGGCTTTGTTCATACTTTTCGAGATTAATAATCTCTAGTAGGTATTTTAGGCGATTTCTGTGTGGCTGTCTACCCGTTCAATGCTGACTGCTTGGCCGGTGGCCGGATCAACCTCGATCAGGACGGCATTGATATCGCACTGACCGTGTTCGGGAATGTCGTAGGCCGTTTTGACGCCATCGACAAATCCAACCAAAAGTAGTTCACGATCGCCACCGATAATCGAATCCGTAGCCCCGACCATGCCCAAATCTGTGACGGTGGCGGTACCTTTGTCCGAAATTTTAGCGTCAGCAGTTGGGACGTGGGTGTGAGTACCGACCACGGCTGTGACTTTGCCATCCAAAAACAAGCCCATAGCCACTTTTTCACTGGTCGCTTCACCATGAAAGTCAACGATGATGGCGGCAAATTTTTTATCTTGATGTTGATCCAATATTTCTTGAACGGCCGTAAAAGGGTTGTTGTACTTTTCGGCTTCTTTGAAAAAAATTCGGCCAATGGCATTGATGATCAAAACCTCACCTTTGTCGGTAGGGTAAATTAAATAACCACGTCCGGCACTGCCGGCTGGAAAATTTACCGGTCTGACAATTGGATTTTTTTCATCAGCCAACAAGCTTTCGGCTTCAACTTTGCGTAAAATATGATTACCGGACGTACCGACATCCACTAGGCCGCTGATTTCACGCCAAGTCTTTTCGGTGATGCCGGTACCGTGAGCCAGATTTTCCACATTGGCAATAACGACATCGACTTTGTATTTTTTCTTAAGCTCGGGCAATTTTTTTAAAATCGCCTGTCGGCCGATCTTGCCGATGACGTCGCCAATGGCTAGGATTTTGAGATGATTATCAAACATATTGTTGAAAAAAGCATAGCAAGATTTATCTTATTTTACAATAAAAAATATCTTGACATAAATTTATAATAATGATATTGTGGGCAATCGTTCTTATCACAACCCCGACATGAAGGAGGACTTGTCATGTCGAAAGCTCTGTGGTTTGCGGTGTTGGTGATTTTTTGTTTCGTCACGCCGGCCGTGGCTGACGACATTTCCGGTTTCGCCGTCCAAAAGATCATCGACGCCGGGCGTGTCACTGTGCCGGCATGTGGCAATCTCGACGAGCTGATGATGCCCGCCGAACAGTTCGGCGCCGCCGCTCACGAATGGGCGGCGCGCCAGCAGTGCGTCATGGCCAGGTACGGCGAAGACGAGTTCGTGCTCGTCGAGTTCGTTCACGCCGTCGCCGCTCTGATCGAAGAAAACCCCAGCCAGATCCGACGTTCGCTGGGGTTGCATGATCTGCGTCCGGCCACGCTCGAGGAGATGTTGGTCTGGGCCAACTCCGTGCCGGCCCAAAAGGCGGTACGAGGAGTCTATAACGAATGGCATGACGTGGCTGTGGCCACCATCGATCACGATATTCCCTGGCGGTTGGCCAATACCCACTTCAAGGTCGCGGCGGCATATTTCTTGTGGAAGTTCGACGATGAAAAAAAAGAGATCCCGCCTGTCCGGTCCTTCGGCGTCGATTGGACCAACTCGGTTATGCTGGGTTATCCGGCCAAGGGCTATGTCTTGGCCGTGCGCAGCGGACTTTTTGGAGAGTTCTCCAAAAAGAAATGAAGATCTCGCATCACGTCGACTTTTTGGCTCTAGCGTTGATTTCAATGCCGGAGCCTTTTTTTATTTTCCAAAAACACCCCGCCATAGCGAGGTGTTGTAGTGAAAAAGAAATATTAGCGAGCGTATTCGATGACGCGTTTTTCGCGGATGACCGTGACTTTGATTTCGCCAGGATATTTTAGCTCGGCTTCGATTTTACGGGCCACGTCATGAGCTAATTTGGTGGCGGCTAAATCATCCATAGTGTCGGGTGTGACAAAGACGCGGACTTCACGACCGGCCTGAATGGCGTAAACTTTATCGATACCGTCAAAACCTTTGGCGATGTTTTCTAATTCTTCAAGACGTTGGACGTATTGTTCATAGCTGTCTTTGCGGGCGCCTGGTCGGGCGCCAGAAATAGCATCCGCGACTTTGACGATAACGGCTTCAAGAGTCGGCGGCTGGTCATCGTGATGATGCAAGATCGGAGCGATGATTTCATCGGGTAAGCCGAATTTGCGCGCGATATCACGACCAATTTCCGGATGTGTGCCTTGGACTTCATGGTCAACGGCTTTGCCGATGTCGTGGAGCAAAGCGCCTTTTTTGGCAATGGTCACATCAGCGCCCAGTTGTTCAGCCAAGAGTGAAGACAAATGAGCCACTTCAATGGAGTGATTTAAAACATTTTGACCATATGATGTGCGATATTTTAGGCGGCCGATGATTTGGACTAATTTGGGATCAAAACCGGTAATGCCCAGTTGATACAAAGCATCTTCACCGGCTTTTTTGATATCCAAAGCCAAAGTTTTTTTGGCTTCTTCGACAGCTTCTTCAATCCGACCGGGGTGGATACGGCCGTCTTTAATCAAATTAAGCAAAGCTTGTTTGGCGATATGACGACGGATCAAACTAAAACCGGAAATCATCAAGGCATTGGGTGTGTCGTCGATGATAATTTCCGTGCCGGTCATTTGTTCGAGAGTGCGAATGTTGCGACCTTCTTTACCGATGATCCGGCCCTTCATTTCATCATTGGGCAAATCAACGGTCGTGGT
>CAZFXZ010000014.1:10766-16331 GCA_964523165.1 uncultured Gammaproteobacteria bacterium
AGAGCGATAACATACGTTAAAAATTCCATAAAGTTGTTACTTTCTGGCTGGATAAAAGCGGTCTGACTCTGACGACAAAAAGATGGCTAACGCAAATTAGCCTTTAAAACTTGATCTTTTGGTAGTTACGCGAGTCATGGACTAAATAGGTCAAAAAAATGTCAGTGGGTTACAAGCGAAAGCTTAGCGGGACTGACAATGGCCTTTTGTTACCGGCATTTTTACCAGCCATTATTATTCTTAATAACTTAATCATAGCAGAATATCAAATATTTTTCAAGCCCCTTTTTTATTGATGAAAAGCTGCTATACTACAAACGTATTTTTTTATGACAATCGTTGATGGTCAACAAATCGCCCAAGACGTGATCGAACGTTTGCGGGGCGATGTCGAAAATATTTTAGCTGGCGGCAAGACCATTTCGCTCGGCGTGGTTTTGGTTGGTCATGATAAGCCGTCTCAGACTTATGTCGGCCGCAAAAAGATCATGAGTGAAAAATTAGGTTTGGACTTCAAGCTTTTTACTTATCCGGCAACGATTTCCGAAGATGATTTGATTATTGAGTTGCAAAACATTCAGGGTGAAAATGATTTGTCGGGGCTGATTGTCCAGTTGCCGTTGCCCGATCACATCAACGCCAAAGACGTTATCAATCAAATTGATCCGGAAATCGATGTCGACTGTTTGACGTTTTTTAATTTAGGCAAAGTCGTGATGGGTACGGCCAAGATTTTTCCGCCGACGCCGGCTGCTTGTTTGGAAATTTTGCGCTATCACAATGTTGATTTAACTGGTAAACATTTAGTCATCGTCGGTCGTGGGGAATTAGTCGGTAAGCCGTTGGCCGCCATGTTGGGCAATGCGCCAGCCACGGTCACGGTTTGTAATCGCTCCACGCCCGATTTGTCTGTTTATACCAAAACCGCTGACATTATTGTGACCGGCGTTGGTAAGCATGATTTGATAACCGCTGACATGATCAAGCCCGGGGCGGTGATCATCGATGCCGGGGTCGATTTTGTCAATGATAAAATGACCGGCGATGTGTCTTTTGACGATGTGGCCAAAACAGCCGGTCTCGTCACGCCCGTACCAGGCGGGGTTGGACCAATCACCGTTGCCAAGCTGATAGAAAATACTGTAGCCTTGGCTAAAGAAAAATTTCTCTAAAATATGTGTGGCATCATCGGCCTAGTCGGCAATCAAGCAGTTAGTCCCGAATTATATGAAGGCTTGCTAGCCTTGCAACATCGTGGCCAAGATGCCGCCGGTATCTGCACTTTCAACGGTCAGTTTCACTTGCAGAAAGGTTTAGGTTTGGTCCGTGATGTTTTCAAAGAACGCGACATGATCCGCCTACAAGGCAACGTGGGCATCGGTCACACTCGTTACGCCACGGCCGGCGTCATCGGCTATGAAGAAACTCAACCCTTTTATGCTGAGTCGCCTTATGGTTTGTCGCTGGTTCACAATGGCAATATTTATAATGCCGACGAATTGCGCACCGAGCTGATAACCCGCGATCGCCGACATATTAATTCGTCTTCCGACTCTGAAGTTTTACTTAATATTTTGGCCGACGGCTTTAGTCGCCATTGGCATCATGACGATAATTTTGTCGAAGAACTATTTGCCGCCGTCGGTAATGTTTATCGTCGCGCTAAAGGCGCTTATGCCATCGTGGCGGTTATCGCCGGCAAAGGTTTGTTGGCCTTTCGCGATCCGCATGGTATCAGACCACTAGTCATGGGTCGGCGTCAAAAAGATTTTCAAACTGAATATATTTTTGCTTCAGAAAATACGATGTTTAACGCTTTGGGTTTTGAGTACGTGCGTGATGTCCAAAACGGCGAAGCGATTTTTATTGATAGCAAGCGCCAACTGCACAGCCAAATCATCGATCAGCGCGACTTTCGTCCCTGTTTGTTTGAATATGTTTATTTCGCTCGACCCGACGCTATGATGAATCATGTCAGTGTTTACCGGGCCAGATTGCGCATGGGCCAAAATTTGGCTTTGAAAATCAAAAAACAACATCCCGGCTTGCCGATTGATGTCGTCATCCCGGCCCCGTCGACGGCCAACACCGCGGCCTTATCTTGCGCTCACGAACTGGGTGTACGTTATACGGAGGGCTTAGTCAAAAATCAATTCGTCGGGCGGACATTTATCATGCCCGGCCAAGAAGTTCGCAAAAAGTCGGTCAAGCAAAAACTTTCACCAATTGAATTGGAAATGCGCGACAAAAATGTTTTGATCGTTGATGACAGTATCGTGCGCGGCAACACTTCGCAACAAATTGTCAGCTTGGTCCGCGAATCGGGGGCTAAAAATGTTTATTTTGCCTCGGCCTCACCGCCGGTGCGTTGGCCGTGTTTGTACGGCATCGACATGCCGACGCGCAGTGAACTGATCGGCAGTCGCATGACCGAAGAAGAAATCAAAAATTATATTGGTGCCGACGCTTTGATTTATCAAGATTTAGAAGATTTGATCGAAGCGGTGACCCGCAAGGGGGAGCATAATATTGATCGACCTTGTACGGATTGTTTTGACGGCAATTATCCGACCGGCGATATCGATGAAGAATTGTTGAAAAAATTTGAGGAGCAACGTTTGGCGGAAAAAAATAGCAGTCAACAGCTTAATGAACACGTCATGTTTTGACCCATGTCATTTCGAATCGCCGTTTTTGCTCCCATGTCATTTCGAGGAGCGTAGCGACGAGAAATCTATTCTTTCTAAGAATAATAGATCCCTCCACTCCTCTTCGACTCACTTCGTTCGCTCAGAGTCGGTCGGGATGACAAGGTGGGGTTTCGTGAGGGATTCGAAATGACGAAGTGGAAGTGGTTTTTGACATAACGATGATAAATAATAAAAAAATAACAATGAATATATTATTATTTGCTTCCAGCGCCCGCGGCCACGCTTTAGCCGAAGCCATCAAAAGATCACAACCCACGCCTCAGCTTTTTGCTTATTTGCCATCTCGTCAGCCGGGCGTGGTTGATTTATCGGAAGAAGTGTTAATCGGCGATTTTGCTGATCTGGAAAAAATAAAAGTTTTTGCTAAAAATAAAAAAATCGATTTGGCCGTCATCGGTCCGGAAGCGCCATTGAGTCTTGGTGTGGTTGATGCTTTGGCGCAAATCGGTATCCCGTCTTTTGGTCCGACCAAACAACTCGCTCAATTAGAAACCAGCAAATCGTTCACTCGCGATTTGATGAAAAAATATAATATTTTTGGCAATCCTGATTTTAAAGTTTTTAACAGCGAAGAAGGTTTGGCGGAATACGCCGCTAGTTTAAAGCAATTTGTCGTCAAAGCTGACGGTTTGCATGGCGGTAAAGGCGTCAAAGTCATGGGTGATCATTTTTCTACTGTCGCTGAGGGTGTAGAGTTTGCCAAAGAATGTATCGCCGCTGATGGCGCGGTCGTCGTTGAAGAAAAATTAATCGGCCAAGAGTTTTCTTTGCTTTGTATTACTGATGGTAAAACGGTTTTGCCTTGTCCGCCCTGCCAAGATCACAAGCGCGCTTACGACGACGACAAAGGTCCCAACACCGGCGGGATGGGTTCATATAGCGATGCCGATCATCTTTTGCCATTTTTGACTCAGGCCGACATTGATCAAGGTTTGGAAATTACCAAAAAAATGGCGGCGGCGATTTATGCTGAAACGGGCCAATATTATAAAGGTGTGATGTATGGCGGTTTTATGGCCACGGCTGATGGGGTAAAGCTGATCGAGTACAACGCTCGTTTTGGCGATCCGGAAGCGGAAAATGTTTTGCCGATCATGACTAGTGATTTTGTAAAAATGTGCCAGCATGTGGTGAACGGCACCTTAAATAATTTTTCTCTGACTTTTGCTCATCGGGCTACGGTTTGTAAATATGTCGTGCCGCAAGGTTACCCCGACGCGCCCTTAAAAAATGAACCGCTTGACGTTGAAGTGGTGAGTAGTGATGATGTGAAAATATATTTTGGCGCCGTCGATCGTCAAACTGACGGCCAACTGATTATGACCGGCTCGCGAGCTGTGGCCGTCGTCGGCCTCGCCGACACTATCGCCGAGGCTGAACAGAAGGCTGAAAACGCCATTGGTAAAATCAAAGGCCGAGTTTTTCACCGCGCTGACATCGGCACAGCTGAACTGATCGCCAAACGCGTGGCTCAGATGAAAGAACTTCGCAGTTAAAACAAAAGCTCCGCTCAAAGCGGAGCTTTTGTTAATGACGTATTGCGTCATCAGAGCTCAAAGTTGACACTATTATATTATTAATAATATAAGACATTGTCAATGATTTGTAGGTGTGGAGATGAGGGGAATCGAACCCCTCTAGCCCAAGAGTCAACTTTGAGCTCGTCACCATGACGCATCCCCACACCCATGTCCGCATGATATACTAAGGTTGTTAAAGACAACTTAAAATTTTTATTAAAAATGTCTAAAACTCGCGTCGCCATTTTGGCTTCGACCAACGCGACTTCAGCCGAATTATTATTAGCCGCCAGCGCCGACAACAATATTAATGCCGAAGTTGTGTGTTTTATTGTCAATAAAAAAGATTGCGGAGCGGTCGAGCGGGCTAAACGTTATAATATCCCGGTGGTTTTTATCGAGCCACAAAATAAATCTCGAGAAGAATTTGACGATGAAGTGATGACGATATTAGATCAAGAAAAAATTGATTTAGTTTTTTTGATCGGTTATATGCGAATATTATCAAAAACGTTTGTTGACACTTGGGGTCGCAAGACGTTAAATATTCATCCGTCGTTGTTGCCGGCTTTTGCCGGCGGCATGGATAAAAATGTCCATGAAGAAGTTTTGCAAAGTGGCGTACGAGAAACCGGCTGCACTTTACATTTTATCACTGAGCAAGCTGACGAAGGGCCAATTGTCGCGCAGCAGAAAGTGGCCATTGCCGCTGACGAGACTATTGAGACGTTAAAAAAGAAAGTTCAAGCCAAAGAAAGCCAAGTGATTTTACAAGCGGCCAAAGATTGGCCGATAATTTTAAATTGACGGGATAAAAAAAAGAGCACGATGTGGTGCTCGATAGGTCAGCCGTTCTTGGCCAGTTGCTCCAACTCCGCACGCCAGTCGCCGTCCGAGCTCGACCAAATGGTGATGCGGCGAGTCTGACGATCGATCTCAATGATAGTCGGGATGGCGCAGTTTTTGCCCGGACCAGCCGCCAAAATTTCTTTGGCTGCGCTGTGGTTGAAAGTGTGGACGGCTTTGGTGGTCGTCCGTTTTATTTCTCCACCGGGCTGATCACGGAGTTGATAGGTGGCAAAGAAGTGCCGCACGACATTTCTTTTGGCCAGCTCTTGACTCAAGGTCAGGCTGATGGTGACCTGACTGTCATTGGGCCAATCGCCGTTTAAGGCGAAGATCAATTCCGGGAATTGCTGTACCACTTTGGGTGGTTGAGTCATGGCTAGACCCTCCTTAGGCTAGAGCTTGTCAGTTCTGTGAAAATTAGTCAATATATAGAGACTATGATTGATATAAATTTTTTCATGTCACTACTAACCGTTTTTGCTCAA
>CAZFXZ010000015.1:0-15877 GCA_964523165.1 uncultured Gammaproteobacteria bacterium
CGCTTACTGCGGCCGGTCACGCATTGGCATATTAAAAGTTGGTTAAAATATTTTCTAAAATACCGTGGCTTGGCTTTGCCAAAAGTTAATAATCAAATAAAAAAATAAAATGTCGGTCACCACAAAACAATTATTAAAAATAATTTTTGGCCTGCTAGTGATTTTTATTTTAGCCAGTGGGGGGGTTTTGGCTTGGCGTTTGACCCGGACAATTAGAGCGGTCATGACTAACGGTTCGGCAACTCAAGATTATTTAGTCGAGGTCCAAACGGCTTTGCAAGCCCATGATTTTACCGACGCCCAACAAGCCGCCCAACAAGCTCGCCAAGCCGCCGATCAGGCTTATTTTAATTATCAAACTATTTATAGCTGGCGATGGTTGCCTGTCGTGGGGCGGCAAATCGAAGCTGGTCAACACTTGATCGTGGCTAGCCAAAAAGTGATCGGTGCCGTTTTGACTTTGAGTCAGGCCGCTGAACAATTATCAGGTGGCTGGTTGCAACAGGATAAAACCTTTGCTGAATTGTCAGATCAGGATCGTCAACACATCTTGGCTAATTTGTTTATTTTGCCACCAGCCTTGCAAGGCGCTAAAGCTCAAATTGATTTAGCGAGTCTAGAGCTCCAAGCCATACCAGACGACCAAAGATTGATCGGTCCATTAGAAAAAATTGTCACTCAAGCCAAAGACACGGTGCCGGTTGTCGATAAACTACTCGGCCAATCATTGCCTTTACTTCAAGCCGTGCCATATCTAGCTGGCTATGGCCAAGAAAAAACTTATTTATTTATTTTTCAAAACAATACGGAGTTGCGGCCCACGGGTGGTTTTTGGGGAACTTACGGCTTGGCTAAAATAAAGGATGGTAAGTTAATATCATTTACGACCGACGATATTTATAGTCTTGATGGTCCGGCCGAAAAGTATTTAAAAGTTACTCCGCCCCCACCATTGGCCCAGTATTTAAATAAACGCTGGTATTTACGTGATGCTAACTGGTGGCCAGATTTTCCAACCAGCGCTCGTCAGGCGATTTGGTTTTATGGTCAAGAAAAAGGGGTAGAAAAAATTGATGGCATTATTGCTCTTGATCCGCAGGTCACGACAGATTTATTGAAAATAATTGGTGATTTGCAATATGAAGATTTGGTTTTTAATCCAGACAACTTTGTTGATTTGTTAGAATACGAAGTCGAAATTGGCTTTACGGGGCGCCAAACGCCAGTTTTTGATCGCAAGTCTTTGGTTGGTAAATTGGCCAGTGTTGTGGTTGATCGTTTGCACGATTTGCCACTTCGTGATTGGGCTAGTTTAATTGATTTGGTTAATCAAAATATTGATCAGCGTCATTTGATGTTTTATGATCAGGATCCGGCCATTCAAGATTTGTACTCAGGCTCAGGTTGGTCGGGTGAAGTTTTGCCTACGGTCGGTGATTATCTGATGGTTATTGATGCCAATATGGGTAGCTTAAAAACTGATCGAGTGGTTGATAAAAATATTGATTACAAAATAAAAAAGCAAGATGATAAATTACTGGCCAGCCTGACTTTAAATTATCAACATCAACAAGCCGAGCGTGATTATCGGACAAGCCGTTTGCGCACTTATACTCGCGTTTATGTGCCACTGGGCAGTCAATTGATTGAAGCCGATCGATCGGTCGACGTGACGGAAGAAAATGGCAAAACAGTTTTTGGGTTTTTGTTTGATATTTATCCGGCTGAAAACAAAAGCGCAACTTTGCAATATAGTCTGCCAAGTGGACTAGTCAGTACTTTTGACAACCACGGAGCTTATGATTTGTTGGTCCAAAAGCAGGCCGGTACGACTGGACACGATTTTAGCCTTACGGTAGAATGGGACCACTCCAAACGGCCAATTTCCAGTCAATTATTGACCGATAAACACTTCACTCTGCCGTGGTAGGCCATAAACTTATGCTGATCAAAAAAATTGCCATCGATCTGGGGACGACTAACGTCTTGGTTCATATTCCCAAGCGGGGGATTATCATAAATGAACCGTCGGTGGTGGCTGTCTCAACGATTGATCGTAAGATTTTAGCCGTCGGCAAAGAAGCTAAAGAAATGTTGGGTCGCACGCCCGACACGATTATCGCCAAGCGGCCACTTAAAGACGGAGTTATTGCCGATTATCGGACAACTGAAGCCATGCTGCGCTACTTTATCAACAAAGCTCTGGGCGGCGTCCATCTTTTTCGTCCAGAAGTTATGGTGGCTGTGCCGGCCGGTATTACTTCGACGGAAAAACGGGCGGTGATTGATGCGACGATTGCCGCTGGCGCTCGGGCGGCTTATATTATCAAAGAGCCAATCGTGGCGGCTATCGGCGCTAATATCCCGATTGGTTCAGCCTCTGGACACATGATTATCGATATCGGCGGTGGGACAAGTGAAATGGCGGTCATTTCTTTGGGTGGTATTGTGGCCTCAACTTCGGTCCGGATCGGCGGCTGTAAATTTGATGCGGCTATCGTTGACCATATTCGCAAAAAATATGGTTTGGCGATTGGTGAACGCACGGCTGAAGATATCAAAATTCAAATTGGTTCAGCTTTATATTTAGAAGAGCGCTTGACTCTGGAGATTCAAGGTCGCGACATGGTTTCTGGTTTGCCAAAAACCATTGCCGTGACATCTGATGATGTGACTGACGCCATCCAACATCAGCTTGAAGGTATCGTAGCGGCCGTCAAAGACGTTTTGCACAAAACCCCTCCCGAATTATCAGCCGACGTTATTGATAAAGGTATTATTATGAGTGGCGGATCGAGCCAATTGCGCAACATTGATCAATTGGTGTCACGAGCCACCGGCGTGGCCTGCTATGTAGCCGATGAGCCATTATTGTGCGTGGCTCGGGGTACGGGTATCGCTCTCGAAAATCTAGAAACTTACAAAAAGAGTATCTTGGCCACCAAATAAATTTATGCGTTTAGGTATTGATGCTTCGCGGGCCAACCGTCGACAACGGACTGGCGTCGAGCAGTACGCTTATCATTTGATCCAGGAGTTAAAAAATATCATCCCGACTGATGTCGAGGTGGTTTTGTATGTCGACCGACCTTTGGTTGACGATTTGGCTAAATTGCCCAGTAACTGGTCAGCCAAGATTTTGCTCTGGCCGCCCAAATTTCTCTGGACGCACTTACGCTTGTCGTGGGAATTGTGGCGCTGGCCAGTTGATGGTTTGTTTGTCCCGGCTCACGTCATACCGTTTTATCACCCGGCCAAAACCGCCATGACTATTCACGATGTAGCTTTTTATTATTGGCCGCAAAGCTACAGTGCTTGGGAAAATTTTTATCAGCGTTTAGCAATTAAACAAGCCAAAAAATTTGCCCAAGTTATTTTCACCCCATCAGGCTCAACCAAAAATGATCTGAGTAAATTGTTCGGTTTTAGAGCCGAACAAATCACCGTGACAAACTTGGCTTTGCCGCACAGTCAAAACCACAAGGCCGAGCCGGTTGATTTGTCGATCTTGGGCATTACCAAGCCCTATCTATTATTTGTCGGCCGCTTAGAAGAAAAAAAGAATTTACTTAATTTAATCAAAGCTTTTGATCAAACCGTCGCGAATGGACAACTGGTTTTAGTTGGCAAGCCCGGTTTTGGCCACCAAGCTATTTACCAAGCGATCAGGCGCGCGGCTAAGGCCTCGGATATTATCGTACCCAATTGGCTTGAAGATCACATTTTAAATAATCTTTATCAACATGCTCAAGCGGTAATTTTACCTTCCTGGTATGAAGGTTTTGGTTTGCCAGTTTTGGAAGCCTGGGCGGCTGGTAAACCAATTTTGGCTAGTGATCATTCATCATTACAAGAAATTATTGGCTCGGCTGGTTTGTTATTTAAACCGGAGGCTGTTGGTGACATGGCTAAAAATATAGATTTGATTTTTCAGGATCAGCAGTTGGCCGATCGTTTAGCCAGCGCCGGTCAACAACAGCTAAGGAAATTTAGCTGGACGACCAGCGCTCAACTTACCTGGCAGGAATTACAAAAAATGTTATACTCCTAGAGATGACATTATCTAATCATTGGGGCTTGATTGGCCATCAAACCGCCGTTAATTTTTTACAGCAAGCCGTGACGAGCGAACGACTCAGTCATGCTTATTTGATTACTGGTCCAGAGCATGTCGGTCGGGGAACTATCGTCGATAAATTTTGTGCTAGTTTGTTTTGTGAAAATCACGATGCCTGCGGTCAGTGTCGAGCTTGTCAATCGTTGGCTAAGGGTCTCAATCCGGACGTTTACTATATTGAACCGCAGATTGATAAACAAGATATCGGGGTGGAGCGTATCCGTTTGCTCAACGAACAATTACATCGTGGATCTTTTTTAAACAGTTGGAAGGTGGCTATCATAAAAGAAGCTTGGCGTTTGAACTTGCCGGCGGCTAACGCTTTGCTCAAAAATCTCGAAGAGCCACAAACTAAGGTCATTATTATTTTATTAGCCCACCGGCCCGATCAACTGCCACTAACTATTAGCTCGCGTTGTCAAAAAATTAATTTGCAACTAGTGAGTCTGTTGGAAATTGAAAAAAGTTTGATCCAGCAGGGTAGTGATAGATTGTTGGCTCATCAACTAGCTCAAGTCTCTCGAGGTTTGCCCGGACTGGCCAAAACCTTTTTTCATCAACCGGAAATTTTTTTAGCCTATAAAAATACAGCTCAAGATTTCACAGACTTTTTGAGTCAGCTGACAGCGACTAGCGCTTGGCGACTGGTCGGCAATCTAACAGCCGAAAAAAAGACGGCCGCAGATTGGCAAAATATTCTCGATATTTGGGCCACGGTTTTGCATGATTTACTAATAATTGATATCTTTAAATCAAACCTTGATAATTTGCTGATAAATGATTGGCAGCAAGAAAAATTACTAGCCGTTAGCCAAAAGTTAGTTGGGGCTAAAAGTTTGGCCGAGATTTTGAACTATCATTATCAAACTGTCGGGTTGTTAAAAAATAATGTCAATCCGCAATTAGCGGTCGAAAATTTATTATTAAATATTATTACTTCATATGTCGTCGCTAAATAGTAAATTTTTAATTTGTCTAACATTGATCACTATTGTTGTAAGCGGTTGTGGTATAAAGATTGGTCAAAAAGAGGTCCCCAACGATGGAGGTATTTATAAATCGGCCGATAGCGGAGAGACTTGGGCTAATAAAGTGGCCCTGCCAGTCTTAGGCCCAGAAACTTTGTCTTTGGTTGGGGTGGACGTTAATGATTTAACTCTTGATCCGCAAGACCATCTGACCTTATATCTAGCCACCAATGACAGCGGCTTATTTTATAGTTATGATGGTGGTGAAACATGGCAGGCACCGCGCAGTCAACCTGTCGAGATGAAAAGTTTAAAATCGGTGGCCGTCGACCCTAAAGACAGTTGTACGATTTATGTGGCCGCGGCCCGACGTATTTACAAATCAGCTAACTGCGCCCGGACTTGGCAAGAAATCTATTTTACTACCCGTCAGACAGAAAATATCAAAGCTTTAGCTGTTGATTCGTACGACACCAATGTTGTTTATGCTGGCACGTCCGAAGGTACTATGTTAAAAAGTCTGGATTTTGGTTTAAGCTGGCAAACCATCAACAAAATCAATACACCTATCCAAAAGATCGTGGTTGATAAAAAAGATACGCGAGTAGTTTATTTTGCTAGCTTAGATCAAGGTTTGTTCAAAACTACCGACAAAGGCGCAACTTGGCAAACTATTGGCCCTGAACAATTAAAAAACTATAAAAATGCCACTCAATTTAAAGACCTAGTCCAAGACGTCACCAGTCCGCAAACTTATTATTTGGCCAGTGCTTATGGTCTACTCAAAACCAGCGACGGTGGAAATAGTTGGCAAGAAATTAAGCTCAACACTCAGCCCAATCAAGCCGATTTACGCGCCGTAGCTATTGATCCGGCTAATAATAAAAATATTTATTACAGCACCAATACGACATTTTACGCTAGTCATGATGCCGGTCAAAATTGGATCGCCCAAAAACTCCCAACCAGTCGCGCGGCCGTAAAACTCCTCGTTGACATGGTCGATACCGGCGTGATATACATGGGGGTACGTCAGGCCAATATTAACCTATAAACTATGACTATTTTAGATGATCATAAATCAGATTTTGAGCGAGTTATTGAATTGTTTAATCAAGATATTAAATCTCTACGCACCGGCCGAGCCACTCCGGCTTTGATTGAAAATATTTCCGTCTTAGCTTATGGCACGCCGACGCCAATTTTACAATTGGCTAGCGTCCAAGCGCCCGATCCGCAAACTCTGATCATCAGTCCGTGGGACAAAAGCGTTTTGAAAGAAGTTGAAAAAAGTTTACAAGAAGCCAATTTGGGTTTGGGGGTGGTCAACAAAGGCGATGCTATTTATTTGACCGTACCGGCCATGACCGAAGAAAAACGTCTCGACTTGGTCAAAAAGGTCAAAGAAAAATCAGAGCAATATCGCATCCAAATCCGCGGCCATCGTGATAATCTAAAAGAATTAATCAACGCTCAAGAAAAAGCCAAAGAGCTGACTGAAGATGATAAATTTCGCCTACAAAAAGATCTCGATGAATTAACCGGCGAGTACAACGACAAAATAAAAAAAATCGTTGACCAAAAAGAAGAAGAAATTATGAGAATTTAATATGACGGACAGTTTAGACAAAAAACTTATGGACAAGATCACGGCTTTGTGCAAACGCCGCGGTTTTGTTTTTGCTGGTTCGGATATTTATGGTGGGCTAGCCAACTCCTGGGACTACGGCCCGTTGGGCGTCGAGCTTAAAAATAATATTCGCGATTGGTGGTGGCAACGTTTCGTCCAGAGTCGTCCGGATATGATCGGCTTAGATGCGGCCATTATGATGAACCCCAAGGTCTGGGAAGCCTCCGGTCACGTCGCTAACTTTGCCGACGCTATGGTCGATTGTAAAAAATGCCAAGCTCGACATCGAGCTGACCATTTAATTGAAAACGCCTATCCGGAAATGAAAGTCGACGGCCGACCATTAGAAGAATTGTCAGCAATTATTAGCCAAAAAGACATCGCTTGCCCTAATTGTGGGGCTAAAGGTCAATTCACCGAAGCTCGTAAATTTAATCAACTTTTTACCACCTCGATCGGGACTATTGAAGGCGGTAAGTCGGCGATTTATTTGCGTGGTGAGATTGCTCAGGCAATGTTTGTTAATTTTAAAAACGTTTTGGATAGTAGTAGATTAAAATTACCTTTTGGTATTGCCAGTATCGGCAAGGCTTTTCGCAATGAAATCACGCCGGGTAATTTTATTTTTCGGACACTAGAATTTGATTTGATGGAATTTGAATACTTCATCAAGGAAAATGAATGGGAAAATTGGTTTGATTATTGGCTAGCCGAACAGCAAGCCTGGTTGACGGACATGGGTTTTGACAAAAATCATTTACGCGTCAGACCGCACACCCCCGAAGAGCTTTCTCATTATTCCAAAAAAACCGTTGACGTTGAGTATCAAACGCCGTTTGGCTGGAAAGAGATGTTTGGTTTGGCTTATCGAACCGACTTTGATCTTAAAAATCATGCCAAAAATTCTGGCCAAGAATTACTTTATACCGATCCGGACAGTAAAGAAAAATTCGTCCCTCATGTGATTGAGCCAACTTTTGGTTTAACTCGCTTATTGTTAATGGTCTTACTAGAAAGTTATCACGAAGAGGGAGCGGGGGATGAGCAGCGTGTTTATCTTAAACTTCATCCGCGTTTAGCGCCTTATAAAGCGGCGGTTTTCCCCTTGTTGAAAAACAAACCTGAGTTACAGGAAGTTGCCAAAAAATTATATCAGGATTTGTTACGAGATTTTCCGGTGGCTTGGGATGATCGTGGTAATATCGGCAAACGTTATTACAGTCAAGATGAAATCGGTACGCCGTATTGCTTAACTGTCGACTTTCAAACTCTCGAGGATCAA
The DNA here is from genome assembly GCA_964523165.1 of uncultured Gammaproteobacteria bacterium. Classification (GTDB taxonomy): domain Bacteria; phylum Patescibacteriota; class Patescibacteriia; order JACRDY01; family JACRDY01; genus CAZFXZ01. The sequence continues at coordinate 7,998 of CAZFXZ010000015.1, forward strand.
ACCGTGACTATCCGCGATCGTGACACCGGCCAACAACAACGTCTAGCATTATCCGAAGTTCGTAATTTCTTAATTGCTAAAATAAAATAATTTACCATCAATATTGTTATGAATGCCAACGATACCATCATGGTCACCGCCGAAGGTTTGGCTAAATTGGAAAGCGAATTAGCCGAAAGACTTGTTCGACGTAAACAAATCGCCGACAAAATTGAATACGCCAAAAGCCTAGGTGATTTGTCAGAAAATTTTGAATACCAAGAAGCCAAAGAAGATCAGGCTTTAAATGAGTCTCGAGTTATGGAATTGCAAGATATGATTTCTCGGTCGGTCGTCAGTCAACACGCCGGCGGGGCGACTATTTCTTTGGGTTCCAAAATTGTTGTCAGTGTCAACGGTCAAGAACGAGAATTGACCATCGTCAGTTTCAATGAGGCCGATCCGGCTAATGGCTTGATTTCCAATGCTTCGCCGATTGGCTTGGCTTTACTTGGTCGGACTAAGGGTGAAAAAGTTGATATTACCACGCCGCGAGGACAAGTTTCTTATACCATTAAAGCAGTTAAATAGATTTTCTTGATTTTTAAACGGGGTTGGCGGTCGTCGGCCCCGTTTTTGTTGCCAAAAATGAGGATTTTGCTACAATGTAATCAATATGTTTTGGGTCCAAGAAGAAATCACACAAATCATCAAAGAGCGCCCGGCGCCATTTTTGGTTACTGACTACAAAACTCCATCTGGTAAAGTCCATGTTGGAGCGTTGCGTGGCGTCTTGGTCCACGAAGCCATTTATCGGGCTTTATTAGCCGCTGGGCAAAAGGCCACTTATTTGTATGGTTTTGATGATTTTGATCCGATGGATGGCCTACCATCTTATTTGGATAAAGAAAAATGGCAACAATACATGGGTTTACCACTTTGCAATATTCCTTCACCCCAACCGGGTTTTAAAAGTTATGCTGATTATTACGCCCAAGATTTTTTGACCGTCATTGGCAAGTTGGGCGTTAAGCCACAAATCGTTTGGGACTCTGAGGGTTATAAAAATGGTGATTACAATGACTCAATAAAAATTGCTCTCGACAATTCTGAAGCCATAAGAAAAATTTATAAAGATGTTTCTGGTTCTGATAAACCTCAAGGTTGGTACCCGCTCAATGTTGTTTGTCCACAATGTGGCAAGATTGGCACGACCCAAGTCACGGACTGGGATGGTCAAGAGGTAACTTTTAGTTGTTTGCCGGATTACGTTGATTGGGCTAAAGGTTGTGGCTACGCCGGAAAAATCTCGCCCTTTAATGGTAATTCTAAACTACCTTATAAACTAGCCATTGTGGCCCGTTGGCTATTTCGCCAAACTGACGTTGAATTGGCGGGTATGGATCATTACACTAAGGGCGGAAGTTTTTATGTCGCTCGAGCTATTGCCGAACAAGTGTTCAAAATTGCCCCGGCCTACGGTCATGCCTATGAGTGGTTTATGATCGGTGGTAGTAAAATGAGTTCATCTAAAGGTGTTGGAGCATCAGCTCAAGAAGTTAGCGATTTATTGCCGCCAACTCTAACGCGTTTTTTGATGTTGCGTCCTCCAGCTCGGCGCCGGGTTGATTTTGACTTGGCTGGCGAAGCCGTACCTAGACTGTACGATGAGTTTGATCGTTGCGTCGACGCCTATTTACAAGATCCTAGTTCTGATTTAGCCCAAGCTTATAGCATCGCCAGACTAGACGACAAAGAATCACTAGTTTACAGATTGCGTTTTTCTAAAATTGCTTATTTGTTGCAAATGCCTCGCGCTGATATTTGGCAATATGCCGAAAATGAAAAAGGTAGCGAGCTAACCACCTCTGAACGCGCGCAAATTGAAGAGCGTTTAGAATATGCTAAAAAATGGCTAAAAAGTTATGCTCCGGATAACTATCTCTTTACCGTTCAAGAAAAACTACCCCAACTTGATTTAACTGATCAGCAAAAAAATATTTTGCGTTTGATCCATGAAGAGCTATTTAAACATGAAACTTTGAATGGTGAGGTCGTCCATCACGCTTTGCATCAAATTAAAAAAGATCACAACATCGAACCGAGCGATTTATTTAGTCCGCTTTATAAAATATTTTTAGCTAAAGATTCCGGTCCGCAGGCCGGTTGGCTTTTGGCCTCACTGGATCGCAATTTTGTTTTGCAGCGACTTAAAGAAGCCAGCGCTTAATATGAAAAAGGTCATGGTTTTTGGGACTTTTGATTATCTTCATCCGGGCCACCGTGATTTTTTTGCCCAAGCTAAAAAGCACGGAGATTATTTAATGGTCGTCGTGGCTTTAGACGAAAATGTTTTAAAAATCAAAGGTCAACTGCCGGATTATTCGCAAGTCCAACGTTTACGTCGCGTGCAAAATTGTCCGGAAGTCGATCTGGCGATTTTGGGTCAAGAGCAAGATCGTCTGGCGGTAATAATAGAAAACAAACCAGCGGTGATTTGTCTGGGTTATGATCAAGATGTTGATATAGAGACTTTAAAATCAAATTTATTATCGTCCGGCTTAGAGCCGGAAATTTATCGTTTGTCGGCTTATCAACCAGACCTTTACAAAAGCTCAATCATTCGTCACAAATTATTACAAACATATGCTTGATATAAATCTATTAGTCAACCAACCACAAGAAGTCAAAGCTGCTTTATTGAAAAGATTGGACGCCAAAACCATCGACGCGGTGTTGTCAAAAGTTACCAAACTCGAGGCTAAGCGAAAAAATATTATCAGCCAAGCCGATGCTTTGAAAGCTAGTCGCAATGCCGCCTCCAAGACCAAGCCAACACCTGAAGTGATAGACAAGATGAAAAAAGTTGGCGAAGAAATTTCTCTACTCGATAAAGAGTTGTCTGAAGTTGAAGAAGAATTAAAACAAACAGTTGGTCAACTGCCAAATATGCCAGCCGACGATGTCGTAGCTGGCGATAAAGAAGCCAATGAGGTGGTAAAAACTTGGGGGACTAAAGCAAATTTTGATTTTAAGGCCAAAGATCACGTCGAGCTAGCTACCGACCTAGGACTAATTGATTACGAACGAGGAGTTAAAATGTCAGGCAGTGGCTTTTGGGTTTATCGCGGTTTGGGTGCCGAATTAGAGTGGGCCTTGCTTAATTATTTTATGGAATTTCATCGGAGCAATGGCTATACTTTTATTTTGCCGCCATATTTATTGACCGAAGAATCGGCTTATACTTCTGGTCATTTGCCAAAATTTCGCGATGATTTGTTTTGGACGCAAGACAAACTCTGTTTAAATGCCACTTCTGAGATGATGATTGGTAATTATCATCGCGATGAAATATTAAAAGAAGAAAATCTGCCGATCAAATATTATGCTTATTCGGCCTGTTTTCGTCGGGAAGCCGGCTCCCATCGGGCCGAAGAACGGGGGATGATTCGCGGTCATCAATTTAATAAAATTGAAATGTTTCAGTTCACTAGCCCAACCGAATCTGAGAGCGCTCTGCAAGAACTCGTGGGTAATGCCGAGAAATTAGTTGAGGGTTTGGGCTTACATTATCAGACCGTCAAACTTTCCGCCGGTGATGCCAGTGCGGCCATGAAAAAGACTTTTGACATTGAAGTTTGGATCCCGAGTATGAATATTTATAAAGAAGTTTCCAGTGCATCAAACGCTGGTGATTACCAAGCTCGGCGCGGTAATATTCGTTACAAAACCGAGTCGGGCAAAAATGAATTTGTCCACACGTTAAATGCTTCCGGTCTAGCTACTAGTCGTTTAGTCCCGGCCATCTTAGAGCAATTTCAACAACCAGACGGCAGCGTTGTAATACCTAAAGTCTTGCGACCATACCTCAATAACAAAGAAAAAATTGGCTAACGATATGCCAAAAAATAAAAAAATAAATGTTTATGTAGTCTGTGGTGGTAAGTCCGGTGAACACGAGGTTTCTATCGTCTCGGCTTTGTCGGTGATGAAGGCTTTAGATAAAAAAAAGTATAATATTATTCCGGTTGGTATTACCAAGACCGGACAGTGGATGATTGGCGTCGGGGTTGTCAAAGCTCTACAGTCTGGCAGATTCAATAAAAAATTGGCCTTAAAAAACTTTAACAATTTGTCGGGCGTAGTCTTTCCAGTCTTGCACGGCACTTATGGTGAGGATGGCAAAATCCAAGGGTTGTTAGAAATTTTAAATTTGGCCTACGTTGGCGGTGAAGTTTTGGGTAGTGCTATAGCCATGGATAAAGTTGTCCAAAAACAATTAGTCCAACAAGTTGGTTTGCCGGTGGTCAATTATGATTGGTTTTATAAAGCCGATTGGCAAAAGTCAGCAGCGGTAATTTTGCGCCGTTTGACGGTTTTAAAATTCCCACTTTTTGTGAAGCCCGCCAATCTGGGTTCGTCGGTCGGCATTAGTAAAGCCAATAATAAAAATGAATTATTAAAAGCTATTAAATTAGCCTTAAAATTTGATGACAAAATCATCGTCGAAGAGGGGATAATCAAACCTCGTGAATTGCAATGTGGCGTTTTGGGTAATAGTGATCCGCAAGCCAGTATCGTGGGTGAAGTTGTGCCGATGGGGGAATTTTATGACTTTGCCGCCAAATACTACGATGACAAAACGGCTTATTATTTTCCAGCTAAAAATTTATCGGCCGGTATTATCAAACAAACTCAAAGTCTGTCAATCAAAACTTTTAAGTTGCTAAACCTTTATGGTTTGGCCCGCGTCGAATTTTTTTTGGATAAAAAAAATAAACTTTATGTCAACGAGGTAAATACCATGCCCGGCTTTACTTCACACAGTATTTATCCGAAGTTATGGCAAGCTAGCGGATTAGATTACTCTCGGCTTTTAGATAAACTTATCAGTTTGGCGCTCGCCAGACATCAGCAAAAAAATAAATTAACGACGGATTTTTCTTCAGGTAGTGATTGGTACAAAAATAGCTAAACATGAACTTCAAAAAGTTTGGAGCAAAAAAATTTAGAGGAGCCTCGGGTCGGATCGTGCCGCGTCGTAATGCCTTATTGGGTGGCAATTCGGCTTTGGGTAGCTATCGCCATCGCCAATATTTTTGGCAACGCCGATCCTTTAAACTTTGGCTAATACTCATAGCCGTAGCCATTGTTATATTGTTGTACCTGCTTTTTGGTCGCGTTATATTTACCATCAAAACCATTAGCGTTCAGGGTCTAAAAACTCTAAGTACACAAGAAATTGAACAAATTGTCAATAGTCAAGAGGCCAAGCGGCGCTGGCTAGTCTTTAGTCAGCAGAATCTATGGGTTTTTGACTCAAAAATGGCCGAAAATAGCTTGCGAGAGCGCTTTATGTTAGATAGTGTCAAAATTAAAAAAAGACCCCTAGGAAAGCTAAAAATTGAGCTTAGTGAGAAGTCAAATCAGCTGACGTGGGTGAGTGGGGAGGATTATTATTATCTAGATCCCAACGGCTTGGCGGTCAAAGATATATTAGTAGCCAATATCGAAGTCGTGGAAGGTGATAATGACAACCAAGCTAACGCGGCGGCTTTGATTGACAGTGAGGCGATTGATCAAAACTTACCTAAGGTTATAGACGATAGTGTTAGGCCGCTAGAAGTTGGTCAGCAGGTCTTAACCGCTTCGACCGTGTCGTTTATTAATGCGCTTGATAATCAATTAAAACAACTCGACCTGACCGTAACAAGTTATAGCATGGCCAACAGTTCAGCCACGGAAATTATTGCTAAGACTAATAAAGGTTTTGATATTTATTTTAATACCAGTAATGATTTAGAGCGACAGATCGCCAATCTAAAATTAGTTTTAAAAGAAAAAGTCGGGGATAGTCGAGTGGAGTATATCGACCTGCGGTTTGGCAATAAAGTTTATATCAAGTAATCTGGTTAGTTAATCAGCCGTGGTCTAGTCCGGAGAATAAAATAAATAAATTAAATAATATTAATATTATTATAGTAAATAATATTTTTTTTATTTATTATTTTTAGGGGAGATATTAAATTAATAATAAATAAATTATTTTGATCTTTGATCTAATTTATCAGCCCTAAGACCTAAATAGCTATCAGTTGACCTTAAAAGGTATTATAAGAGACGCATAAGATACATTGTGCGACTCTAAACTAAGACTTTAATCCATGGCCATTAGTCCTCCCCTATAATATTAATAACCGCGGTCCTGACTGACGAATAAAATATGGCTCAATAATTTCTTGATTAAAAAAAATAACTCACCTCTTTTATGACGTCAGTTATTTTTTTAAGAAATAAAACTTTATAGTAATATTTTATCCCCTATTTTAGGGCAAGTAGTCCAAGGGGTTAACCGGTATACCATTTTGTCTAACTTCAAAGTGTAAGTGTGGTCCGGTCACAAACGGTCCGGCGCCTTGAGTCCCCGGCGTTCCCCCACTCAAACCAATAACATCGCCTTGCGAGACATAAGTATCGGCTGCCACATAAATTTTGCTGACGTGGCCATAGACAGTAGACAAACCATCGGCATGAATGATCATGATATAGCCATAGCCTTTAGCTCCGCCGGTGACCGTCCGAGCGACATAGCCACTATCGGCTGCCCGCAGTGTCGTACCTTGAGCGGCTCGAATGTCGATAGCCGAATGCTCAAAAATATGTCTAAAGGGGTACTCAGGATCGTGAAAATAGGCTGTGATGGTGTTTTTTGGTAACGGCCAAATAAATCGTCCCGTACTGACCAAAGCCTGCTCCCCCGTCGACAATCTAGCCCGCAAGGTTTTTTCTAGGCTGACAATATCATTGTTAATTGCCGCTTGTTCAGAACGAGCTTGATTAATCAAATCTTGAAATTTTGCTTCAGAATTTTTGGCCTGCAATAAATAATAGGTCTTGGCCGATTCCTGACCATCAAGTTTGGCTTTTTGTTCATCCAGTTGCTCTTTGAGAGCAATCATCTCTTTATTTTTTTCTTCCAACAAAGCCTTGCGGTCATCTAATTCTTTACGCAAAGCTTTTAATTGATCAACTGACTTTTCCAAATCCTTTTCGATGGCTTTGACCTGACTGACTTCGGTCAAAAAATCAGCCAGATTGTTATTTAAAATTAAAACTTCCAGCCAATCTTTATTATCTTGACGATCGATAGCCCTGATCATATCACCCAACTCTTTTTGCCGGATGTTGATTTTGTCCTCATTGTCCAAAACCCGCAACAAGATGGATTCGATTTCTAAGTTAGAAGCGTCGATCTGCAGCTGCGTAGATTGCAATTTCAGTTCCAATTGATCAATTTGTTCACTCAAAATATCCAATTCGTTGCGCAAAGTGACCTTTTCTGATTGTTTTTGTAAAAGGCTTTTTTGATAGACCTCTAACTTTTTGTTGATTTTATCAATTTCTAAGCGCTTAGTTTCAATTTCTTCTTTCAAATCATCGACGCTGGCTGTAGAATTAGCCAATAAAACACCACTGGGGGTGATGGCTAGACTCAGTAATAATAAAAAAACGGCGATAATTTTTTTTGTTTTTAAGTTTGGCATATTTTATTAGCCAGTATTATAACAAAAAATTTCTCTGTCGTCTAAATCTTCTAAAGTTTTTGTTCGGCAACTTTTAAACGTTGTAAGGTTTTGTCTTTACCCAAAATACCCGCAACTTCAAAAGGTCCGGGACTTTGCTCTAAACCCGTTAGAGCATAACGCATCGGCCACAAGACATCGCCTTTAGCTAAATTGTGATCAACTAACCAAGCCAATATCCCCTCTTGCAAAGCGGCTGTCGTCCAAGTCGCCTGATAATTTTCCAAGAAATTAATTAATTTTTGTAAATTAATTTTAGTTTGCTCGGCGCTAGATTTTTTCCAAATTAAATTATTTTTATCATAATCAACAACTTCG
>CAZFXZ010000016.1:0-15315 GCA_964523165.1 uncultured Gammaproteobacteria bacterium
AGTGGTAATGATTGCGCCACGGCTTGGGTCAAATATGGTGGTAAGATCATCGTTTATGATGGCGATTAATTATGTTTAATAAACTAAAAAAATATTGGACCGCCAAATATCTTGCCAGCTTGACTTTGCTGTTACTGGTGGTTGGTCTGGTTAGTTGGTGGCCAACGGCCGCGCAGGCCCAAGCGGCGGTGGCAGCTGTTGGTCTAATCGTTGGTGGTTTGGCCGGACTGATCATCTATGCTTTGGGCGGGTTGTCTTTGGTTGTTTTGGCCGTGCTCAAAGAAGTTGCTGGTTACAACACTTTTATCAACTCGCAAGCCGTTATTATCGGTTGGGTGGTGATGCGCGACATCGCCAATATGTTTTTTATCTTGGTTTTACTCTTAATTGCCTTCGCCACTATTTTGCGTGTCGAGAGCTACAACTACAAAAGATTATTACCCAAGGTTTTGCTCTTAGCGATTTTGGTCAACTTCTCGCGGTCGTTATGTGGTATAGCCATCGATTTATCGCAAATCGTCACCCTGACATTTTATAATGGTTTCAAAGACACTGGTCCGGGTAATTTTATCAACGTCACCGGTTTACCCAATTGGCTGGACTTTGCCAAAGCTGAGACTTACACCGCCAATCCCAGCGATCCGCCGACAATCACCGGCGTGATTGGCTCTTATTTTGCGGCGATTGTTTACGCCGCCATCATGTTGGTCGTTTTGGTTATTATTACTTTGGTTTTTACTTTTCGCATAATCATGTTGTGGCTGTTGACGATCTTGTCGCCGATGTTTTTTATCTTGATGGCTTTCCCAGCCGGTCAGAGCTATGCCAAACAATGGTCGAGTCAATTTGCCAAATATTTGATTGTCGGACCGGTCATCACGTTTTTTGTCTGGTTGTCGCTGGCGGTTTTTGGCACGATTGACGCTTCGACCGATTTTGCTGGCACTAGCGCGGACAAAAATCCTGCGACCACCACCACGGCCAGTGTCCAACCTGCGGTTGGTCCGGCCAATGCCGGTACGACCGGACAAATGGTGCGTTTTATCATTGCCATTGGTTTGTTGGTGGGGGGATTATCGATGACCAGTCAATTGGGCGTGGCCGGCGGCAAGATGGCCGGCGCGGCTTTGTCTAAAATGCAATCACTCGGCAGTAAGGCTGCTTTGTTGCCGTTCAAACCACTTGGCTATGCAGCCAGCGGTTTAGGCGAAGCGGCTTACAATCGCGCCAGTCGTATGATGTTGGGTAATAAAGTCACGCGAGTGCTGACGCCATCTTTTTGGAAAGGCGTGGGGGCTTTGGGTAAAGAGCGGACCAAAATTGCTCAAGAAGGCGCCGAGTCTTATGGCCGCGAAGCTTTTGAAACCGCTATCCAAACCTTAAAAGGCGGTGGAGCTGAAGGCATCACGCCGTGGGTGGAAATAGCCGAGCGTCAAACCGAGCAAGCCCATATTTCTAAATTCAAAAAAGAATTGGGTCCGGGCGCGGTCACGCCGGAAAAGATTTCTGAATTGATGGCTCGAATGTATAACCGCAAAGGTGAAGATGCCGATGAAATGCGTCGGGCGGTTATTCAGCTGGCCGGTCAAGAAGGCTATATCGATGATGCCATTGGTCAATTTATCAAAGATGGTGTGATTAATAAAGATAATGCGGCCGAATGGGGCATGAACGTCAACGATCAGGGTGAAGTCATGGTTGATAATGATGCTTATCGGACTTTTGCCGCTCATTATTTGGGTATGAATGTTAGTGGTGAAAAGGGCGGGAAGGGTATTGATGCTGGTACGATTGCTAATCGCATGTGGCAAGAGCGAGGCTTTAAAGGTGGGACGCAAGAAGCTTTGGAAGCCCTTGAAGATCCTGATGATGACCGAGTCAAAAAAGATGATTGGGATGCCGTATCCAAAGCCGCTCGCGATGAACGTAATAGCAACATGGATGCCATAACCGGTGATAAACAAGCTCATTTGCAAAATGCTTTACGGGCTTTGGCTGATGTCGGTGAATCCGGCAAAACTATCGGTCACTGGGAAAATATGATGGTCCAACAAGATTCCAAGCGCGGTTATTATCTTATGGATAGTGATGAATCTTTTGGTCGCGTCTCGGCTGAAGCCAACAAAATGGATCAGCAGAAATTTTGGCAACAGTTGGCTTCTCATCCGACGGTGGCTTTTACGGCTAAGCTCGGCGATGCTAATGGTGTAGGTGCGAACTTTGATCGCGATACGACCGGCTATACCAATCGTTTTGGCCGTCGTTTTAGTCGCGAGTTGATGAATGAATCTCGTATTTCAGAAAAACATCGTGGTCAACCGCGCGTCAACCACGATCGTTTGCGTACGACTTTGCGTTATGATATTGACAAGAGCAATCCTTGGATTGCCGCGGCCGACATTAAGGCCGAAGATGGCAGTATGAGATATCGTAAAGGCGACTTTTTGTCTGACGAGGCTTATGATAATTTTCAGACTATGATGAAAAACGGCACACCGGCGGAAGTCCAGGCTGCCTACAAATTGGCCATGTTTAGTAAGCAAGATAAAGGTATCGCCCCTCGAGTCGGTGAGAGTAAAGATTCATTTCAGCGACGTTTGGATGATTATCGCGTGACTGACAAAACTTCTAGATTGAGCGATAAGGATCGAGGTATGGAAATCGACAATCGTCGCAAGGCTTTAGCTGAAGCTATAGTTAATGAAGAGCGAGAAGTGGCTGATCAGTTGAAGGCCGAAATTGAGATTTTGGAAAAACATGCCACTACTTCCGGACCAGTAGAAGTCAAATCCGCTACAATTGATAATATGAAAGTCAATGCCGATGTTGATGCTGTCATGCCCGACGTTTCGGCCGAAGTCACGGCTCGCATTGAAGCCACACTCAATGGTTTGCAAGGTGGGGGCGATGACGCCACTTTGAAAAATATGGCTGATAGCTTGAAAAAAGATATTCAGGTCGTGATTGATAAACTGCCCGAACAAACTCGCCAGCAACTACAAACTGAATTGGGTAGTATCAAAGGTACATTACGTGAACAAACAACTCAATTACAAAATTATATGCTCAAAAACTTCAAGTATTTTGCCAAAAAATAATTTATGGCTGTTAATTTAGATCAAGATTTTTTCTTCTACGAAGACTTGGTTGCTCTGACCGAGGCTGATTTGTTGCGACCAGAAGTTTTGACCAAAGTTTGGCAATCAATACAGCAGGATCCGACTTACGGTTTTGAAATGGGTCAAGCCAATGTTTTGTACCACAAATTTGCGGCTATCGATAATGCGGTTTGCAAAAAAATTGCCAAATATTTATATTGGCAAACTTTACCAACCTTGTTAACCGAAGAATTTATCCAAACTTTGGGTCAAGATTGTTTGGCTATGACTGTGGCCGGGGTTGATCCTCGGGAACGCTTAGACATGTTTTTGAAATTTAATGTGTCTGGTTGGACGGCGATCGAACGCCGAAATTTCTTTGATCGTCTGCTGCAGGCTTTAAAAAATAATCCTGAAAATATTTCATCAGCCACCACGGTCGGGGAGATGTTGGCCGCTTACGATCGATTTTTGAATGGTAAGACTGGCAATTCGTTGAGTCATTTGGAGCTGATCAACTCCGGACAAATTAAAGGTTTAAATAAAACATCACAAGATCAGGCTCTGATGATCTTGGATTTTTATGATCAGATCAAAAGTGTTTTTCGGGCTCCGGCGGTTAAAACCCCACCGACCCTCACTAATGTTGGTCCTCAACCCCAATCCGTCAGTCCGCCGCCACTACCGAGGCCAACTGCGCCAGTTACTCCGGCTAAAGAATATTCTCAAGACGAGGTTTATAATATTTATCAAGGTAGTTCCGCCGAGCGGACTGCCATTGATGCTCGGGCTCGACAAATTTCTGCCACCACCGGCAACGATTTTGGCAAATTGGCTGACGGCTTGTATTTGTTAGTCAGTAAACCAAAAATTGATCAAGAGCTAGAACAACTTGATGTCATTGCCACCTTGCGAGTGTTGGCTAGTCATGAAAAACTCGATGATTTACTCAAAGATGATCAGCGTTTTTTTGGTCTAGTCCATGATGATCTGGTGCGCACGGGTCAGACGGCCTTAGCTCAAGATTTTCGCCTGCATCCCACCGCCGTGCCGGCCATTCGTTATTTTTTGGCCATGGTTTTTGAAGGCAAGATGAAATTGGCCGAAAATGACGCGGCGCGATTTGCTTTACAGCTCGGTAATTTACTCAAAAAAGCCGGCAACAACAAATATTTGAGCTTGTCTTACTTTGACGTCAACAAAGGTCAATTTGTCTGGCGTAAATAAAAACCATGACCGACGACCAAAACAAAAATAATTTTTCTGACCAAATCCCGGTACTTGATGGCGCTGGGCATTTTGCTATTTTGGGTCAAGCTGCCAATCAAAGCGACACCGATGGTTTGGCGCTGGCTGATCGTAAGATGGCCGATGATTTGATTGATCGCTTGGGTTTGAAATTTAACGATGAAGTTTTAGAGCGACGATTTGTAAATATTGTTTTGGCTTGGCGCAAGGGGATACGCAACTCCGCTTTGACGTCTCAAACTTTGACCAAACCGATCGTGGCTGGTGGTTTGGGTTTTGAGCAAAACAAAGCCAGGGCTGTGATCGCGGCCCTGGAAGGTCAAAACACTCAGCCGATCCAAGAAATTGGTCTGTCGACTAAAAATAAACCAATGGTTAGTCCGACAGCGGCCGCCTTGCTGCAGGCCGGTCAGCGTCGTCAACAATCTGGCCAAACACCAGTCAAACCGCATGTTTTTTCGCTTTTGGAGTTACAACATGAGATTGCCCCACCTCCACCGACGACCATTGAGCCGATGCCCCCTAAAATTGTCAAACAACCAGCCATTCGCGACGTTGACTATAATTTTGCCGCCTCAGCCAAAAAACCAGCTAGACCAACTAATTATAATTATCGACCGACTGTTGTTTCGCGTCCGACTATCAAACCTCGACCAACCCTAACCAAACCAACTCCGCCAACTTTGCGACCGCTAACCAGCAAAACTCAAAAAACCGTTTGGCAAAGATTGAAAGATCGTTATCGCAGCCCGGCCCAAGTTCGTCAAGAAAATAAGATTATTTTGCCGCCACCGCCACCACCAGCCAAACGTATAACCGACATTCATGTCCCCAACGCGCCAATCTTAATTGGCCCGATCGAGGAATTAAAAAATTTCCGGCTGGTGGACTTTCGGCGTTTGGCCGGTGATCCGTTGCGAGCTGTTGATAAAATCAAATCCAAGATTGACTTGTTGGAAAGCGAATCTTTTACCAAAAAATTAGCTGGTATTGAAGCTTGGCGGAGTAGCGAAGTTTATCGCCTGTATGTTTTGCTTGGTCAACAAAGTTTGAGTACTAGTCAGGCTATCACTCAAATCATCGCTCAACGTACGGCGCAAAATCAGCCAACTTTGACCATGGCGGAGTTTAACGCTTTGGCAAAATTGCATAGCATGCTAGAATACTAACATTATGAAGCAGTTTTTGGTCCCGCAATTTATTGAAGTCGAGCCGCGTGTCATTGGTCCGGTCACCGTCCGTCAATTTATCATCAGTTTGGTTGGCACCGGTTTGATATTTTTGGCTTACAAGTTTTTTGATTTTTGGACTTTTATCGTCAGCGCCGTGATCTTGTTTGCGATTTTTGGCACGGTGGCTTTTTTGAAAATCAACGGCCGGCCTTTTCATTTTTTTCTCTTAAATTTGATTGAAACTTGGCGGCGACCAACGATTAGGACTTGGAGTAAAGTTTTGTCGCTGGCTGAAGTAAAACAGTTGGCTCGTGCCGATCAGCCAATCGCCGTCGTAGCCGCTAAGCCGGGCAAACGTTTGATGAGCAGCTCCCATTTGGAAGAACTGTCATTAGTCGTCAATACCGGTGGAGCTTATAAACCAGTTTATGACTCAGAATAATCCCAAAGTCGTCGATAGTGATGGCGTCTTGAAGGCCAAAAACACTCATCCCTCGACGCGACAATATTTACCGATTGCTGAAATCCGCAACGACACGGTCATTATGAAAGACGGGACGTTGCGCTCGGTTTTGCTGGTCTCAAGTTTAAACTTTGCTTTAAAGTCGGCCGATGAACAACAAGCGATTATCGCCGGCTATATGAGCTTTTTAAATTCACTTAATTGGCCGATCCAAATCGTCGTTCAGTCCAGAAAATTTAACGTCGATGATTATCTAAATCGTTTGTCACAAGCTGAACGTGAACAGTCCAACGAATTACTCAAGACGCAAATCCGCGATTACCGCAAATTTATCAACGACTTGGTGGAGGTTGGCGATATTATGACAAAAAAGTTTTATATCGTTGTGCCTTACAACCCACTGTCCGACAAGCAACAAGGTTTTTGGCCACGTTTGGTTGATTTGTTTACTCCCAATAGTTTTGTCCGACTCAAAGAAGATCGTTTCAACCAACGTCGAGCCGAATTAACCAATCGCGTCCGCCATATCATGTCTGGTTTATCAAGTATTGGTCTAGCCGCTCAAGTCTTGCCGACCCAAGCTCTGATTGAGCTATACTACAATTCTTACAATCCCGAATTGGCCGAATCAGAAAAAATCGTCGATGTCGATATGTTGCAAGTTAATAACGGTTAAGATTTTATGGCTTTATTTAGTAAAAAATCAACTTTACCACCACCAGCCGAGCTCAAGATTTCTCAAGAAGTCTTGGCTGAAGAACAGCGCTATCGAGCCGGCGAATTAAGTATTATTGATTTGATTTCGCCAGCTTCCTTGGCCGTCAAACCCAATCATATTGTTTTGGGCACGACTTATGTTCGGACAATGTTTGTTATCACTTATCCGCGTTATATTTCTGTTGGTTGGTTTAGTCCGATCATTAATTTCAATTCGCCTTTGGATGTCTCGATGTTTTTTTATCCAGTACCGGCTTCGGTTATTTTAAAACAGCTCAAAAAACGCGTCGGTAACCTTGAAGCAGAAATTTCCGCTGATCGCGACAAAGGCGCGCCGCGTGATCCGATCCGCGAAACCGCTCTGCAAGATATCGAAAAGCTGCGTGATGACCTGACGCAAGGCATTGAGCATTTTTTTCAATACGCTCTATATGTTAGCGTCTATGCCGATTCGTTGGAAAAATTGGACAAAATCACCCGCGATGTTGAAGAAATTTTTGGCTCACGCTTGATTTACTCGCGTAAAGTTTTGTATCAAGCTGAACAGGGATTCAATTCGACTCTACCGTTGGGTGTTGATGAATTGGCGATTTCATTTAACATGAACACCTCGCCGGTAGCTTCATCTTTTCCGTTTATGTCATCAGAGCTCACCTCCAACCAAGGCATCATGTATGGTATCAACCGCCACAACAACAGCTTGATTTTGTTTGATCGCTTTTCCCTACAAAATGCCAACATGGTGGTTTTTGCCACCTCGGGCGCCGGTAAAAGTTATACCATCAAATTAGAAGTTTTACGCAGTTTGATGTTGGGCACCGAAGTGATCATCATCGACCCTGAACGAGAATATAAACATTTGTGCGATGCGGTCGGCGGGACTTATATTGATATTTCGCTGTCTTCGGAAAGCAAAATCAACCCGTTTGATTTACCCAAGGCTATCGACAAAGACAATAAAACCGGCGATATTATTCGTAGCGCTGTTATTACTATCAAAGGTTTGGTCCGATTATTACTGGGTGGTAAGTTGTTAACCAAGGAAGACGCTTTAATCGATCGGGCTTTATTAGAAACTTACGCCAAAAAAGACATCACGCCTGATACCGATTTGGCCACCATTGAGCCGCCGATCATGCAGGATTTGGTCGATATTTTACAGGGCATGGAAGGTGGTAATGATTTGGCTGAGCGACTCAAAAAATACACTGAAGGCACTTTTGCCGGACTTTTTAACAGCCCAACCAATGTTGATATTGACAATCAATTGGTGTGTTTTTCGGTCCGTGATTTGGAAGATGAGTTGCGACCTTATGCCGTTTACAACTTGGTAAACTTTATTTGGAACTTAGTTAGATCAGAAAGTAAAAAAAGAATTTTGGTTATCGATGAAGGTTGGTGGTTGATGCAACACGAAGATTCGGCCAAATTTATTTACGCTCTCGTCAAGCGTTGTCGCAAGTACTATCTGGGCGTGACGACCATTACTCAAGACGTCAATGACTTCTTGAATTCACCTTACGGTCAGGCCATCGTCAACAACTCGGCCTTGCAATTGCTAATGAAATCGTCACCGGCGGCCATTGATACGATCCAAAAAACTTTCTTGTTGACTGAAGGCGAAAAATATTTGTTGTTAGAAAGCGGCGTTGGCGAAGGTATTTTCTTTGCTGGCAACAGTCACGCTGCTATCCAAGTTGTGGCTTCTTACACCGAAGATCAACTAATCACTTCCGATCCCCAACAGCTTTTGGAAATCGAACAAGCCAAAAAGGAATTTGCCGAACAACGCCGGCCGGAAGTCATCGGTCAACAATCGGCCACGGATGAACAATTTAGCGTTTAATCTAATTTTCTTATGGACAAAAAAAGACTGATCATTATAGCCATCGTTGTCGGTATAATAATTTTGATCGCCGGCCTGGTCTACTGGTTGTTTTTTACCAATCAACAGCCACCGACTGATAATGTCGTGACGCAACCGCCAGTCAGCAATCGTTTGGTTGTTGATGATAGCAAAAATGAAGCTGCGACTGTGACCAAAGACACGGCCGTGACATTGACGGCCCAAGAACAAACTGAAATAACCTTGGAAAGGTTGGCCTTTTCTTTTGCTGAACGTTTTGGCAGTTATTCATCTTCGAGCGATTTTGAAAATCTGCGTGATTTAGAAAGTTTGATGACCGACAATATGAAAAATTGGGTGGATAATTTGATTGCCGCTTCTCGACCCAGTGATGGTTTGCCTTGGGGTATTACGACCACGGCTCTCAGTCTCGAAAGTTCGGTCGTCACCGACCAAGATGCGACTTTTGTCATCGCCACGCAACGAGTCGAAAATCGTCTTGGCCAAACCGGGCCCAAAATTTATAAGCAAAACATCGAATTAAAAATGATCAAATTTGCCGATAAATGGCTGGTTGATCAAGTGACTTGGCAGTAAGACAGTTTAGAAAAAATTTAACTAGGTAAGTTTAAAATGTAGGAATGTTAAAACTTTCCTACATTTTCGATTTATTATTCCCAGTAGACTGTTTGGGTTGTGGTCGGGCGGGGGAGTGGTGGTGTAAAAACTGCTCTTTAAACCTCAAAATAGCCCCTAAATACTGCGTTAACTGCAAAATTGGTCGTGGATATCTATGTGCTAAATGTCGGCCAATTTTGGGCTTGAATGATCTGGCCGTGGCTTTGGATTATCGGCAAAATTTAGTCCGACGATCCATCCAAGTTTTGAAGTTTTATGGTGTCAGCGCTGTAGCTGAGTTTTTAGCTAAAAGTTTGCTTGACGCTAGTCAGATATTGTCAGGCCATGACTGGCTAGTTGTGCCCATACCAGTTACTGACAAAAAACGTCGTCAACGTGGATTTAATCAGTCAGAGTTGCTGGCCAAACCTCTAGCCGCCAATCGCGGCTGGGATTATCAACCCACGATCTTACAGCGCGCTAATCAACGTCGCAGTCAAGTTGGTTTAGATCGCCAGCAACGTTTAAAAAATTTGAAAAATTGTTTTATCGTGAAGCAAAATTTAAAAAACAAAAACATCATTTTAATTGATGATGTTTTGACGACGGGCGCAACGTTGACCGCCGCTGCTCAAGCTTTGCGTTTAGCTGGCGTCGCTAGAGTCAGCGCAATTGTCGTGGCCCATGATTTTAGCTAGGCGTTGTGTTGAGTGGTTTGATAAATTTTATGATCGGCTGCGGGGGAAGAATTTTTATCCAAAATAATAACTTCGGTATTACCAAAATGAAATTTATGCAAAACTTCTTGCCAGTCGAGTTGATAAAAAGCAGCATAAATCATTTTGCCGAAATCGCCGTGACTAACCAATAAAATATTATCGGCCGTATTATTTTTGGCCAGCCAGTCAAAAAGTTGTCCGGCGCGTTCTAGGAGTTGAGGGAAGGTTTCGCCGTTTTGTGGTCGCAAAAAATAACTAATGGTATCGGATTTAATAATATCTGGCGCGCACAGTTTGTCGATGTCGGCAATCTTTTGACCAGTCATGAGGCCAAAATCCCGTTCGATTAACAAATCGAGCTGCTGAGCTGGTGGTAAGTTTAGACCCGAGGTAATAATATCGGCGGTTTGGATAGTGCGGTCCAAGGGAGAGGTGTAAACTTTGTCGATACGCGGTCCGTGGTTTTTTAAAAAGTTAGTTAAAGTCTGAGCTTGTTGCAAACCCAAATCAGTCAAAGGCGTGTTGCGATGGCCGTTGAGCAAACCAGCGGCATTGTCTTGGTCTTGGCCGTGTCGAGTTAAATAAATTTTGGTCATGAATATAAAACTTGGCGGAGGGAGTGAGATTCGAACTCACGAGACCGATGAAGGCCTAACGGTTTTCAAGACCGTCCCATTCAACCACTCTGGCATCCCTCCAGAAATATTTCTGGCGGAAGGGGGGGGATTCGAACCCCCGATAAGAGCTAAATGCCCCTATAACGGTTTAGCAAACCGCCGCTTTCAGCCACTCAGCCACCCTTCCAGAATTTAAACTATTTCAAGTTTCTTTTTAATTTGTTTTCGTCCCTGTCCAGTTTTATACAGTATTTCAGCTTTTCTGGCCAGCCTCTTTGTTTGATGGGCTTCATAGTAAACCAGCTCCCAGGGACGATGGGGTTTGGTTGACGTTGTTTTGCCCCGATTATGATCAATAAGCCTCTTTTTAAGATCTTCCGTTGATCCTATGTAAAGCTTTTTGCTCGAAAGGCTTTTTAGAATATAAACATAATACATAATATTTTGCCACTTCCGCTCATGCCCCTGCGGGGCTGAGCGGACCCGCTCACGGCTTTGCCGATGAGCGGGCAGCCACCCTTCCAGATTGTTTTCGAGTTGAAAATAGAACGTCGATATCATATAATATAGAAGGTTAGAAGTCAATTTATTATCCTTTATGCCAAACACTACCTACGGTCAAAAACTATTAAGCTGGTCAGTTTTAGAAATGCCCCATCATGATCGCAGTAAGGCCTGGTATGTCGTAGTCGGTCTGATAGCCCTCGGCCTAATTTTATACGCTTTATTTATTGGCGATGGTCAGCGTTCCAACCCACTTTTTGCTTTGATTATTTTGCTGGTCGTGGTGATATTTTTTGCCCAATCGATTGTCGGTAATCGTCAAATCAACTTAACTCTTTATGAAAATGGTCTAGAAGTTGGCCGCCAATTTTTTGCCTATCGTGAAATGTCTAATTTTTATATTATCTATCAACCACCGCAAATTAAACAACTCTACATTGTCTTCAAAAGTCTGAGTCAACCGCGTTTATGTTTGGATTTGTCCGACGTCAATCCAGTTAAAATTCGCCAGATTTTAGTCGACTATTTAGATGAGGATTTAGATAAAGAACAAGAATCTTTGACGGAAACCATCGGCCGCGGCCTCAAGCTCTAGTCTTGATTTTTTTGCGCCGGTAGGGTAGTATTGGTGGCACGTGCGCCCGTAGCTTCCACCTACCCCTTCGCTTCGCTCAGGGTTTGGTGGACGAGTGGTGGTTGATGCCATACACTTGCCGTTCGAAGCTTGGGTGCGTTACCCAAGCGAAGAATGTGCGCCCGTAGCTTAGCTGGATAGAGCGTCAGCTTGCGGAGCTGGAGGTCGCAGGTTCGAATCCTGCCGGGCGCGCCATAATTGATTATTTTATGAGTCTGGATTTGCATTCATCGATCAGTATTTTGGGACCGATCGCCGTCCGACTCAAAAGCAAACTAAAAAAGATTAATATTGAGACCATCGGTGATCTCATTTTTTGTTTGCCATTTCGGCATGACGATTATAGTCAGGTAGTCGACATCTCGGCTTTGCAATCTGGTTTGACGGCTACGATCCGTGGTCGACTTGAATTGTTGCGCAGTCGGCGCGGTTGGCGACGTGGCCTTTTTGTGACTGAAGGAATTGTTAGCGATCAGACTGGTTCGGTCCGCGTTGTCTGGTACAATCAGCCCTATATCAGTAAAGTTTTGCCATTGGGCAGTGAAATTTTTGTGGCTGGCCGCGTCGATGCTCAAAGCGGCGGCTTATTTTTTAATTCACCAAGTTATGAAAAAGTTACCGAGCAAAATAAAACCGGTCAGACTGTGCATACCGGTCGGCTCGTGCCGGTTTATCACCTGACCAAAGGTTTAAGTGCCAAGCAATTTCGTTATTTAGTCAAAGAAGCCCTTAACAGCTTACCACCATTGGCGGATTTTTTGCCGGCTGACATTTTAAAAAAATATACTTTACTTGATCATAATTCGGCCATACGACAAATTCATTTTCCTCCCCAGGCCACCAATTTGAAAAAAGCTCAAGATCGTTGGCGCTTTGATCAATTGTTGTTGTTGCAACTGCAAAATCAAATCATTCGTCGCCAATTAGCCGCCACCGCCGCCCAAGCTTTTAATTTTAATCAAAAAGTGGTCAGTGATTTTGTCAAACATTTGCCGTTTAAATTAACGCCGCCACAAAAAAAATCCGCCTGGGAAATTTTGCAAGATTTGCAAAAATCCAGTCCGATGAATCGTTTACTCGAAGGCGACGTTGGTAGTGGCAAGACCGTCGTGGCCGCCATCGCCGCGGTCAATGTCGCGGCCGGCGACGGTCAGACGGCTTTTTTGGCCCCGACTGAAATATTGGCTAGTCAGCATGCCAAAACTTTACAGAAGTTGTTGGCCAGTCAAAAAATGTCGGTAGCTTTGTTGACGCGCACGACTAGTCAATTAAACGGTCGCGGGCTCGACAAATCTGAACTGTTAAGCAAAATTGCTCGGGGGGCGGTCGAGGTTGTCGTCGGTACTCATTCGCTTTTACAAGAAAAAGTAAATTTCAAAAATTTGGGCCTAGTAGTGGTTGACGAACAACATCGTTTTGGCGTCAAGCAACGTGCCGCTTTGCAAAAAAAATCCGGTGATCCGTCGACTTGTCCGCATTTATTATCAATGACGGCCACGCCGATCCCGCGCACGCTGGCTTTGACTTTTTATGGTGATTTGGATTTGTCGATCATTGATCAGCTCCCTCCCGGCCGTCAGCCAATCGTGACTAAACTCGTACCTCAAGACAAACGTTATGCGGCTTATGATTTTATCAAAAAACAAATTCAGTCCGGCCGACAAATTTTTGTCATCTGCCCGCTGATTGATCCGTCTGACAAATTAGGCAGTAAATCGGTAACGGAAGAATACGAAAAATTAAATAAAAATATTTTCCCCGATATTAGCGTCGGTCTGCTGCATGGCCGCTTAAAAACCGAACAAAAAGAAAAAGTCATGGCTGATTTTGTGGCCGGTCGGACCAAGATATTGGTTTCAACTTCGGTGGTTGAAGTCGGTGTAGACGTACCCAATGCCAGTGTCATGATGATTGAAGGTTCGGAAAGATTTGGCTTGGCGCAACTCCATCAGTTTCGCGGTCGGGTCGGTCGAGCTCAGCATCAATCTTATTGTTTTTTGTTTACTGATAGCGACTCAGCTTTAACCATTGAAAGATTGCAAGCTTTGGTCAAATCCAATAATGGTTTTGAATTGGCCCAAAAAGATTTGGCCTTACGTGGTCCGGGGCAAATGTTTGGCACGGCTCAATCTGGTTTTGATCAAAATCAAATCGCTGATTTGTATGATTATAAAATTGTTAAACAAGCTCAAACCGCTGCTCATGATTTGTTAAAACAGGACTATACGCTCAAGCATTGGCCGGCTTTACGGCAAAAAGTCCAAGCTTTGTTGGCTTTGGCCCATTTGGAATAATAAAAAATTATCCACAGCAATTGACAAAAAGGGCTTATTTTTATAATATTTTCTCATTAAGGCTCGTGCCCAGTTTTCCGACCTAAGAAAGGAGTGGCTAGGGAAGGCTGGCTTTTGACAATGTGGGTAGAGAAAGGTGGGTCTCCAACCAAAAACCCCACGCGGTTTTGAGGCGTGGGTAGAACGAGGGGCGACATGTGTGAATTGATCGTGCGTTCGGACGTGGCTTCCAAACAAGTCGGAGGCTATGTCCCGGCGGAAATTTTCAAGCACGCCGGAAAATCCGTGCGGATCATCGGTGGTCGGGTCCTGATCGGCTACTGCGAGACGTCCATCGTCGATAAGGAAGGCACGGCGGTCACGGTCCGTCATCCGCGTCTCGAGCTGAAGTTCGACGGCGGCCTCGGCCGACTCGTGCCGCAGGGTGCTTTCAAGATCGAAGGCATCGACGTGGCGACCTTTCTTCGGCTATGCGAGCTGGCCAAGGTCGATCTCAGGCGCGTCGATGTCGTCGGTCGCACCTGCGCTGTCGACCGTGGTCCGGGCAAGAAAGCTGTGGCCCGGCCGATGAACTTTCATGACTTTCTCGGTCTGGCACCGGCACCGTCGGCAGTCGCCTCAGCCTGATCGCGACTACAGCGGCAACCAAACGATTATTTCCTCGAGGCCGCCCAAGGTCCTTTGGGCAAATAATCGTTTACCCACCACTCAGTCCGACAATAGGGAGGTTTGCCTGCGGCAAACGACCTTGGGGATTGTCGGGTGAGACAAGACAGTAAAATTCGGAGCGACACTACGGTGGCCGCTCCTTTTTTATTTTTTAAATATGAGTTACCAAACCCAAGGACAGTAGTTAGCACTGCCCGGACATTCTTTACTGCCGGCGTTGGTTGGTTTGGAAAAATGCATGAAATCTTTGAAGTTACACCAGTCTCCGCCCCAACAAAATCCTTTAGCCTTAAAAGCGTCAACGACTTGTTTGGTCACGGCGCCCGATGTTTTGCCCGGCTTCCAATCACTACCCTTTTCTTTGCAGTCGCTCCACTTTTTGCCTTCTTGATAACAACACGGACAGGGGTTTTCGGCCGGATTGATATCGATAGCTAAACCACAACCGTGCCAAGAAAAGTTTGGCTTTTGTACACAGTTGCTAGTTGGCCGATAAGAGGATGCCCCACCAAAACTCAGGGGAAAGCCTTGGCCGTGAATTTGCTGTAAAATTTGTTGAACGTCATTGGCGATGGTATTGCTCAAAGTCAGACCTTGACCATTGGGAGCGTTAAAAGTCGTCATGCCGGCTACGGCCTTCGGGGGCGTGTAAGAACCAGTGGTGGATTGACTATAGGCTTGTAATTCATAATCAGAAATTGATGCGGTAACTTCTT
>CAZFXZ010000017.1:0-13362 GCA_964523165.1 uncultured Gammaproteobacteria bacterium
TGCTGTGGTTGACCTGCACAGTGTACAAAACTAATTGGTAGCCGGTCACAGCGCTACCTTCCCAAGTATAAAATGGTGCGTTGTCGGTGGCCACGGAAGGTTTTTGACAACGACGCAAGAAAGAATAATTTTCTCGACCTTCTCCGCCCGCGGCCACGGTATCAAGGTTGGTAAAGGCCGAGCAACCAACTTCATTGAGACTGCAAGCTTGTCCGGTACTGGCGATGAAGTAGCGCGGAAATTGGACAGCCGAAAAATTGCTGGGCTCTTGTTTGTAAGTAGCATAACCATTACAACTCGACGGACAGTAGTCGGTGGCTCGGACTTGACCGGGGATGGCCAAACCCGAAGACAAAGAGGTGTAATTTTGACAACCCACATCTTGAGGCGAACAGGTCAAAGCGTAGGGCGCACAAGCCGGATTGTTGGTCGCGCTGCTGGTTGAACAATCGAGATAATCAGGAGCGATTTTGAGATAAGAAAATGGTCCACTGCCATACTCACTATAATCTGAAGAAAATTCACCTTCTTCAACTTTGACAAAATCCACCAAGCAAGGATTGGTGCCATCAGCCGAATCACCAGCAAATGACACCTCGGCGCTTGTAGTTGAAGAACTGCTGGGATAAGTATAGCTGACTGAAAAAGAATTGGTCGTATTTTCCAAATCCGGATCACCCAAAATCAAATCGGATAACAAAACCACATCTTCACCGGCCAATGGCCCAAAAGAAATTTGCGTATCGGGTGAGCAGTTACGCACAGAAAAAGACAAGGCAAACTGTCGGCCACCGGCGGCATCACCCAAACTAACCGTTTGCGTGGCCGTGCCACCATCAGTCAAGCTCAACATTTGTTGAATACCGGCGCCCAAATCTGTCTTGACGGTCACATCGCCGTTTATCTGCCAACCGGGTATATGATAAGTTTCCAAACTGCCCGATAAACTTTGCCAATATTCGCTAAAACTACCATTTTTGAGCAAGTTGGCTTTGGAGCCGGCATAGGTCCGGACTAATTCGGTACAACCGGCGTTGGCGGAGTCGCAAATCTGGACATCACGATCAAAGTAAGCTCGACTGTCGGTTTGCCAAATACCTTGATCATCCTGAGCGGTCGAATACCACCAACAACCGGGATTTTCTTGGTTACAACCGGCGTAATTTAAAGTATTTTTTAAATAACTGGCGGCAAATTTGTCGACTGTCCGAGAAAAAGTCTGACAACTTTCGTATGAAGCCGGACATTCATCGCCATCAAACCACCAGGTGTTGCGTTCGCGGGTACAGCTACCCCAAGCCAAACAACTGCCGTCTTCGCTTTCCAAAACACAGTCTTGGCTGGCCGCACACCATTCATCGCGTCGCCCACCACCAACGCTGACCGGACCAAAAGTTTCGGCCGTACATTTTTGTTGCGGAGCTTTTAAGACCCAATCCGGATCGACCAAACCATAAAACTTGGAATTTTTATCATAAAATTCATTGATCAAACGATTGAGGTTGTAGCTAGTCGGGCCGCCGGCTTCGATTTGCTGAGCGATCAGATCGGCGGCAAATTGCCAGCCGGCCGGCACGATGCGGGCTTTGCGTAATTTTTTGATACTTTCTGATGAATAGCCGCTGTCCGGACTGGGTTGCTCACCAAAGACCGGCGAGGTAAAAGCAAACGGCCAATCGCCATGGACCAAACCGCGATCAATGGCTTCGCGTAAAGTAAATTTATTGTAAACGGCGTCGGCAAAATCTTGATCGATCGTACAGTTGATAAAACCCGGCCCGGTCGTCGGACAGGCTACAAATTCGGCAATGATGTCGTATTCCCCACCAAATTTGATCTGAGCCATTTCCAAATCGCCAAATTGATTTTCGGCTACGCCTTCATACGACAAGGGATTGCTGTAACCGCCGCCGCCAAACGCGGCATCAGGTCGAGTTAATTCAGCACAAAAGTCCGGCACCAACCAACCGGTGCCGCCGGCGGCAAATTTTTGTCGATTGTTGAGCGGATCGGTGTAAGAACCTTCACCAACGTCGGTCGTCGGGATATCGCAAATATCTTTGACGCCCCACAGACCGGTCAACCATTTTTGTAAAAGTTGCGAAACTAAAGTATTGGAAAATTGATTAACAAAAGGCACGGCAATCGAAGCTGAAAAAACCGAACTGAGCTGATCCCAACCTTGTTGGCTAAAAGGCTGTTTAACCAATCCTTCATTAACAAAGTTTTCGATCGTGGTGCGTGAAGTGGTGCGAGTGCCTCGAAGTGGATCTATAATATCGGTAAAGTCATAACCCATTTCCAATGGACCAAGCTCGGTTGACACGCGGGTGTTTTTTTCACGTTCCAAAAGATAAGTTGCTTCCAAAAATTTACCCGAGTCACCGGCCGTGGGTGAAAATGAAGCTTGGACGCGACGTAAAAATTCACCCGACTCTAATTCTTGACCCAAAGCCGCGTAATTGTCTTTGATGCTTTCTAGGTCACAAGTCGGGGTTGGGACTTGCGAATCAAACAAACCCAAGACGATTTGCAACTGAACATTGGGGTTGGGGTTACACAAGACGTTTTTGTCGCCAAAAAAGTTTTCGGAAAAGCTGCCGATAAATTCACCGGCCGCCGAGGTCAAAGCCCGATTGAAGAGTTGACCATAAGTATCAGCCCTAAAAAGTGATTCCAAACCTTCTTGGCCCGAAGCCACGGACGTGGCGATATCAGCCGCCAATTTACGGGAAAACATTTGACTGGCTCTAATAATCGAATAACGAATACTAGATAATGCCTCTTCCCAGAGAGTCTTTTGGATTTGATCACGGGTGTCTTTTTGTTCTTGATAA
This sequence comes from uncultured Gammaproteobacteria bacterium, assembly GCA_964523165.1. GTDB lineage: Bacteria > Patescibacteriota > Patescibacteriia > JACRDY01 > JACRDY01 > CAZFXZ01. The sequence goes on from CAZFXZ010000017.1 coordinate 2,838, forward strand.
GTATCCCAAAATTTATCGATAATGAAAGTGTCGCTGACTACAGCTTGGGCGGTTTGTGGGGCGACAAACAATTGCGAAACCAAGCCGATAGCCAAAACAAAAACCATCAGACTAGCCACAAAACGGCCGGCCGCAGAGCGACTGACCTGATTTTTTTCTCCAAACTTTTTATCGTCTGACATTTGACTTTTATTTTGCTTCATTATAACAAATTTTTCTAAAATCAGCCAAGAATTTAGCCGCCTAACAATTGCAGTAAGGTGGTTTTCAATTCTTCGGCGCTGGTTTGATTGACCGTCGCGGCGTCAAAGCCAAACTGGATCAAGAAGTTTTTGACCTCGGTCGGGGTCATTTGGTCGATTTGCTCCAATAAAATCTGACGATTTTTTTCGTTGATCTGGACTTGGCTTGGTGTTGGCGTCTGGGTTGTCGGCGGCGCGACCGTCTCAGTCGTCGGTACGGCTTGGTCGGTGGTAGCTTGTTGCGTCACGACTTGTTGGACCAAAGTATACAAATCATCATCCGACATGGCGTCGATAGTGTCTTGCGGAAAACCATTTTGCACTAACAACTGACGAAGTTGGTCGGCCGGCAGTTGACTCAAAGCACTGGCCAAATCTTGACCTTGCAAACCATTGGCCGCCGTTTGAGCGTCGAGCGAGGCTTGCAGATCACCACTGATTTGTTGATAAGCGGTGGTGGCCTCTTGATCTAAGGGTGAAGAGCCATAACATTCTTGACCTTCGGGACATAGCGGATCGCTGCCCTTGGCGACTTCTTGAGCATCGGTCAAACCATCCGAATCAGAATCCGGCAAATAAGCGCTGGTTTTGTAAAGAGAAATTTCTTCCAAATCGCTTAAACCATCTTCGTCGGTATCGGTGTTATCCAGACCCGACAAATCATCAACTGTCTCCGATCCATCATTAGCCGCCAAACGTCCGCGATTGAAAGGGTCGTTGATATTTTGAGCAAATTGCCAAAAAGTTAAACCGACGCCAATGATCACGACCATAGTCAACAAACCCAAAAGTCGCTTTTGAGCCGGGTCCAAAGGAGGGCGATCGTGGCTAGTCGGGATGTCGTCGTAGATCGGCAAATCTTCGATCATAGCGTAGTAAGAGAAAAACCTTGATTGGCTAATTATTAGCGATCAAGTTAGTACGGAAATTATACTAAAATTTACAGATTAGGTCAAAAAATCTTGGCCAATTTTACCCAGTCGTCGACCGTCAAATTCCCCGGCCTAACCTTCAAATCCAAACCGGCTTTTTTTAAACCGGTCGTGACCAAGTTTTTGTCGAGCCGCAGACCGCTTTGTAAATTGTTTTGCAGTTGTTTGCGCGGTGAGGTAAAACCAATTTTCGCCAATTGCCAAAACTTCTTTTCGGACTCGGCTGTCAGTAACGGCTGATGCAGATCAATACTGACCACGGCTGAATCAACTTTGGGACTGGGGATAAAAGCTTGGCGTTTGACTTCAAATAAAAATTTGGGTTGACCATAATAGTGGGCTGACAAGCCCAACAACGTCATGCTGCCCGGTTTGTCGGCGACCAGACGCCAGGCCACCTCTTTTTGGACCATAATAATCATTTTGTGCGGTCGCGGTTGTTGAGTCAAAAACCGCCGCAAAATCTGACCGGTGATTTGATAGGGTAAATTGGCCACGATACTGTAAGGCTCGCGCCCAAAATGTCGGCGCAAAATTTCCGGGCTGATATCTAAAATATCATTATTGATCACGACTAGATTCTTTCGACCCTTAAACTTTTTTTGCAAAAAACTACTCAGGGCTGTTTCAATCTCCACGGCCACCACCAAACCAGCGGTCGCCAACAACTCCTCGGTCAAAATACCTAAACCCGGACCAATTTCCAAAACTTGTGACCGACTAGTCAGGCCAGCTTGGCTGGTCATTTTTTCTACCACCTCATGATCAACCAAAAAATTTTGGCCGCGCCAACGTTTGGGCGCGATGCCCAAACCGGCTAAATATTGACTGACGTGTTGTGGATTCATAGCTTTATGGCCCCCGGACGCAGGACCTTAATTGTCTGATTTTTATTAACTTTTATGACAGTTGAAGCAGGTTTGGAAGTCAAACGACCTTGAACGGTAACCACCGCGGCTGGTTGATGTTTACGACCGGCAAAGACTTTTTTGGCCGCTAGAGCGCTAGTAGCTGGTTTTTGGCCAGTCAAATTGGCCGAGCTGGCAATCAACGGCCGACCAACCAAACGCGCCAATGTTTGGGTAGTCCGACAATCCGGTACGCGCACGGCATAACGCCGACTGACAACTATACTTAAAGGTCCTGGCCAATATTTTTTGGCCAATTTTTTGGCTTGGGGTGAAAGTTTAAAAAACCGCTCAACTTGCTTCCCATCACTGGCTACTAAAGAAAACTTCGTGTCGGTCCGGCCTTTGATTAATAAAATCTTTTTTATAACTTTTTTATCGTCAAAAAGTCCGCCTAGACCATAAGTCGTGTCGGTCGGGAAAACCGCCACCTCTCCCCTTTTGAGTAAATCGGCGGCAATTTTTAGATCAGTTAAGCTAGCGCTAAGAAATTTCATTTTTAAAATATTTTACGGTTTTAGCGATACCAGCGGCTAAATCGGTTTTAGCTCGCCAACCCCAAGCTTTATTTATTTTTTTAGTGGCCAAACAACTCCGACGTTGTTCACCCCGGATAGCCGGACCATGTTTGGCTGATACATTCAACTTCAAAGTCTTAATAATCTGATCATAAATTTCATTAACTGTTGTTTCTTGACCGGTGCCGACATTAAACGTCCCGCCGGTTTTACTTTTTACAGCCAATAAATTAGCGGCTACGACATCGTCGACATAAACATAATCACGAGTTTGCCGGCCCGGACCGTTGATAATTGGCTTTTGACCGGCTAATAACTGATTGATAAAGACGGCAATAACTCCGGCTTCACCTTTGGCGTTTTGCCGCGGCCCATAAACATTGCTGTAGCGCAAATTTATATATTGCAAACCATAAGCCCGTTGATAAAATTGACAATATTTTTCACCCGCCAACTTGGCTAAACCGTAAGGTGAAAGTGGATTGGGCAAAAAGTTTTCCTGGGTCGGGATATTTTTAGCCGGCGCCTCGCCATAAATCGCCCCACCCGTCGAGGAAAAGATGATCTTTTTTACTCCCGTTTGGCGAGCCGCCTCTAAAACGTTTAATAAACCAATGATATTAACATTGGCGTCTAACAATGGTTTATCTAAAGAAGTGCGCAAATTAATCTGGGCGGCAGTGTGAAAAACCGCTTGCGGGCGGAAGCGGGCAAAGGTTTTTAATAATGATGAGTAATTAGTGATGTCTTGGCGACCAAACATGGCTCGAGTGTTCAGATTCTTTTTCTGGCCGGTAGATAAATTGTCTACGACCAAAACTTTATGGCCTTTCTTAATCAAAGCATCAACAATATGTGAACCAATAAAGCCGGCGCCGCCCGTAACAATGATTTTCATAGTTATTTTTTCTTAAGATATTTTAAATAACTGGCGATAAAATCAGTTAATTCCCCGGCTAAAACATTGTCAACGGCGCTGGTTTCTTGGCTAGTGCGATGATCTTTGACCATTTTATAGGGATGCAAGACGTAAGACCTGATTTGGTTACCCCAAGCCGCTTCGGAATATTCGCCACGCAGACGCAGACGCTCTTCTTCTTGTTGGGCTTGCTGATATTGTAATAACCTAGATTTCAAAATTTGCAAAGCCTTAGCTTTATTTTGGTGTTGTGAGCGTTCATTTTGACAGGCCGCCATCAAACCGGTTGGTAAATGAGTGATTCGCACGGCCGAGTCAGTCGTATTGACACCCTGACCGCCCTTGCCACCGGCTCGATAAACATCAATCCGCAAATCTTCTTCACGCACGGCAATCTCTTGAGCTTGGGTGCTGGCTAATTCTGGCAAGACTTCGACCAAAGCAAAAGATGTGTGACGCATCTTTTCGGCATCGAAGGGCGAAATGCGGACCAAGCGATGGACGCCGTGTTCAGATTTGAGCTGGCCATAAGCGTAGCGACCATTGATTTCCAGTGTGGCACTTTTTAAACCATTTTGCTCGCCACGTGATTGATCAACGATCACCACTTTGTAATGATGCTGTTCGCAAAATCGCAGATACATTCGCAGCAACATATCGGCCCAATCTTGAGCGTCAACCCCACCGGCTCCGGCATGAATTGATAATAAAGCGTTGTAAGTGTCGTAAGGTTGATCCAACAAAACAAAAAATTCCAACTCGGCAAATCTCTTTTGCAAGACTGCCAGTTGCTGTTCAGCTTCTAGACGCAAATCGACGTTTTGATCGTCGGCGTCGAGCTCGACCATAGTTTGCAGATCGTCAACATCGTCACGCAATTTTGACCAAGTGGCCAACTCGGCATCCAAATCAGCCAGCTCTTGGCCAACGGCCGTAGCTTGTTCTTGATCAGACCAAAAATCAGGCTGCGTCATGCGAGCCTGCAGCTCAGCGATTTTGGCTGAGGTTTTACCTAAGTCAAAGTAACCTCCAAGTCGCAGCCACTTGTTTAGCAAGTTGCTCGACAGCCAAAACTAAATCGTGTTCTTTCATAGTTTATTGACGAATACCGGCCAATAATAATAAGACTTTTTCCAAATTATTAATATAAGGTGCTATGACCGGCGGTAAATAAATAAAAGCCAAAATCAACGGGATGACGACCAATAAAAACTTTAAGCCGGTAAAAAAGTTTAGCCAAAAAATTTGGCGATGAATTTTTTTTAACTCGCCAAAAACTTGTTCAAAACGTTCGTCGATTGATTGGACCATGTCGGTATTATAGCACAATTTTATAAACGAAGTCCGCAGTTTTGAACATAAGGCCGACAAACTTCTTGCCATTGTTGCATGACCTGATCAGAAAAAGCTGGCAGAGCGCTAAACGCTGGATCAAGTAATGGCCCGCCGACCCGAAATTTTTGTAAATAATAGTTTTTGGCGCCCTGGATCATTTTGGCCATGGCCATGATTTTTTGTTGATCATGTAAATGCGGCAAAATCGTACTGCGAAACTCATAGTCCAAGCCGCTAGACATAATAATATCAATACTTTTTTTTATATTATCAGCCACGATCGGCACGTTAACCACCGCCTGATAGTCTGGCAATGGCGCTTTGATGTCCATGGCAATATAATCAACCAATTTTTGTTCAATAATTTTTTGTAAAACGACCGGATTAACACCATTACTATCTAATTTAATTGGTAAATTAAAACGTTGCTTTATTTCTTGTAAAAAATCGAGTAAATCTGTTTGTAGCGTCGGCTCGCCACCGGTGATAACCAAACCATCCAGTAATTCACGACGTTTGTCTAAAAATTTAAAAATTTCATCAACGTCAATTAATGCAACGTCGGGCTTGATAAAGGCTGATAATTCTGGATTGTGACAATAGCCACAACGCCAGGGACAACCTTGGGTAAACAAAATGGTGGCGATTTTGCCGGGATAATCGATCAATGAGGTTTTTTGCCAGCCAGTGATGTTCATAAAACAATTCCGGCCGGCCGGAATTTTTATGTACGGGCAGGGCATGCCCTGCCCGTACTGATCCGGCCGGCCGGGAAAATAAATTTTAACAACAATTATCGCGGAGCTGCTTGTCGTATTCTTGGCGATCGGCAAATTCCATCTGTTTGCCCTTATTCCACTGACCGACGGGGCGCAAATAACCGACGACTCGAGAATAAACCTCGCAAGCTTGGCGCTCGATTTTGTTTGGTGTCATACTTTTGTTTTTATTATTAATTAATATTTGGTTGTTCAAGATGGCCAAGACTGGCGTCTGATTGGACATAACCTATCTCCTCATCGCACTTCGGACAATAGAAGTGCTCGCCGGCCAAGTAACCATGTTGTGGACAGATCGAAAAGGTCGGCGTAATAGTGTAATAAGGTAAATGATAATTGCTGGCGATCTTGCGAACCAAATTTTTAGTCGCTTCGATCGAGGGCAATTTTTCACCAATAAAACCATGCAAAACCGTGCCGCCGGTGTACAACGTCTGCAAAGCGTCTTGGTGATCTAAAGCTTCAAAGATGTCATCGGTCTGACCGACGGGTAGATGGGTCGAATTGGTGTAGTAGGGATCTAGTTTTTTGTCGCGATAATTTTGTTCGTTGGCCACAATAATGTCAGGATAAAGTTCTTTATCTTTTTTGGCGAAACGGTAAGCCGTGCCTTCAGCCGGTGTGGCTTCAAGGTTGAAGAGATTGTTGGACTCTTCTTGGTATTGACCCATTTTTTCCCGCATAAACTCCATCAGCTCAACGGCCAACTTTTTACCTTCGGGGCTGGCAATACCCTGATCAGGGCCCAAGTAATTTAACAGCAATTCATTCATGCCATTAATACCAATGGTATTGAAATGATTTTTCCAATATTCACCAAAGCGTTCATGGATAGTTTCCAGAAAGTGCTGTGAATAAGGATATAAACCATTGACTGTAAATTGCTCAACAATTTTGCGTTTGATATCTAGGCTTTGACGGCACAAATCCATCGTCCGAGCCAATTGTTGTTTGAGGAAAGTCACGTCTTGGCCTCGAGAACGATAGCCCAAACGCGGTAAATTGATAGTCACGACACCGATACTGCCGGTCAACGGATTGGCGCCAAACAGGCCGCCACCACGTTTGCGCAATTCACGATTGTCCAGACGCAACCGGCAACACATCGATCTGGCGTCTTCGGGTGACATGTCGGAATTAACAAAGTTGGCAAAGTACGGGATACCATATTTGGCCGTCATTTCCCAAACTTTATCCAAAACCGGATTGTCCCAGTTGAAATCTTTGCCGATATTGTAAGTCGGGATAGGGAAAGTAAAGACGCGACCTTTGGCATCACCTTCAATCATGACTTCGGCAAAAGCCCGGTTGAAAATGTCCATTTCCGTCTGAAATTCTTTATAAGTCGCGGTTTGGGGCTGACCACCGATAATCACATATTCGTCGGCGAAAGTCGAAGGCACGGTCAAATCCAAAGTCACGTTAGTAAAAGGCGTCTGAAAACCAACCCGTGTCGGAACATTCATGTTGAAGACAAATTCTTGTAAAGACTGCTTAACAGTGGCGTAGTCTAAACCATCATAGCGGATAAACGGCGCTAGCAAAGTATCAAAACTAGCGATGGCTTGAGCGCCGGCTGTTTCACCCTGCAGAGTATAAAAGAAATTTACCAGTTGACCTAAAGCAGTACGAAAATGTTTAGGTGGTCGACTTTCGACTTTACCGCTGGCTCCACCAAAACCTTTGACTAATAACTCTTTGAGGTCCCAACCACAACAATACGCCCCTAAGATTTGTAAATCGTGAATATGAATATCACCGGAAGTGTGAGCATCTCTGATTTCTGGCGGATAAACTTTGTTTAACCAATATTTAGCCGAAACAGCTGAAGCGACGTGATTATTTAAACCCTGTAATGAAAAGCTCATGTTGCTGTTTTCCTTAACCCGCCAATCAGCTTGGCTCAAATAACCCTCGATCAACGAATCGGAATCAATCATAGCTTGGACATCGCGCATTTTGGCGTGCTGATCGCGGTATAAAATATAGGCTTTGGCGGCGCGTAATAGCCGCGACAAAATCAACTGCTCTTCGACAATATCTTGGACTTCTTCGACAGCCGGAATAGAACGTTCATGAAATTTGGCATTTAAAACATCAACTACCTGCTCGGTAATATCTAAAGCTTGTTGATGACTGCCCTGACCGGTAACTTCCATGGCCTTCCAAATAGCATTGGTGATTTTTTGTCGATCAAAATCGACGATTTCGCCATTGCGCTTGATAAGTTTGGTCACGCTGGCGTGATTGTCTTTGGCCGCTGGGCTCATAGAAGTTTTGTTATTTTTTTTGTAATAATTTATTGAGCTCTTGCTGAAAAGTCTTGGCATCCTTAAACGATCGATAGACCGAGGCAAATCTGATAAAACCGACCTTGTCGACTGATTTTAAATGGCGCATGATGATTTCACCGATAGCATCAGTGGTAATTTCGCCACTTTTGGTTTTGACTTGGATGTCGCGCTCGATACGGTGCAACAGTCGTCGCCAACTTTCGTCGGTCACCGGACGTTTTTCCAAAGCTCGATGTAAGCCTTTTTCAATTTTTTCTCGATTATAAGCTTCTTTGCGACCGTCACGTTTGACCACCGTCAAATCCAAAATTTCAATCTGCTCATAGGTTGAAAAACGAAAACCGCATTTTAGACACTCGCGGCGGCGGCGAATCGAAAGCTCATCGACCCCCAAACGAGAATCGACGACTTTGGTTTCACTGTGACTGCAAGCCGGACAACGCATACAAACAACAATATGTAGTAGTTCTGACAATATTTTACCACTACATATTGTGACGGTCAATTATTATGAAAAATAACAAAATGGGCCAATTCTTGCCCATTTTGTAGTGTCGCTTTTTAGGTGTGGATAATTTTATTTTATTGGCTCACCGTCGGGGAACTGTAAAGTGTTGGGCAAGGTGACAATCTGATAAAAACCATAACCCAAGGCCAAAAAAGTGTCGCTATCGCCAATCCAACGTTTATAACCATTTTCCAAACGGTAAACTTTTGGCGATTTGGCATACTTAAAGACATAACCATCCAAAAAGTCACCATCGGTCAGAGCGGCAATCTGCGTATAAAGAGCTAGGTGGCTGGCCGTGACATCATGAACATTGTTGTTGCTATAGTAATATTGGGCCAAAATTTTGGGATTGGGAATATATCTCAGTTTTTGGTCAAAAGTCACAATGTAAATACGGGCCGACTGCTCTGGTGCGCGGATCAAAGAGCCGGGCGGAAGTTTATTGGGATCAATAGTATAATTAACCAGATTATCCCCGACTTCAAAGCTTAAAATGTTGTCAGGCAAAGACACTGTCCCAGCCGCTTCATCTTCGAGCTGAGCTTTAATAGTGTGGTAACCAACCGGCAAAATCAGGTTTTTGGCAGAAACGCGCCAATTAGTATCGGTGGTTGGACCATAAGATAAAGAAATTGGTTGGCTTTGGATCGTGACCACGATCGACAAATCATCTGACGGTTTAACACCTTGGACAGTCACGTCCAGTCGGCGGAAATTTTCTGAGTTATCAACAAACTTGGAGGCCACCGCCGTCCACAAACTGGTAAACAAACCCTGCTGACCGGCCGTTTGGACATAATAACCTTTTGGCAATGATCCGACATTGCTGACCACCAAAGCCGTGATTTGGGCTTTAGGTGCTTGAGGAGTAGGTTTTTCTTCGGGCGTGGGCACAACGACCACGACCTCACCCGTCCCCGACTCAATTTGACTAGCCGGTACTTCACCAGTTGGCGCAGCTGGTGTCGTGGGAGCGACCGGAGCAACTGGGGCGCTGACCGGTGGTGTCACAACAGTCGTCGAGCCACCACTACTTCCACCGCTACTACCACCACCCGGAGCGGAAATTTTGTTGGTTTGAATAGAAGCCTGACTAGTTGTTGCTTCATTACCGAAATCATCAACAACCCAGATTTTGAAATAATAAGTGGTGTTTTGTGATAAGTTAGTAACTCTTGTATCGGTGGTGGTTCGTGTCGCCAGAGTGGCATCATCTGAATTATCCCACTCAGTCGCCGTGCGATTAGTCACGGCCGTACTATCAGTCCCATACCAAATTTCATAATGATCAAAGTTGGTTTCTACTGCGGCCGTCCAAGACAAATCGACATAATAATTTGATGGCGAGGTGGCCAAATTAGCCAAAGTCGTGGGCGCCGTTGTATCAATGGCAAAAGCTGAAGAAGTCACGACCGAAGAATCGGCCGTGCCGTCGTTGAGTTTGAGACGAACATAAACCGTACTATCTTCAGTGCTGGCCAAATCCGTGCCGACATCCCACATAAAGTCGTGAGCCGTACCACCGCTGGTAGCCGTCAAGGCGCTTGTACCGTCAGAGCCGACGCCGGCTTTTTCGGTCATGGTTGACCACGAAGAGTTGTCAGTAGAGTATTCGTATGTTGCCACTGAGACGTTATTTCCGTCAGCGTCAGTGGCTGTATAACCGATCGTCACATATTTGGTACCATCGGTGGTTTGGGCCACTGAGTCGATGGTCAAACTGGGGGCGGTGTTGGTCACACCGCTGGCGGCCGTGGTTGTTAATTCATTGCCGAAATCATCAACGGCCCAAATTTTAAAAGAATAAGTTTGCCCGGCGCTCAAGCCAGTTATAGTGGTGTCGGTCGTACCAATCGTGGCCAGATCGACATCATCAGAGTTGTCCCATTCGGTAGCTGTGCCATTGCGGTTGGCCACATCGGTGGCGTTAGTGCCGTACCAAATTTCATAATGATCAAAATTGGTTTCGACTGCCGCCGTCCAGGACAAAGCTACGCTGCTAGCCGTCACCGCCCCCGAAGCTAAACCGGCTAAAGTCGTGGGCGCCGTTGTATCAATGGCAAAAGCTGAAGAAGTCACGACCGAAG
>CAZFXZ010000018.1:0-12977 GCA_964523165.1 uncultured Gammaproteobacteria bacterium
CCGGCCGACAAACCGCGTCCCAGATAATTACAACGCGGCTTTTTTTTGTTATAATGACCTTGATTATGATAGTAAAAAGATTTTGGTTGATAGTTGGCGTGGCCTTAGTCGTCATAGCCAGTTTTGGTTTGTATTATCGTTCGGTCAGTGCTGTCTTGCGTCTGCCAACGGAGTGCAATACGCCATCTTATAATTGGTCTTGTCACTATGGTGATATTACCAGCAATCAAACTTGGGCCAACGATGGAAAAAAACATGTTATCGTCGGCCCATTAAATATTCGCAGCGGTGTGACTGTAACTATAAATACGCCAACGGTTTGGATCAGGCGCAATCTCAATGGTCCCAACGGTGCGACTTATTGGGAGTCGGGTGGTATCACAGTTCAGAGTAACGGATCTTTGATCGCTACTCAGGGCACGACCTTTACCAGTCTTGAAGACAATGGTGTTATTCCCGGACCAAACGATACGCCAATTCATCGTTGGCTTGGTATTACCGCCAATGATAATGGTTATGTCTCACTTAATAATGCTCGGATCGTCGGCGCGACGACGGGTTTGCGGACCAGTGGAGGGCAATCTTCTATCATGACTGGTGGGGAAATCGTCGGTAGTACGGTTGGTATTCGTCTGGAAGGCACGCCAGCCAGCAATGGCAATCGTATCAACGCCACACAAATTACGGGTGTTAATATTCATGATAATCAAACCGACGGCATCGTCTTAGTCTCCAATTGGAATCCTTTTCGTTTAGCCAAACTTTCGGCCATTATCAAAAACTGTTTTATCCATGACAATCTGGGTAATGGTATTCACAATGACATAGTCAGTAGAGAAACGGCTATAAACACCACCATAGACGGAAATTATATTTACAATAATGAAAATGGTATTTGGCTATCGGACAGCGGAGATGCGGATTTGTTTTATACTTCACCGACGGTCATAAAAAATAATACTATTTACAGTAACCATCGCCTAGCTATTCGCGCCCATGCGGCCACACAAATCGAGGGTAATAATACTTTATTAGACAATGGTCCGGGCGGACAAAACGTTATTTATTTTCCGGCTAGTAATTTTGTTAACCAAAGCGGCTTTTTTACCAACGAAGTTGGATTTTTCCCCGATCATGTCACGTGGGCCAAACAAAACAGTAATGGTCAGCCGGTTGTCTATGTGATGGGCGGGGATATAAATTTGACCCAAGATCGTTATCTGACCATTGCTCCGGGTGTGATCACGCGTTGGTATGCTCAAGCTGGCTTGCAGGTCAATCGATCCCAACTCACAGTTGGTGGTGTTAGCGATGTTAGCCAAGTACTCTTTACGTCGGTTGGTGAAGCTAGTCCGGCAAGTGGGGGAAGTCTTAATTGGTTGACTAATTTGGCTGATAATCCAAGTCAGGCAATTTGGGATGGTGTCTTGATCAACAGTCAACCTAATTATGGCGCTAGTTACTCCTCGGTTATCCGCAATGCGGTTTTTAGCTACGCGACTGTTGGGTTAAAAATCACCAACAACTTTTTTGCTCCGTCGTACCATCAAGTTTTTGACAGTGAATTCTCTTACAATCAAACGGCCGGTTTGAGTTTAGAGTCAGCAGTCTATTCCAACGCTCACGGCTATAATTATCCCGAAGTTGATGGTGCATTTTTTCATAACAATAGTCAGTGTGGCCTAAATCTTTATCCGACCGGCGGACCTAATCGTAGTGCTTATTTGATCGCTACGATCAGAGATAGCCTGGCCACGGACAACCTCGATGGTGTGTGCTTGTCAAATACCGGCGGTGGCTACGCTGGCGGTAGTACTGGTTTTTTGACGGCTACCTTTGATAATTTCACGTCCAACAACAACACTCGCGATGGTTTTAATTTTAATGCCAACGGCAACTTTAATGACCATTTGGTCAATGTCGGCAATAGTCATTTTATTAATAATGGTCGCTATGGCGTTTATGGTAGTAATAGTCATTTAATTGTGGCCAATAGCGATATTTATGACAATGCCGATCACGAACTTTATAATAATTCGTCCGGCGTTAGCAAAAAAATCGTAGCCACTAATAACTATTGGGGCAGTGATTTTGGGCCTTACGACAGCTCTAATGCTGGTGCCGAGAGCGCCAACGTTTGTACTGATCACGACAATAGCTTAACTGATGGGGTTTTTACGACCGAACGTTTTGTTAGTTATCGACCATGGTTGACACCCAATAGTGGTGGACAGGTCACACCCACGGTTTCGACTATTGACGGTCGGACGGTAATCTTGGGTCAAACAATTACCGACGTTAATTTAAATCCGACAGTCACCTTTGGTCCGCCGGCCGGTCAACTTATTATTTATCAAGGTGCCACGCCGATCTGGCGGTCCAATGCTCAGGCCGGTTGTAACGGCGGTGGATCGGTCATGATCAATAATATTGACGGACAATTTTTGACCGAACCTTATCAATCTAGCGGTCAATTGCAATTCGCCACACTTTATCAGGCGATTTTATCCTACGAAGGACAAAACTCGGTTGCCGCACCGTTTATTACTCAAGGCGGTGGGATAACCGGGGTTGTTGATATTGTGGCAATCGGTGGTCAAGACACGGCCGATCGTGGTTATGCTACCGATCCGCCCGACAACGTCCCACCCAAAGTGATCGTCGTGGGACAATTTAATCCCCAACTCACGGCGACGGATTTACCGACTGATTATGATCAATATCGTTGGACGATCGTCGAAAGACGGGCTGATTGGCAAACTTCTGACAACGTAGCCGGGCCGTGGGTGTTTGACAACGCTCCACAAGTACTCAGTGATTATCAACTAGCTGGTCGTCTAAACGATTTCGATTATTACAAAGTTTCCGTTCAGGCCATCGATGCGCAAAATATTTTGCCGACCGTACAATCGGCTGATTATTATTTTCGCCAAGTCCCGACGCCAGCTTTGACTCATATCGATGGTCGAGAAGTTGGTCGCTACAACGCCGCTTACGATGTTTTGCCCAATACGGCACCGTGGTATGTGCCGACGGACAATTTTTTCCCCAATATTTCGATAACAACCCAATCTTTGCCGGAAGGTTTTGATCCGACCTATCGTTTGTCAATATCAGCTTACAACAGCGCCGATTTATCGAGCCAACCGACCAATGGTAACTGGACAGAAAGTTTTACGGCCGGACAAAGTTATAATTTGAGCGGTGGCGGTTTAAGTCGCGATGACGGTGACTACTACGCCGTTCGTTTGATTAGTAAATGTTGTACGCCGGATTATGAATATGATATTACTTCAGCTTATTACTTCTTCAAAAAAGGCGTACCTTGGTTACAAACTCGGCAGGGCGATGTTTATGCTGGTGGGCCTATCCGCGGCCGACAAGTAAAATTGATCGGTCCCGAAGGTCCGCGTTTTAACGCTACCTATTGTTTGTTGAGTAATGGTCAAATCCAACATTTTAATACCGCGACGTCCGCCTGCCAAAAAGATGATTTTGGCGCTTTGCAATTGCCTAAGGCGGAAAATAATTATTTATCCGAAAGTTTTGGTCTCTTGGATGTCAAGGGCATTTTAGCTGGGCGTTACGGTACGGTAGTGTCTAATAGTTGTAATTTGCTCAATACTAGTTTGGTCTTAAATAATCGTGTTTATTATTGTCGGGGCGACATGACTATCGGTGGCTTAACCCTAAATAACAGCACGGGTTTTAGTGATAAGGGGCGAGGCTTGTTTATCGTCGAAGGTAATTTGTATATCACCGGCAACCTAACCTACGGTGTTTCGCCTCTGACGACCATCGACAATTTGGCCTCATTGGGAGTCATGGCCATCAAAAACCCAGTCACTCAACAGGGTGGTAATATCTATATTAATCGAGGCGTGACGGCTCTGGTGGGTGGATATTTTGCCGAAGGTCAAATCGATACAGCCTATGGTACTGGCTCGACGGCCAACCAACTTAAAGTTTCGGGTCTGATGATTGCCGACAGTTTTGCGTTGGGTCGGACCTATGTCGATATTGTTAACGGTCTTGATCAAGCCTCAGAAAAAATTGATTATGACGGTCGATTGTTACTCAATACACCACCGGGCATGTCTGACTTGGCTAGGTCGTTGCCAGTTTGGCAGTTTTGATTTGGTCAAAACAGGAAAAATCTGATATAATTACAAAAAATATTCCCGCCTATGGCCAGTCGGAAAAATAGTAATAGTTATCTAGGTATTGATATCGGCTTTTATAATGTCAAAGTCGTTGAATTAGCTAATGAACAAGGCCGACCCAAGTTGATAACTTATGGTTTTACCGATTTACCGCCAGTCTTGACCGGCCAAGAGTTGTCCGAACAAACTGACCGCGTGGTTGGGATTATTAAGCAAATTCTAAAAAAAGCTCAAACTACGACCAAGCAGGTTGTGGCCGCGCTACCGGTTTCGGCGATTTTTAATTCGGTTATTACTTTGGCTATTGACCCCCAAGCGCCAGCCAAGGAATTACAAGCGGCGATCGAACGTGAAGCGGCCAAGGTCGTACCCTTACCATTGTCAGAAATGGTTTTAGATTGGAAACCGATAGAGGGTCGAAAAACTGGGAGTTTTTTGATCACGGCGGCGCCGGAAAAGTTGGTCAAACAATATCTGACAATTTTTAAGCAAGTTGGTTTGCAATTAGTGTCTTTGGAAACAGAAAGTTTTGCTTTGGTCCGATCTCTGGTCGGAGCCGATCCGTCGGTCGTCATGGTTGTTGATATGGGAGCTGACAATAGTAATATTTCTTTGATGCGTCAGGGTATCCCTATTTTAAATCGGAGCGTAGCGACTAGCGGTAATCTCTTTACCAAAACTTTGGCTGGACAACTGGGTCTAGAAGCGGTGGCTGCTGATCGTTTTAAACGTGATTTAAGCTTGGCTAGTCATCAAATACCAGTGGCGACTTTGGAAAAATTGTTTGGCGAATTGGTCCACGACATTGAATATGTTTTTAGCCTATATCAACAAGAAACCGGCTCGGCCGATCGTCCGGAAAAAATTATTTTAACTGGTGGTTCGTCGTTGTTGCCGGGACTGAGTAAATTTATTGAAAATCAAACCAAGGTCCGGACTTTTGTTGGAGATCCCTGGGCCAGAATCATTTATCCTCAAGATCTCAAAGCTGTTTTGGATGGTATTGGACCGAAAATGTCGGTAGCGGTTGGTCTGGCTATGCGTGAAATACTTTAAAACATCTATGGCCTCTGATATAAATTTATTACCTCCAGAGTTGCGTGATAATGACAAGCGTCATCAAAAGGACGCCGCGCCTGAGATTTTGTATACCAATCCGGATAAAATTACTCTACCGGCCAAAAAAGAGCCGGAGCCAGTCGTCATGCCTAATACCGACCATGAATCGTGGTGGCAAAAATTTCGTCATCAAGGGCACGCTGATCGGGCTGATCATCCGACGCTCTCGGCACGCCACCAACCAAATTTGACGCCGGCACCGACGATTCATCAAGTCATGACACCGCCAACACCAGCCAAAGTCTCGTCAGATCAACCAGTCAAGACATCCCAACCTCACAAGACTTGGTCGTTTAAAATATTTTCTGACAAAAAATCTCGACCCGTTAAGCAGTCTCAGGCACCAAATAAGCAAGCCCCAGCTCAATTTCACCAGCCGATTAACGGTAATATCCATGATGGCTTGGAAGTCGACTTAGCTTCCGAAACAGTGCGTTTTGATCGCCGGGTTTGGCGCAAAAAAATCATCATCGCCTTAAGTTTGGCTGGTTTGTGGCTGATCTTGTTGGTCGTGGCCTATTGGGCTTTGATTAGCTATCAACGTTCCAATCAAAATTTGACCAGCGATGTCGATGCTCAATTAGCGCAAATCCAATCTGAATTGCGTTCAGCCGGCCAGACTCGTCAAGATATTAGTGTGTTGTCGCAACGTTTAAATTTGATTAGTGATTTACTAAAAGGTCATCAATACTGGTCTAGATTATTTGATTTTTTGGAGGCCCAAACTTTGTCTGGCGTTTTTTATGACAATTTGGCCATCGATCCGGCCGGAAAGATTAGTCTGGGTGTGGTGGCTAAAGATTACGTCACAGCCGCTCAACAGTTAGCGATCTTTCAAGCCGCCAACACGGATATTGCCGAAGTCTTGTTTACAGCCGCTAATAGTCAAATCCAAAAAACCGATACCAGCCAGACCACGGTTGTGACCTTTACGGTCGAGCTCATACCGCAACCGTCATTTTTTACTAAATTATGAACGCTATTTTACCCACCGGCGCTAAAGCCAATATTTCTAAAATAATGTTGTTTATTGACCGCACTTTGTGGTGGTGGTTGTTTGGTTTGTTGTTGGTCTTAAGTTTGTTGTGGTACATGATTTTCGCTCGACCAGTTTTGACGACCGGACACGTCTTGCAATCTTTTGTCGAAAAAAATAAATATGAAACTTTGGACGCGGCTCGGGCCCAACAACAAATCGTTAAGCAAATTTTAGCTGAATACCAACGTTTTACCAATCAAGATTTGCTGGCCATCAATCAACTTTTGCCGACGGCCAAAGAAATCCCACATCTGATAATGCAATTTGACGCCATGGCCAAAGAGTCTGGTCTCAATATTACTTCGTTGTCTTTTAATTATCCGGATCAAGACAAAATAGTTGGTCCGGGCATTCAAGAATTGCTGATGACTATCAACTTAGACGGCTCTGATTATTCAGCTTTAAAACATTTAGTTCGGCTGATAGAAAAAAATTTGCGCTTGTTTGATATCGTGGCTTTGCAATATTCGACTTCCGGTACGGGCTTTACTTTGACGATCAAGACTTATTATTTTGCTCAGTAATATGGTTTTTACTCAAAAAGAAGTCAAAAGTCGTAAAAATATCATCCTGATTGGCTTGACGGTTGTTTTGTTTGGCTTGAGCATTTATTTGTTGGTTAGTCGTTTGGGACAAACGACTAATCCTTCAGCGGCTTTGTTGGCTGACGTAGCCATGCAACAAACTGTTAGTCCGACGGCCACGGGGGACTGGTCGTCAGCTAAGCTCGATTATAATCTTTTAAAAGATTGGGATTTGGCCAGTTTTAAACAATATTTCACGCCCATCGAAGTTGATAAATTATCTCGTGGCCGAAGCGAAGTTTTTAGTCCGGCGCCGGCCCAATAATTTTATGGCTTTATCGACCAAAAATTTAGACAAAATCTTTGACCTCTTAGCGGCTGAAAAGCATCTTGATGCCGCTGATTTGCGGTCCTTGGCCACTCAACACAAAACTATCGCTGAACTGGGTCAAGACTTGGTTGGAAAAAAGGTTTTAACAACCGAAGCCTATTATCAATTGGTGGCCCGAGCTTTGGATATGGCCTATGTTGATGCTCGCAATGCCAAGGTGGCGCGTGGCACCTTGGAATTAGTGCCTTATACGGTGGCCGAGCATTATCAGGTTGTGGTTTTGGCCAGTGATGGTGGGGTAGTCGAAGTTGGTTTGTCTGACCCGTTGAATTTTCAAGCCATTGAAGCGGTGGATTTTTTGGCTAAACAAAAAAAATATCAAGTCAATTTTGCCGTTATCTCGCCGGAAAGTTTTGACGAGGTCTTGAGTCAATATCATAGTTTGTCGCGCGAAGTCGGGGCCGCTTTGAAAGAAGTCCAGCTCGAAGATTTGCAAAAAAAGAAAAATCAGCCAGCGTCGGCCAATGAAGACATTGATCAATTGATCATTGCCAAAGCTCCCGTATCAAAAATTGTCTCGGTCGTTATTCGTCATGCCGTGGAGGGTGGGGCCTCTGATATCCATATTGAGCCGACGACTAGCGGCAGTCGCATAAGATATCGGATTGACGGCATTTTAAAAACCTCTTTGACCTTGCCGGCTTATATCCATAGTCCGATAATTTCTCGTATTAAAGTTTTGGCCAATTTGAAACTCGACGAAACACGCATTCCCCAAGATGGTCGTATTTCGCTAGATGTCGATGGTCGGTCGATTGATTTTCGCGTGTCGGTCATGCCATTGTTGAAAACCGAAAAAGCTGTTTTGCGCATCTTGGACACTTCCGATGGTATTTCGACTTTGGCTCAACTGGGTTACAATCCCGTCCATGTCCAATTGATTGAAAAAAGCATCAAACAACCTCACGGCTTGTTGTTGATTAGTGGTCCGACGGGCAGTGGTAAATCCACGACATTATATTCGATTTTGACGCTTTTAAATAAAGAAGGTATCAACTTAGTAACTTTGGAAGACCCAATCGAATTTCATATTGACGGCGTCAATCAATCGCAGATCCGACCAGAAATTGACTACACTTTTGCTTCGGGCTTGCGATCATTGTTGCGTCAAGACCCTGACGTGATCATGGTCGGAGAAATCCGCGATGCTCAAACGGCTGAAATGGCTATCCAGGCCGCTTTAACCGGGCATTTGATGTTTTCGACTATTCATACCAATGATTCTTTTGGTATCGTGCCTCGTTTGGTCGATATGAATGTCGAGCCATTTTTACTGGCCTCGACTTTAAATGTCATGGTCGCGCAACGTTTGACGCGTCGCGTCTGTCAGCAATGTCGTCAAGCTCAAGACATCCCAGCTTATTTACATAAAATGGTTGATGAACAGTTGGCTGCCGTGCCGGAGCGCTACCGGCCCGAAGGTGTTGATCTGAAAAATCCTCAATTTTTCAAAGGTCGTGGCTGTGCGGCTTGCGATCAAACCGGTTATCAGGGCCGGATTTCGATCGCTGAAGTCTTTGAAATTGATGAAGAATTTCGCCACTTGATTGTCACTGAATATTCACCGGACAAAATGAAGGCGGCCGGCGTCAAGCAACAAGCCATCACTTTGATCCAGGACGGCTTGATCAAAGCTACGCAGGGTCTGACGACGGTCGAAGAAGTTTTGCGCGTCATCCAAGAATAACTTTTTACATATTTTAATTTTGGTGCTAAGGTAATAACATATGACTAATGACAAAAAATACAATATTTTGCTGGTCGAGGACGACTCTTTCTTGTCGGGTATGTACAAGAAAAAGTTTGAATTGGAAGGCTTTGGCGTCTGGGTAGCCGAAGATGGCGAAAAAGGCTTGCGCCTAGCCCAAGAAAAGTTGCCCGATATTATTTTGCTCGATATTATGTTGCCAAAGATGGACGGCTTTGAAGTTTTGTCGGAGATAAAAAAGATTGAACAAACCAAAAAAATCCCGGTTATTATGTTGACCAATTTGGGTCAAAAAGATGATGTCCAAAAAGGTTTTGAACACGGCGCCGACGGTTATTTGATCAAAGCTCACTTTATGCCGTCTGAAGTCGTCGACAAAATCAAAAATGTTTTAGCTCAACACTCGGCAGCTTAAATTCGCTGCTATGCCTTATTTTCGTTATCGCGCTACGACCGCTCAAGACACTATTGTTAAAGGTTTGGTCGAGGCTCCTGATCGTCAAGCCGCGGCTGAGGTTTTGGCCGACAATCTTTTGACGATTGTTGATTTGCGTCCGACACCGGATTGGTTGGTCAATATCAGTCAGCAGCAGTTTTTTTCTCGGATTAAACCACGCGATATCGTGGCTTTGACCAGGCAATTTGCCGTCTTGATTTCGGCTAACGTGCCGGTGGTCGAAACTTTGAATATTTTGAGTAAACAATCTCCGGCTGGTCAATTTAAAACCGCCATGGCCCGCGTGGCCAACGATGTTGAGGGCGGTAAGCATTTGTCTGAAGCCTTGAGTCGTTACCCGGAAATTTTTGATAGATTTTATGTCAGTTTGGTCAAGACCGGTGAAGATGTTGGTAAGCTCGATGAAGTTTTGGAATATTTAGCTGATCAAAAAGAGCGAGATTATGAATTGCGATCAAAGGTTATCGGCATGTTGATTTATCCGGCTTTTATCATGGTGATGTTGGTGGCGATTTTGTTTTTTATGATGGTTTTTGTCGTGCCTAACATGCTGACGATCGTGACCGAAACCAATGTGGAGCTACCATTGGCCACACGGTTATTGATTGGTGTCAGTAATTTTTTTGTCAAAGCGTGGTGGGGTATGTTGTTGGTCATTTTGGCCGGCATCATCGGCTTTATCAGCGCTTTAAAAACTCAAAGCGGCAAGCAAGCTTGGGATGCTTTTTTGTTGAAATTACCAATTGTTAAACATATTGTGCAAAATATCGCTATTGTTAGATTGGCCACGAGCTTTTCTATTTTGTTGCGTGGTGGTGTGGATGTGGTTAATAGTTTAAAAACCGTTTCAGACGTGGTGGGTAATGAAAGCTATCGGACTTTACTTGGTCAAGCGGCGGTGGCCGTGGATGACGGTCAACCGCTGGCTCAGACTTTTCAAGCCTCAACTATTATCCCGCCGATGGTCAGTGAAATGATCGGCGTAGGAGAGCAAACCGGTCGAGTCGAAAAAGTTTTACAAGATATCTCGTCTTTTTATGAAAAAGAAGTTATCCGCTCAATCAACAACTTGGTTAGTTTGATTGAGCCGGTCGTGATCGTGATTATGGGCTTGGGGGTAGCTGTGGTCGTGGCTGCCATGATCTTGCCAATGTATCGCGTTGTTGGTGGTTTGTAGAAAAAAGTGTTATAATTAGCTCAGCTTTTAAGACAAATTAAAAAAATAAAGGAGGAAAACTTTTTTATGAAACAAAACTCTAAGGGTTTTACCCTGATCGAACTGTTGGTGGTTATCGCCATTATCGGTTTGTTGTCAACTTTAGCTGTCGTGTCATTGGGTGGGGCGCGCGAAAAAGCTCGTGATGGCCGACGGGTGGCCGATATGAGCTCGGTGCGTTCAGGTTTGGATCTTTATTACACCGACAATGCCAAATATCCCGAAGACACCAACGTGGTTTTTGGGACAGATGCCGTGAGTTTAAACGCCGATGGTTTTGATGGTGCCGAACGCGTCATCATGGCCGCTTTGCCGACTGATCCGAGCGATCCGTCTGCCACTTGTACGGGCAGTGATACGGAGCCCTGCGATTTCGTTTATAGTGCGGTCAGTGGTGAAGCTGGTCAGCAATACGAAATTATGTTTTATCTGGAAGGTAAAACCGGCACTCTGGAAGCTGGCGTAGCCTGTGCGACCGAATCTGGTATTGCCAACGCTTGTATCCATTAATTGTCTAGAGCAAAAACACGCCCCAATCGGCGTGTTTTTTGTTAGTTAAATGTGTTATAATGGCCCTATATGACAGGATTTTTTTTGGGTTTCTTAGTTTTGGCTGGCCTGATTTTGGGCAGTTTTTTGTCGGTCGTCATCAATCGTTTAGCCAACGGTCAATCCGGCATAATCTTAGGCCGATCGAACTGTCCGCGCTGTGGTGTGGGGTTGGCCGGCCGAGACCTGATCCCGATTCTAAGTTTTTTTATAAATCGCCGCCGCTGTCGGTTTTGTCAACAAGCTATTAGCTGGGGCTATCCATTGTTAGAATTGACCAGTGCCGTTATTATCTTGATCAATGGTTGGCTGTGGGGTTGGTCGGGGGAATTAATTTTTTGGTCAATCGTCTGGTTGGTGTTGTTAGCTATCACTATTATTGACTGGCGCAAGCAAATTATCCCCGATGTTTTGATCTGGCCTTTGATCGTGTTAGCTCTGGCCTGGCGACTAATTGCTGGCGGGTCAGGTGGCGAATTGTTGTTGTCGATGATAGTGGGTGGTGGATTTTTTGCTTTACAATATTTGATATCAGGCGGTCGGTGGTTGGGTCTGGGTGATGTTAAACTTGGTTTATTGATCGGCTTACTGACTGGCTGGCCAACTGTTGTAGTGGCAATTTTTGCTGGATATGTGGTCGGAGCGGTCGCGCAAATACCGGGTCTGTTGAGTAAAAAATTATCTTGGGGCACGGCCGTACCTTTTGGACCATATCTGATCGCCGGTTTATTGATCGCTTTAATTTGGGCTGAAAATATTATTGCTTGGTATTTAAGTTTGTTATGAAGAAAAATTTCGGTTTTACCCTGGTGGAAATGCTCATCACCATTGCGATTATGGGTATTTTGGCGGTCACGGCTTTACCCAATATTAATTTGCGCGATACCAGTCAAACACAACTCGACATGACCGTTCGACAAGTTGCCGATCAGATTAGTTTGGTCAAAACTTGGTCGCAGACTGGCACGGTGCCGGCCAATCAAGATCTGTCCATCCCACTCGATAAATACAAAATAAAAATTTTAGCCAACGGTTTGGAGGTGTCGGTCCGCCAAACCACCGGCGCCTGGCAGGTGGTCAAAAATGAGATGTATGATGGTTATGATTTTGAAAAAGTTTCCTGTGAGCTGATTTTTGATCCACGTTCAACAGTTGTAGTCCTCAACGATCCGGCTTGTCTGACAGCCGGTGAAAACATTTTTACCTTTGGCTTGACCAAACAATCCAGCGCTCAGCGACGTTTTGTCAGTCTTGATTTACGAACTGGCTTGGTCCAATAATTTATGACTCATAGCCGTGGCTCCACTCTGGTCGAACTGTTAATTGCTATCACTATCATGGTGGTGGCGATTAGTGGTTTTGTATCTTTGGCTTTACGCAACAGTCATGATCAACGCCAATCTTTTTCCCGCCTAGTCGCCAATCAATTAGCCGTCGAAGGCTTAGAGGTCATGCGCAATATGCGCGACAGTCAGTGGCTAATCGGTCAAACTTTGAGTGATGTGATCGGTGATGGTGATGGTATCGTGCGTTTTGATCGGACGACCGAAAGTTGGTCATTTGATGATAGTTCAGACGATTTGTCTCAGGCTCGATTGTATTTGTCAGATGATCTTTATACTCATCAAGTGACTAGTGATGGGCCGACAATTTATTCCCGCTTGATTTATGTTGATGCTATTTGTCTTGGTGATACCTTCCCCAGCCCGGACGTTGATTGGCAAAATTTGGCCGGGCGAGTTTGCGCTCAGGCCGATCAACAAATTGGTTGGCGGGTGGTTAGTTGGGTCTCATGGTCGGACAACGGACAG
>CAZFXZ010000019.1:0-12953 GCA_964523165.1 uncultured Gammaproteobacteria bacterium
TCAAGTCGTTATGCCATTCGTGCAGGTCGGAACTTACCCGACAAGGAATTTCGCTACCTTAGGACGATTATAGTTATCGCCGGCGTTCATCAGCGCTTCGGATCAAGGCTTCTCCCCGAAAGGATAACCCATCCCCTTAACGTTCTGATACTGGCCAGGCATCAGCCCCTATACATCATCTTGCGATTTAGCAGGGACCTAAGTTTTTGGTAAACAGTCGCTTGAAATCTTTAGCTGCGGCCCCGCGCAAAGCGGGGCAGGGCTTATCCCGAAGTTACGCCCGCTATTTTGCCGAGTTCCTTAACGAAGCTTATCTCGTACGCCTTGGCACACTTATGCCCGTCCACCTGTGTCGGTTTACGGTACGAATACACAGCACTTAGCTCTAGAGGTTTTTCTTGGTTTCTACTTTGAAAAAATTGAGTCCGCCCGAAGGCCTTATCTTCTGCCAATCTTGGAGCTTAATGATTCCCGGATTTACCAAAGAATCACCCCGCTGACCAGCAACGTGCATAACCAAAAACACGCTTCTTCTCCATAAAAACGTCACCCCATCGAAAATGCTATGTAGGGCAGGAATATTAACCTGCTCTTCCATCGGCTACTCCCGCAAAGCGGGACTGACCTTAGGATCGCCTAACCCTGAGTCGATTTGCGTTGCCCAGGAAACCTTGGACTTACGGCGTGAGGGGTTCTCACCCTCATTTTTGCTACTCATGCCAACATTCTCTCTTCAGTAACCTCCACCGGCCCTCACGGGTCCGGCTTCAGCGGTTACCAAATGCTCCTCTACCACTGCTAGTAAACTAGCAGTCCGTACCTTCGGTAAGAGATTTTAGCCCCGATACATTTTCGGCGCAAGGAAACTTGACCAGTGAGCTGTTACGCTATCTTTAAAGGATGGCTGCTTCTAAGCCAACCTCCTGGTTGTATAAGTCGCCTCACTACCTTTGACACTTAATCTCTATTTAGGGACCTTAGATGACGGTCTGGGCTTTTCCCCTTTTGACTAATGGAGCTTAGCCCCCATAGTCTAACTCTGCGCGCAAGGTATTACGGTATTCGGAGTTTGGTTGGGTACGGTACCTTGCGGCCCGCAACCCATTCAGTGCTCTACCCCCGTAATCATCAACGCACAGGCCAACCCTAAAGTTGTTTCGAGGAGAACCAGCTATTGCCGAGTTCGATTGGAATTTCTCCGCTAACCACAGCTCATCCCCTCGTGTCGCACGGCGAGTGGGTTCGGTCCTCCCCCACCTGTTACAGTGGGTTCAACCTGGCCATGGCTAGGTCACCCGGCTTCGGGTCTTATAACTGCTGCGAAAAAGAAATAATCAGCCCTTGATAAAATCAAGAGATAATTATTTCTTTATGTCGGGCTTATCACCCTCGCTTTCACTACGCCTTCCCCCGCGCACGGGGTTAAACAGGCAACAGCTATAAACTCGTTGGCTCATTCTTCAATAGGCACGCTGTGGTCCCGCAAAGCGGGACGCCAGCTCCTTGTAAACGTATGGTTTCAGATACTATTTCATTCCCCTAATCGGGGTGCTTTTCACCTTTCCCTCACGGTACTGGTTCACTATCGATCACCAAAAGTATTTAGTCTTAGCACATAGTCGTGCTGGATTCCCACGAGATTTCTCGAGTCTCGCGGTACTTGAGAGTCGTTGCAGTAGAAGTATAACTCCTTTCACGTACGGGGCTGTCACCCTCTGTGGCGCCTCTTTCCAAAGGCTTCTGTTAGGAAAGTAATACAGGCTCTACTTGTTCCTGCAAGAGAACAAAACGCAAAGATCTCACAACCACCTTCGAACATATGGACTTGCATCCTTCCACAAACAGTCGGTTACCCGAAGGCAACTTTCTATCTGATCAGTTCAAAAGCTTTAGACTGGTCCCCTTTCGCTCGCCGCTACTGGGGGAATGATCTGAACGCGCTGAATGTACACGGAAGTCTAACGTTGAGCTCAAGAGCCCAACTTCTTCCAGTGACATTCAGAGTGTTCAGAGATTATTCTCTTTTCCTCCGGGTACTAAGATGTTTCAGTTCCCCGGGTTGTCTTCGTACACCTATGTATTGAGTGCACGATGCACTAGGGTTTACCTAGGCGGGTTTCCCCATTCGGATATCTCCGGATCAAAGGTTGATTGCCACCTCCCCGAAGCTTTTCGCAGGCTTCTACGTCCTTCATCGTCTTTTGGTGTCGAGGCATCCACCATACGCCCTTGATGTGCTTAACCACAAAAATTATTAAACATAATTTTTGCGATCACCATCTTCATTTTAGTAGCATGATCTAATTTGTATGTGTTTAGCTTCTCGACGATGTGAATGTCTATCAGCATCCTTGCGAAACGCTTTTAGACTTCACTCGTTTTCTTTACTATTATAATTTGTCAAAGTTCTAGCCTTGGCTGCCAGATGACATAACATCAACGCAGTCAAAGTGACGCTATGTTATCTCATCTGCTAGACAAAGTCAAGCCGAGTAAAAGTGGACAGGATGGGTATAAAAGGTGCAAAAAAATCGCTCTGACCAGCGATTTGCAATGAAGTGATGTTAGCCTAAAAAAGACACCTAGCTCATGCGCTGGAGAAGTGATGAATTAAAAGTCTTTTTTGACATATATTTCTCGGAAAATGGTTATTTTCTAAGGCTCTGATATTATATATTATTATTAAAACTTGTCAAGGGCGGGCATATGTATATGTAGGGGCAGGGCATGCCCTACCCCTACATATACATATGCCCGCCGGGGTTGTCCCTATCACGCACCACCTGTTATACTACCCAACACTATGACTAATAAAAAATCATTACCATTATTGGGTGCTTTGGCCATCATCGTCGCCGCGCTGTTTTGGAGTTTGGATGGGACGTTTTTGCGGCCAGCTTTATACAGCCTGCCACCGACCGTCGTCGTCTTTTGGGAGCACTTTTTGGGCTTTGTTGTTTTATCACCGTTTTTGTATTTTTATCGCCAAGAAATAAAATTGCTTTCCAAATCGCAATGGGCCGCTGTGTTTTGGGTAGCTCTGTTTGGTGGAGCACTGGGCACAACTTTTATCACTAAGGCATTTTTCTTGACCAACTTTCACAATTTATCAGTCGTGATTTTGTTGCAAAAACTTCAGCCGGTCTTTGCCATTTTTTTAGCCATAATTATTTTAAAAGAAAAATTTTCCAAAAAGTTTTATCTCTGGGCCGCTTTGGCTCTACTTGGTGGTTACTTCACGACCTTTCCGGACGGGATGCCCAACTTTGACACCGGCGACAAGACTTTCTTGGCTGCCGTCTTTGCCTTGCTGGCGGCTTTTGCTTGGGGCTCATCAACGACTTTTGGTAAATATGCCGTGCGGACTATTCATTATGGTTTGTTGGGTGCACTGCGTTTTGGTCTGACGACTTTATTGATGACGGCCACGTTGTTAGTCACGGCCACTTTTGCTTGGCCAACGGCCACACAATGGAATTATTTTCTGATCATTGTTTTGACCACCGGCGCTGGTGCCATGTTTCTTTATTACTATGGTCTCAAAAAAGTCCCGGCTTCCAAAGCCACACTTTATGAATTGGCTTGGCCGGTCTCGGCAGTGATACTAGACTACTTTATCAATGGCAATATTTTGACTACTAGCCAGTTACTTGGCGCGACGATTTTGATTTTTGCTGTTTACAAAATTATTCATTTAAAATCTCGGCCAACTATTATTTCCGGGTCGGTCATTCGCGGTGGCGGTTTGGGTAAAAAGCTCGGGGCGGCTACCGCCAATCTCGACGTGGCCTTGGCCAAAAATCTAACAACCGGCGTTTATCAAGCCACCGTGACCGTCGGCGATAAAAATTATCACGGCCTATTACATTACGGTTACAACTGGCTACAGCATTGCTTGTCGCTGGAAGTCTTAATTAGCGATTTTTCTGGGGATATTTACGGTGAAAATATTACCATAACAATCGGCGACAAAATCCGTGAAATCAAAAAATTTAAAAACTTTGATCAGGCTATGGCCATCATCAAAGCTGATATTAATAAATAAAAAATATGAAAAAACTTTTTCTACTTGTAATCATCTTGATAATCTTGGCCAGTTTTGGCTACTGGTACTCGATAAAAAATTTGCCGATTATCCTCAATGATCTCAGCCAACCAAACTCCCCTTGGGATAATCTGGTGGCCGATAAACAACAGCCAGCGGCTGTCATCGTTGACAACGACCTATCACTGCCACTGACCAGTCCGGTCACCATCACCGGTACGGCGTTGGGCACGTGGTATTTTGAAGCGTCTTTCCCGGTTGAACTTTATGACAGTAATAATCTTTTATTGGCTAGCGGCGTGGCCCAAGCTCAGAGCGATTGGATGACTGTTGCCCCGGTGGCGTTTAGTGTTACTTTGAATTTCCCCACACCGGCTACGACCACCGGCACATTAGTCTTAAAAAAAGACAATCCGTCGGGTGAGCCGGCTAACGACGCTAGTCTGATTTTGCCGGTGATTTTTTAGATCAAAAAAAACCCGCCGTAAAAATTCGTCGGGTCTAACAAGCGCTGGCCATGGCCGGATCGCACAAAGCGACAGGAGCGACCGACGCCGACAGACGATTGTTGAAAAACGTCGCCACCTCGTTGATGACCATCCGCACATCATACTCCCCTCGGCCAAAAGCGCTCAGCGCCCCGGCTAACATATGCCCATAGAACTCGCGGGCGGCTTCGGGCGTGGCCGCGTCATCGTCGTCGGGCGGCGTCGACATCCGCCACATCTCTCGCAACAGTCCGGCCCGTTTGCCGGCCGTGGCTTCGAGCTGCACAAACACTTCCTTCCAGGTCATGACTTGCCTCCTGATCTGGTGGGATAAATTTAGTATAACTTACTCTTAAGTAAAAAAATAGTCAATCTTTTGTTATAAAAAAACCGCCTTGTGATGTAAGGCGGCGAAATTGTCAGAATGAGTCTGTCAGGCGGCCGACTGTGCGTTCAGCCAGCTCATGACCTGATCGAAATTGTCCCCCGAGCAACAGTCCTGCTCGAGAGCCGTGGCCATCATTCTTTTGACGGACATCAGGCTGCGCAACGGCACGCCGTCGACTTCACTGATGCCCCGCGGACTGCGGTCCAGTAAAACGACGATGCCGACCGGATTGAGACCGACGGCGCGCAGAGCCTCGATGGCTTCCTGTTTGCTCTTGGCCGCCGTGATCAGATCGTCGACGATCAGTACGGATTGGCCACCGTGATAGATGCCGTCGATCGTCGCGCCGGTGCCGTGAGCTTTCTTTTCCAGACGCGGCACGATCAGGGGCCGACGCTTCCAGAGAGCCAGCGCCGTGGCCATGGGCACACCCGCCGTCGGCACGCCGGCGATCAGCTCGTAGGAAAACTCGGCGGCCAGCCAGGTGTACACTTCATTGACCTTGTGGAAGAAACCGGGCACCGAGGCGATCCGGCGCAGGTCGATGTAAAACGGCGAGAGGCTGCCATCTTTGAGGACGAAGCCCTGACCGTCGGGCGATTGCTCGGCCGTTTTGACACAGCCGTGTTTCCACAGACCCGAAACGATCTCGTCGATCGTTCGGCGACGAATTTCCTCTTGCGTCATCACTGGAAACCTCCAATTGTTGAAGAACAGTTAGCGAAAACCTCCCCCACCTTAAAACTTTTTTTTAAAAAACGCAAGAAAATAAAAAAAACACCCGTTGTTACTTAACGAGTGCCGAACAGCCAGCTTTTGCAAGGCTGGCGCAAAATCAGCTCCACCAAGACATACGAGTCGAGACACCGCCGACGACCGACGTAGTGGCCCAGCGGCACAAAGGCCACGGCCAAGGCCGTCCAAAATACCACGACGGCTCGGGGCAGGTCGGGATAGAGCCAAACTTTGGTCAAGGTCAAAACGACCAAGACCAGCAGGCCGACGACGAACATGGCCACGGCACAGGCCTCCCCGTCAAAGCGCAGACTCGGCGTGCCATTGACACCAACGCCGTATCCCAGCGCCACGGCGATGAAAGAAAAGACACAACCCAGCAGACCGGCCAACCAGTCGATCTGACTGTGCGGCGCGACGAATGTCTGGACGATCCAGGTCGTGGCCAACGTGGCCAGACAGGCGATCATGATCATCAAACCATAGTTGACCCACTCTTTCCTCTGCTCGCTCATAGCCAAACCTCCTTAAAGAACAAGTGAAAAGCCGAGCTTACCTTAAAACTATTTTTTAAAAAAGTAAAGTATAAATCCCGTCGCTCGCGAGCGACGGGATAAAAAAACCGACACGGCAAGGTGTCGGCATAAAAGGCTTGTTTCTAGCGCGCGCGATCGGTCAGACCCTGCTCGATTTCCTCGAGCACGCGACCGGCGGCTTGCGTCGGCGTCATACCATCCGGCGGTTTGGTGATCGGCCGACCGACAACGATCATGTCGGCGCCGGCGGCGATGGCCTGGCGCGGCGTCATAATGCGTTTTTGGTCGTTGGCCGCCGCCCAACTCGGCCGCACGCCGGGAGTGATGATCAGACCGGGGAAACCTTCAGCCCGCAGTCGAGCCACATCGGGCGGAGCGCAGATGATGCCGTCCAGACCGGCGGCGATAACCAGCTTGGCCAATTTGCCGACGATATTTTCCAGATCGGCGGCCTGACCATCGGCGGGTAAAAGGCCCATGTCGATCAGATCGGCGACCGACAAACTGGTCAACAGCGTCACCGCCACCAAAATCGTCTCGGGACTGTTGGCGCCATAGCCTATCGCGGCCCCATAGATCCGACGAAGATCTTTGAGTATGCTCATGGCGCCAAAGCCACCGGTGGAATGAACATTGACGATGTGCGGATTCATACCGCCCAGTATTTGTTTGAACGCCTCACCGACGGTGTTGTCGATGTCGTGGAGCTTGGCGTCCAAAAACATCCGGCGCGCCCCGATGGTCTGCAGCAGTCGAGCGATCGGCATGACGCCAAAAACCGCCTCGTCATCCGGGATCTTGCCGTACCAAAACACAGCAGCCACGGCCCGGAAAATCATCTCCAGACCGATCTTGAAAATGCCGACATGTCCGGCCATTTCCTCGACGACGTCGCCGGCCTGACCGACACTCATGCCGTCGATCGGCAAAATCAACCGATCCTTGGGACTGTCAAAGTTCATCTCTTATACTCCTCCAGTTATAAGTAAAACTTCCCACCAACCCTCATGCCCAGGAGAGGACTCGAACCTCCACATCTTGCGATACCAGCTCCTAAGGCTGGCGTGTCTACCAATTCCACCACCTGGGCAAAAGGCTTAGTACGAAGTTAAACTACTGGCTTATTTTTACTTGATTTTGGCCGAAAAGTCAATTTAGCCTTATTTATTGGGATTTTTTTAGCTATTTTTAAAGCTTAAAAGCCACCTCTTGACAATATTTTACATATATGCTAATATGCCAAGTTACCTTAAAAAGTTGTTGGTAGCCCTCTGCAGTCACGACAAGCATGGAATCTTTTTTCTGGACCTCTCTGGCTCCGGCTGGAGTCCTCCAAAGAAGAGATTTCTTGACTGCAGATGAATGGCAATAACCATACAGCTTGTCAGCAGGTAATTAAAAACCCCGTTTCGCGGGGTTTTTTGTTTTTAGCAAGATAGCAGAATTTAGATTTTGTTAATGATCAGTTTGTTACTATCCCCCATACGTCATCCTGAGTCACCGTTATGTTGTCATCCTAACAACCCCTCCTATATCCTCCCCCTTGTCAGGGGAGGAACTGTTACGACCCCTCGCTGACAAGGAATGGTTGGGGTGGGGGTTTGTTGTCATCCCGACCGAACCCCGAGCGAAGAGAGGGGGCAGTGGAGGGATCTTTCTCAATATGTCCAAACAACATCGTTATTGGGTCTACATACTATCCAGCTTTAGTAAGGTTATCTATATTGGTGTAACCAATTCTCTAGTTGCCAGAAAAAAACAACACCGGCAAGAATCACCATCAGGATTTTGTCAAAAATATAATTGTCACCATTTAGTCTATTATGAAGAATATAGTGATATTTACCAAGCCATAGCTAGAGAAAAACAATTAAAACGTTGGCGACGAGATAAAAAAATCTCTTTAATAGAAAAAAAGAATCCCAACTGGGATGATCTGATTTCATGCTAAACATAACCAAGATCCCTCGACTCCGCTTCGCTACGCTCGGGATGACAAAAGGACGGATAAGTGGTCCATTGAGATGACAATAACATCGCTAGGTAATTAAATGAGCAAATGATCATTATTATTTATCCTCTACTGAAATAATCTATTGAACAACGTTGACGTCGGCCGGTGGCGGTAAATTGCCGTCCGGAGTTTCTGTCGTCGTCCCCTCGCCACTTTCCTCAACGACTGGCTCAGTTAATTTTTCTACCCCAACCAAACAAACGGCCTGCCACGGTCGATAAACACTGGTAAATTCTTGATCTTTAATTTGGCCGTCGGGATACGTGACCTTATAATCAAAACTGGCCGTGACTCCGGCATGAGCCTTTTCCGTACATTTTTGCTGACCAACCGGCAAATCCAACGTCTCTATATATTTAGTTGGCGCCGGGGCGATCGAACCCCATTTTTTTGGTGTGATATCATAAAAATTTTCACTCGACTGCTGACCAACGTAATATTTTTTGCGACCATCTTTGGTTCCCCAAAATTCAAAACGCAGATCATCACCGATAATTTTGGTCACCAGCAAAATATAATGGCCTGTGTCATTAACAAATTTAAAATCGGGGGCCGGATCATAAATCGTGGCATCAGTACCGGCCGGAGCGTAATAGCTAACTTGATAAGAATGATTGCGTCGAGCCGTGATTGGCAAGCCACTATCCAAAACACCGCGAAAGGTCGTGGTCCCGATCTGACACAAACCGCCACCATACTCGGGTGTGGTCTTGTTGCCCTTGATGACCAGCTCTTGCAAATAGCCAGTCGAGCCATCGATCGTACCCAAAGCTTTGAGCAGGGAAAATTCTTCACCCGGTTTGATCATTAGACCGTTTAAGGCGGCCGCGCCGGTAGCAATATTGTGACGACGGTTGGCCGGACTGCCGGCAAAGTTGGATTTACCCAGACCGATGATTTCTTTGATGCCTAAATCATTGACATCGGCGGTCAAAATTTCCGGCTCGGTTGTAGTCACGACCAGCTCAACTGTGGTTTTTTGACCATCGATTATTTCTTCTTCAAACTTCAATCGACTAGCCGAGACATCGACGACTTGACCGGACTGACTGCCGACAAATTCACTGACCCGACCATTTTTTATGGCAAACTTGGCATCTTGGGCCGGTCGCTCCACCGTCGGAGCGATAGTGGCCAAGACATAATCAGCAAACTTTTCTTGGTCTAGACCGATCGCTATTTTGTTGCCCAATCGTCTAAAGCCCAATAGGCCGGCTAAAGTCGATTTGTCCAAAGACCATTTTTGATCGGCAAAATAAATTTCCCACGGACCTCGAGCCAAAATACCAGCCACCTCGTTTGGTGTCGCGCCAACTTCCTTGGCAAAAATTGTCGGCTCGTCGACAGTCAAAACAACAGTGATGGGACGATTTTCCAAATCGGCCAAATTACTTGATAGCTGTTGTAAAATTTCACCGTAGTTAAAAGACTGGCCGGACTTTTCGGCTTGAACCGACGTGCTGATTTGATCATCATCCAAAGACACTAGTAGTTTGGCGTTTTGGCCGGGGTTTTCATATTGAGACAAATTTTGTTCCAAAACTTCCTGAGTTTTGATTTTGTCTAATTGATAACTAGATAAGACGGTCCGACCAAACAACAAAGCTCGGAGTTGTTGCGTCAAACGTTTGCCAGTCAAGCCACTTCGACCGACCGACCAAGCTTTGGACAATGAAGCCTCAACATCAATATTGTACAAATCGTAAGCTACGTCCGGATCAGTTGGTGACGTCACGGCCGGATAAAGCGTCAGGCTGTGGTTTTGATAATTTATCAAAAAACCGTTGCGGTTGATTTCCGCTGCTCGATCAGCAATCATTTGCCGAGCTTTGTCCGGTGTTTTGCCGCCCAAGGCCAAGGTACCCAGACTAACACCGGGATAAAATTCATCGGCGTAAGCGTATTGGTAGCCAATACTCAAACCGGTCATCAATAAAATTATGGCAATGACCGCACCGATAAAAATCAACGCCCAAGCCGGTAAAAAAGTCTCGGCCGTCGATAGAGGATCTTTCATAAAACAAAAATTAGTCCTGGATTTTGACGGTCACGGTCCGTTCGGGATTGGCTTTGGGTAACGTGATGGTCAAAATACCATTTTTATAAACGGCTTTTATTTTGTCGGCCAAAATTTCTTGAGGCAAAGCTACTGAGCGACTAAATTCACCCCAGTAACATTCTTGGCAAAAATAATCATCTTGGGCTACCAGAGCCTGACGGCGACGCTGACCGCGAATCGTTAACATGTCATTGTTGATGGCAATATCCAAATCCTTGGGATCGATGCCGGCCACGGCTGATTGGACGACAATATCTTTGGCCGTCTGATAAACGTCGACGGCCAATTGTCCTTCACCGACAAAACTGCTCGGCCGCGAGGCGGCTAGAGTGTCGAGATCATCATCGCTAAAACCATCGGAGCTCAAAAAAAATTGTCGCAAATCATTGTCCATATTTGTCTTGATATTATATAGTATTTTTTTGATCAATAAAAGCCCGACTTGCCAAAAATTGAGTTAATGTTAAGATGCCCGCAGTTCATTTCTTAACAAGAAAGGCTAGACAACATGTGGGACCGACTCTTTGGCTTTCTGACCAAAGCCGACAAAATCTGGTTGGCGATATTCACCTTGGAGATCAGCCTGTTTTGCAACGGCGTGTTGCCTGACGACACCAGCGGTATCGGTCGAGGTATGGCCCTTTTGGTCACGGTGCTTTTCATCGCCTGGTCGACTTTCAATGTCGTCGACGGCACTGTCCGGAGAAAAATTGGTCTGGCGGTGGCCATCGCCATAGTGACCGTAGTGATCGGTTTGGCAGTCATGACTAGTACTGCCGGGTTGTTGTGGGGACTGGAATACTGCTTGAGAGGGCCCGGCCCCATCAGTCCATTGTCAAATTTCATCAACGACCTGTTTTATTTTTGGGCCTTGGGTTGGGTCTGGCTACTCGCCCAACGTCCCGACGGCATCAAGAGGTTGTTTGATACCAAATAACGACTTCTCTCCTGAAGCCGTTTTTTTATTTTTGACAAAAAATTCAAAAAGATATTAGATAACAGCAGTTCGTTGATTGGAGGACCAAATGATTAACGATCTGACAAAGCGTCACGCCAACGCCCGACAAGCCATCTGGGCCAAATTTGACATCATCATGGCCATCACCACAACACTGATGATCGTCACGACATTGGAAACCAGATTTTTGCCGGGCGGCCTTTTCACCTTGGGTTTTGTGGCCGGCAGTTTGATCTGGGCCATCGGGCGCTACCAGTCTTTACTACAAAACGCCTGGCGACTGCGTCTGCACAATATCATATTGATCGTTCTTTTGACCATGATGGGCCTGACGATAACTTCGGCTTTTATCAGTCGTTGGCTGCTGCAAGTTTTTTGGGGCGTGGCCGATCCCTCGGCCGACATGATCATACGCGGCAGTAATTTGATCTCATCGGCCCTGACCGGCATCACCCTGCAGACCGTCGTGGTCACGCTCGAATTTCACCATCGCAAACATCAAACGTCTCAATCTGCGGAGTCGGCACAGTCCTAAATGGGCTGTTTTTTATAAAACAAAAACCCCCGCCGTGGCGGGGGTTTTGAAACTGCTAATTTGAGGTTAGCGGCTAAATTCGCGACGAGGAGCTTGCGGGCGAGCTTCGTTGACAACGATAGCGCGACCATCAAGTTCTTTACCGTTCAACATTTCGATAGCTTTTTGAGCTTCTTCATCCGTGGACATTTCCACGAAACCGAAACCCTTGGAGCGACCGGTCATCTTGTCGGTAATAACCGAAGCGGATTGAACCGTACCGGCTTGAGCAAAGAAATTGCGCAAGCTGTCATCGTTAGTGGCCCAAGCCAAGCTGCCGATGAAAAGTTTGTTTGCCATAGTTCTTTTCTTACATGAGTGAATAATTGCGCAAGGCGACCTTTACTTATTTTCTACGTTAACCAATTATTTTATTCACTAGCCCGTAAGAAAAAGTAACACTTGCTAACGAACACATGATAGCATGTTTAGATATTTATGTCAATCACAAACAGCGCTGGGTTGCTTATTTGAGCAAATAATGCTATTCTGGCGCAACTATCTATGGATATTCGCAATATCGCCATTATCGCTCACGTCGACCACGGCAAAACCACCTTGGTCGATGCTTTGCTCAAACAATCCTCAACTAAGCTCGATAAAGATGCCGGGTCGGATTTGATCATGGATTCCAACGAACTAGAGCGCGAACGTGGCATTACGATTTTTTCCAAAAACGCCGCCGTGGTTTCGCATGATTATAAAATCAATATTATCGACACTCCCGGTCACGCTGACTTTGGCGGTGAAGTCGAACGCGTCTTAAAGATGGCTGACGGCTATTTGCTGCTCGTCGATGCCAAAGAAGGCCCGATGCCGCAAACGCGTTTTGTTTTGAAAAAAGCTTTGGAGCTCGATCGCCGCATTATTGTCGTCATCAACAAGATTGATAAACCCGACGCTCGACCCGATTATGCTTTAAACAAAACTTTTGACTTGTTTGTCGAACTGGGCGCCAGTGATCATCTGACTGATTTTCCCATCATTTACGCTTCGGCCAAGCAAGGCCTAGCCGGCCTGACGTCTGACTTATCAACCATGCGTGACATCACGCCGCTTTTTGAAACTATCATCAAAGAAATTCCCGAGCCCGATGGCAATGTCAACGCCCCGGTCCAATTTTTGGCCACTTCGATCAGCGCCGACAGTTTCAAAG
>CAZFXZ010000020.1:0-5574 GCA_964523165.1 uncultured Gammaproteobacteria bacterium
GGCAAAAATCGCTCCGGTATTTAAAGACTTTTCCAAAACTTCAATCATGGTTTGTTGGCCATGAGCCAACAAATCAGAGTTGCGAATGGTAAAGGTATCAACTTTGACTTCCCCGCTATCAACATAGGTTGTTTCGGGCGTAATTTTGTTTTGATCAATCGCCATAGCCATGGTCAAAGCTTTAAAGACCGAGCCCGGCTCATAAGCGCCAAAAATTGCCGGGTTGACATAAGCCGAAATGTCTGTGACATTTTTATAATCATTGGGGTCAAAGTCGGGCTGACCACACATGGCCAAGACCGCGCCGGTTTGCGGTTGTAAAATTATGATCGTACCGCCAATGGCGTCATATTTTTCTACGGCCTCATTGAGTTTTTGACAGGCCACGGTTTGTAAAGTGTGATCAATGGTCAAGACTATACTCGAGCCATCGACCGACTCTTGATTTTTTTCCTGACCAATCCCCAACAATCCCCCACCCGCCCCCTTTTGACCAATGATCAAACCATCTTGTCCAGCCAAAACTTCATTAAAATAACCTTCGATGCCATATTGCCCCTTGGCTTGAGTGTCAGCCGTACTGACAAAGCCCAAAACGTGACTGCCCAAATTGGCGTCTGGGTAATAACGCAAATTTTCTGTTTGCCATTTAATACCCGGTAATTTGGCTTCGGCTAATTGAGCGATTTTTTCCGAGGTAACGCGATGGACTAACGGTTCAAATGGATCGTCAATTTTTGACAACTGTTCGACTAATCGGGCATTAACTTCGGCCGGCAAAGCTAAAATTTCGTTGAGTTGATCAACAGTTTTTTGCGGATCGTCGACTAGAGCCGGCTGGCCGTAAACTAAATAAAAATCGCGATCCATAGCCACCGGGATCAAACGATTGGGATCGTCGGGAGAAACTTTGGTGTCTTGGGTGTAAATTGTGCCCCGTCGAGCTTGTAATTGTCTTTGGACTTGATGTTGGTTTTGACCAAGTTGTTGATAATCGTCATGATGGACAACTTGCAAAAAAAATAGTTTGCCGATGATAATCAAGCCAAAAATCAAAAAAAACCACCACAGCGCCGTGATACGCCAACCATGACTGGAATAATGAATATTTTTGACTTGGACGTGCTTCACAGTCTAAGGTTTGCTCGGAGTTAAACCCAAGAGGGTCTGAGGGTCAAAAATTTTGGCCGTGGCGGGGGCTTTGAGATCAACAGTTTGGTTAAAATCAAAAAGCTTTAAGCTCACCGTGGCTGTCACGTCGGCCGGATTACTCAACGGCCAAGATTTTAAGATGATTTGTCGCGGCAAGCTGTCTTCTTGACCAAGCCACAATTCTACGCCACCAGCTTTATTGAGGTCTTGCAAAAATTTATCCAGACTTTTTAACTCTGATGAACTAATATCCCGACCTTGATTTTTGGCTGAAGCTTTGGCCGCGGCCACAAATTTTTGGATATCGACAGTGACTCGAAATTTTTCAACTTTAGTTTGATCGATAAAATCTTTACCCAAATCTTCTTCGACGACCAAAAATTGTTGGCCGGTAAACCACGGCGCCAAAGTCGATTGATCAACGGCCGCCGTCGACGAGACCAAATCTCTGGCTGTATCGGCTGTGGGTAATTGATACCAATCAGTGGTTAATTTGAAATAAGACAGCAAACCAGTCTTGGGCAAATTGTTAAATTTGAAGTAGGTTTTTTGGTCGGTCGACAACAGTTTGCCACTGAGGGAAAAATTTTTACCCTCTTGGGTGGTCTGATAACTAAAATCACTACTTAGGCCGGCGGACTGATCGTCGCGAGCTATTTGACCTTGGCCGGTCAAAGCCAATTCAACGGTAGTGGTCTTGTCTTGATTGACGGCTAAAATATTTAGATCAAAAGCCAAAGTTTTGACTTCTGACAACGCTCCAGCCATCGAATTCAAAAGCTGGGGTTGGGTTGTGGATTTTTTGCCCCAACTACAACCACTCAACAACAAAACCGCCAGTATCGCAACAACGGCGAGACGATAGTTTTTGACCATATTTTTTTAAATTAGATTGGCCCAATAAATACCAATGACAACCATGATAATGACCAGCAAAAGAGCCAGGGTGATCAGAGTCGTAGCGATGGCTAAACGATATCTTTTGTGCTCCAAGATCAAAAAAATCGGATAACCAAAAACTACCAAGCCCGATACGGCCACGGAAATGACAAATAGCGTCAGCATCAAAAAGCCGGCGATAAATTCGGGTATGACTGGTCCCTGACCTTTTTCCACCCAATCGCCAAAACTGCTCATAAACTTTACCACCAACCCAACGTAAGCCGCTTGGATGACCGCACTAGACACCGCCGCTTTGACGGCTGTTAATTTATTGACCGGTTTTTGAAAAAGTCTTAACCACATATATTAATTTAATAATAAGTTAAAGAAGTGCCGCCAGCTCGACTGCGATTTTTGAAAGTTTGTTCGTCGATCAAGCCGGCTTTATGTAAATTACGCAAAGCCGTGGCCATCGTGATCATGCCCTGACTCTTACTGGTCTGGATAACAGACGGTATTTGTTCGGTCTTGTTTTGACGGATCAAGTTAGCCACAGCTGAATTAACAACCATGATTTCTCGAGCCGCGACTTGACGACCATCAACCGTTGGCACCAATTGCTGGGTGATGACCGCTTTGAGCGTACTGGCTAATTGCGTCAAAATTTGTCGCTGACGATGAGTGTCAAAGCTGTCGACGATCCGTTCAATGGTTTCCGCCGCCGAATTGGTGTGTAAGGTTGAAAAAACCAAGTGCCCAGTTTCGGCGGCCGTCAAAGCGGCGGCGATTGTTTCTGGATCGCGCATTTCACCAATCAAGATCACATTGGGATCTTGGCGTAAAACATATTTCAAACCGGCATGAAAAGAGTGGGTATCGCGCCCAACTTCCCGTTGTTCGATAATACTCTTTTTGTCCCGCGGATAAATATATTCGATCGGGTCTTCAAGTGTGATAATATGAGCGGCCCGCTCTTGGTTGATGATATTGATCATGCTGGCCAAGGTCGTGGATTTACCGCTGCCGGTTGGTCCGGTCAACAAGACCAAACCTTGATGAAGATGAGTCAGATCATAAATCGCTTCTTCCAAACCAATGTCGGCGGCGCTGGGAATTTCTTTGGGTACCAGACGAGCGGCTAGACCAAACTGATCCAATTGGCGATGGAGGTTGATACGAAAACGCGTGCCGTCATATTCATAAGCCAAATCCAGCTCCAAAATTTCGGCAAATTCTTTTTTTTGTTCTTCGGTCAAAATACTGTCGACGGCCGCCGCCAGCTCGGTGTTTTGTAAAATCTCTTCATGGCCGGCAATTTTTTTTAATTCACCAAAAACCCGGATAAACGGATATTCTCCGGCCACTAAATGCAAATCCGAAGCCCCGGCGGCGATGGCAGCGTCAAAAAATGTCGTGATGTTCATATTGGTAGGTAAATTATACCATAAAACTAACTTAAAGATAATAATATTATTTATCCCCTTGACAGGCCAGACTATTTATCCTATACTCGAAACATCATTTACCACTGCCCACCGGGGCAGTTTTAAAAACCTTAAATATATGGCTAACCGCCTAGTGCAATATTTTCTCGATTCTAAAGCTGAACTCAAAAAAGTCAGCTGGCCGACTCGCAACGAGACCATCAAATACACAATTTTGGTGGTGGTTATCAGTTTGCTCGTAGCCGCCTTTTTGGGCTTACTCGACTATTTATTTACGATCGGCTTTGAGCTGCTCGTCGCCTAACGCCTTAGTTTTATGCCAAAACAAACATTGGACTTGGGTAAGCGCTGGTATGTCATCCACACTTACTCTGGCTACGAAGAAAACGTCGCCGAAAACTTGGGACAGCGTATTCGTTCCATGGGCATGGAAGATCGGATTTTTTCGGTCATGATCCCAACCGAAAAAAAGATCAAAATTAAAAATGGCAAACGTAAAGTCGTGGTCGAAAAGATTTTCCCCGGCTATGTCATGGTCGAAATGATCGTGACAGACGACTCTTGGTACGTCGTGCGCAACACACCCAACGTCACCGGCTTTATCGGCTCGGGTACGATCCCGACACCCGTCTCACAAAAAGAAATCGATGCTCTCAAAAAACGTATGGGCGTTGAAGATCCGACCTACAAGATTGACGTGTCGGTCGGTCAACCAGTTTCGATCGTTGATGGACCGTTTAAGGGCTTCGAAGGTAAAATTTCAGAAATTGACGAAACGCGTGGCAAGGTCAAAGCCTTGGTATCGATGTTTGGTCGCGAAACCCCGGTCGAGCTTGACTTTTTGCAAGTAAAAAAGATATAGTACCGCCCACTAAACATTATAAATATATGGCCTCAAAAGACGTTAAAGTAATCATCAAACTACAAATTCAAGGTGGCGCCGCCACTCCCGCCCCGCCAGTCGGCCCGGCTTTGGGTCAACATGGCTTAAATATTGGTGAATTTTGCACCAAATTCAACGAAGCGACCAAGGACATGCGCGGCGATGTCGTGCCGGTCGAGATCACGGTTTTTGAAGATCGGACCTACACTTTCAAGCTTAAAACTCCGCCAGCCGCCGAATTGTTAAAAAAAGCCGCCGGCGTGGCCAAGGGCTCAGGTAAACCATTGCAAGAAAAAATCGGCAAAGTCAGCAAAGATCAAATTCGAGCCATTGCCGAACAAAAAATGCCCGACCTTAATGCTAATGACATCGAGTCAGCTATGAAGATTATTGAAGGCACGGCTCGCCAAATGGGTATCACTGTTGAATAAATCTAATTAACGTGGGAGTCTGTCCTAGACAGACGCTACAACCACTAAACAATATTTTATGAAAAAGAACCCCAAGTATCAAAAACTGGTCCAAGCTTTGCAGGCCAAACCAATTTTTAGCGTGGCCGAAGCCGTGGAGTTGATCAAAAATAATAAAATCGAAAATTTTGACGCCGGCCTAGAATTGCATTTGCGTTTAGGCATCGATCCCAAAAAGACCGATCAGCAAGTCAAGGGTTTAATTATCTTACCCCATGGTACTGGCAAGACCAAAAAAATCGCGGCTTTTGTCAGCGCTGAGCAAATGGCTGATGCCAAAGCGGCCGGAGCTGATATCGTCGGTGGTGAAGAATTGATCGAAGAAATCAAAAAAACGTCCAAAACCGACTTTGATCTAGCTGTGGCTACTCCGCAAATCATGCCCAAACTAGCGGCTATTGCCAAAATCTTGGGTACGCGCGGTTTGATGCCTTCACCAAAAAACGAAACCGTCACGCCTAATATTAAAAAGGCTATCGAAGAATTAAAAAAGGGTAAAGTCGCTTTCAAAAACGATGACACCTGCAATATCCATCAATTAGTTGGCCGATCATCTTTTGAGGCGCAACAGTTGGTAGAAAATATTAATGTCTTGTTGGAAGCCATCAAAAAAGCCAAACCAGCCGGGGCTA
This sequence comes from uncultured Gammaproteobacteria bacterium, assembly GCA_964523165.1. Lineage (GTDB taxonomy): Bacteria > Patescibacteriota > Patescibacteriia > JACRDY01 > JACRDY01 > CAZFXZ01. Next base: position 5,465 of record CAZFXZ010000020.1, read on the forward strand.
AAGGCGTTTATATAAAATCTGCTTCATTGTGCACGACTATGGGTCCGAGCATCAAGATCGCCGTCGAATAAATTTCACCTAAAGAACCTCTTTCCGTCTTCTCGCCCGCT
>CAZFXZ010000020.1:5674-12567 GCA_964523165.1 uncultured Gammaproteobacteria bacterium
CGGAGTGGAGAGATCTATTGCATAACAACAAATAGATTTCTCCACTCCTCTTCGACTCACTTCGTTCGCTCAGAGTCGGTCGAAATGACAATGGTGTTGTAAATAGTTCTAAATAACCGCCTTTTGGCGGTTATTATAATTCCAACAATTTATCGATATCAATGTCTGAGGTTTCAAAAACTTTATCCGTCCCTTCGTTGTTTTTTATTTTAGTCATGATCGTGGCTGGATCGGCCCGATGAATAATTTTTTTGTCATCCACTGTGACATTGCGAGCCAACTCACAATAGCTCGTACAACTACCATAATCCAAATCGTAGTCATCGTTTTTTTGGCCGGCCCGTAAGCCGGTTGCTTCTTCGATAGCCTCCATGATAATTTCACTGTTGTGGCAACTGCAAGTCCGACCATTACAAACTCGGATTTTTTTGTTCATAAGCCTAAGAGTTCGCGTAAATTTTGCGGAGCTTGCCAAGCCGGTTCAAAAACCACCGTGATTTTTGGCTGATCAATATTAATTTGTCGCAAAGCCATTTCCACCATTTGCACAATCATCGGGCCATACGGACAAGCCGGCGTCGTCAAAGTCATGACTATTTCCACTTCTTGATTGGCTTTAATTTTAATATCATAAATCAAACCCAAGCTATAGATATCGAGTTGCAACTCGGGATCATCAACGGTCTGAAGCTGGGCAATAATTTTTTCTTTTAAATTATTATCGGGCATAGCCATTTTCTTCGATTTGTTGAGCCAACTCCGGGCCACCACTTTGGACAATTTTTCCGTCAACCATAATATGGACAACGTCCGGCCGGACATAATCGAGTAAACGTTGATAGTGTGTGATCAACAACACACCTTTGTCCTGATTTTTAAATTTATTGATGCCCTCAGCTACAATTTTTAAAGCATCAACGTCTAAACCCGAATCAGTTTCGTCTAAAATCGCATATTTTGGATCAAGGAGTAAAAGTTGTAAAATTTCTGAGCGTTTTTTCTCACCACCAGAAAATCCTTCATTGACCGAGCGACTGGCAAAATTTTTATCCATTTTCAAGATGGCCATTTTTTCTAACAAAATCTGTTGAAAATCCAAGGGCCGAGTTTTGCTGTTGCGCACCGCGTCATAAGCTAGACGCAAAAAATGAGCCAAACTTACACCACTCACAGTCGGCGGATATTGCAGTGATAAAAACAATCCGGCTTTAGCCCGTTGATCGGGTGAAGCAGCCGTCAAATCTACATCGTCAACCACGATTTGGCCGGTCGTGATTTGATAATTCGGATGACCCAATAAAACATTAGCTAAGGTCGATTTGCCTGAACCATTGGGGCCCATCAACGCCACCACCGTGCCGGACTCAATCGTCAAATTTAGCTTGTTAATAATTTCTTTATCTTCAACACTGACGGACAAATTTTTAATTTCTAGTTTTGGCATAATAATCAATTAAAGTTTGACGTAAAGTTTCGTAGCCCAACAAAGCGCATTTTAGCCGGGCTGGCGATAGTTGCAGATCCAATAAAGCCAGAGCCTGATCGGAGGTCATTTTTAAAACTTCTTGAGCCTGGCGACCACGAACATGTTGAGTGACTAAAGATACCGCCGCTTGGGAAATTGCGCAACCACTCCCCTGCCAACCAATATCTTTGATCCGTCCGTCTTTGTTGAGCCGAATATAAATCTCCACATCATCACCGCAACTCGGATTAGCTTGACGCTTCACAACATCTGGGTTTTTCAACTTGGTTTTGTTGAGCGGATTTTTGTACAAATCAAGCAACTCTTGACGATAAAGATCTTGCATATCAGGCCAACTTGTTATGAACTATTTTCAAACCAGCTATCAAGGTATCGATATCTTTTTTGTCATTATAAAGCCCAAGTGAAACACGCAAGCTGCTCGACAAGCCTAAGTACTGATGCAAAGGCATGGCGCAGTGATGACCGGCTCGGACGCAAATCCCCAATTGACCCAACATTTCAGCGACGTCATGAGCGTGGACATCAGTCATGGCAAAACTAACTAACCCAATATTATTTTTTTGTGGGCTGATGATTTTTATAAAAGATAATTTTTGTAATTGTCCAAAAAGATAACCCGTCGGCGGTTGGCAACGATTGTTTGATAAAAATTGGGCGGCGGTGGCCAAAGCCAAGCTGTCGGCAATCGATGGTGTGCCGGCCTCAAAACGTTGCGGTCCAGTTGTCCAACTAGCTTTGTCATAAGTCACCGCCTCGACCATTTCTCCACCCCAAACACTAGGCGAGATTTTTGACCAGTCTCGACCATAAATTAAACCACTGCCGGTCGGACCGTACATTTTGTGACCAGACAGAACATAAAAATCACAAGCTAATTTTTGGACATTGATTTTTTGGTGGGCCACCGCCTGACAACCGTCTACCACCACCAGGGCTTTGACCTTGTGGGCAAGTTGAACAATTTTCGTGATCGGATTTTCCACACCCAAGACATTACTGACATGAGTAATGCTGACAATCTTGGTTTTTTTATTAATAATTTTTTTGGCGCTGCTTAAATCTAAATTATTATTTTTATCTAATTCGATGAAATTTATCCTAAAACCCAATTGTTTGGCTAATTGTTGCCAAGGTATTAAATTGGCGTGATGTTCAGCCCGACTCAAAACTATCGCATCACCTTTTTTGAGATTAGTCGTTAAACTGCGAGCCAACATATTTAGCCCAGCCGTGGCCCCGGCCGTAAAAACGATTTGTTCTTTTTTAGCCCCGATAAAATTAGCCAAAATTTGCCGGGCGTTTTCATATTGAGTGGTGGCCGTGACACTCAAGGGGTATAAACCGCGACTGACATTGGCCCGACTAAGGCGATAATAATTTTCTAGAGTTTTTATGACCACGGCCGGAGTTTGCGTCGTGCTGGCATTATCCAAATAAACCAAGTTTTTAAACTTAGTCAAAAGCGGGAAATGCTTTTTAATAGTATTAGTCATACAATTTTGGGCCGTGACCAGAGATGAGCTGTAAAATTTGCTCTTTGATAATATCATCAGATAGACCATCAGCCAAACCGGCCAGATGGCCATAAGCCAAAGCCTGTCGGGCTTGATCGATCGTCAAACCACGAGACTGTAAATAAAATAAGCTATCGGCCGACAGCCGACCGACTGTCACACCATGCGAACAACTGACTTGACTGTTGGCGATTTGCAAATCCGGCACAGCAACTACTTTGGCTTGACCCGACAAAGTCAAAAAGTTGGCTCGTTGATAACCGCGACAATCTGTCGCCCTTTGATCGATTTTTATCAAGCCATTATAAGTTATTTTACTCTGATCGTCAGCTAAACCCTTAGTCGACATATCTGAATACGTGTTGGCCGCCCGATGGTGGGCAATCAACTTTACTTTACTGACCTGAGTAGATGCGCCAAAAACTAGACTCAACATCGTGACTCGACTACCCGGCTCGGTCAAAATCGCCTGATGGCAAACGTCTTGCGTCATAGCACTGCTAGTCAGCAAAACCAACTCGGCATCGGCCGCCAACCGATAAATGATGTGAGCTTGATCGGCCGCCACTTCCAAGCCTAAACGTATTTGGGTGTTGGCCGGGATATCAAAAACATGTTCGCCACTAGTGGTGATTTTTAATTCTTGATATTGGGCAGTAGGTTTGAGCATATTTATTAACCGATCGAACCTTCCATTTCTAATTCGATCAACTTGTTTAATTCGAGAGCGTATTCTAGCGGCAAGGCCTTGATGATCGGCTCGATAAACCCGGCTACGACCAACTGCAAAGCTTGTTCGGCCGTCAAACCTCGGGATTGGAGATAAAAAATTTCCTCACTGCCGATTTTGCCAACTCGCGCTTCATGAGCGATATCGGTTTGATCGTTGTTGATTTTCATGGTTGGATAAGTATTGGAAATCGAATTATCGCCGATCAACAAAGCGTCGCATTCGACGGAAACTTTAGCATTAATTGCCGCCGGCACGACTTTGACCAAACCGCGATAACTCGTGACACCACCCCCCACCGAGATCGATTTGGCCTTGATAGTAGAGGTCGTGTCTGGCGCCAAATGGATAGCTTTGGAGCCGGTGTCTTGATTTTGACCGGGGCCGGCAAAAGCAATGCCCAAACTATCAGATTTTGCCCCACGACCAACCAAGATTGAACAAGGATAAAGCATGGTCGTACCAGAACCCATGTTGCCGTTAACCCATTCTATTAAACCATTTTCTTCGACGATAGCTCTTTTGGTATTTAAGTTGTAAGTATTTTTGGACCAATTTTCAATTGACGAATAACGCACCCGAGCATTTTTGCGGACAAAAATCTCTACGCCGCCGGCATGAATTGAGTTAGTCTCATAGCGCGGGGCCGAACACCCTTCGATATAATGCAATTCACTGCCCTCATCAGCGATGATTAAAGTATGTTCAAATTGCCCACCGGCTTGGGCGTTCATGCGAAAATAAGCCTGCAAAGGTACGTCAACCTTTACGCCTTTGGGCACATAAATAAATGTCCCGCCGGACCAAACAGCGGCATGGAGCATGATAAATTTGTGATCGTTAATCGGGATGCAGTCGGTCATGAAAAATTTTTCGATCAATTTGGGATATTTTTGCACGGCCGTGTCCATGTTTTCAAAGATCACACCTTTGTCTTGCCAAGCTTTTTTTAAATTATGATAAATAACATCAGAATCATACTGCGCACCGACACCAGCCAAGACTTTTTGCTCAGCTTCCAAAATACCCAAACGGTCAAAAGTTTTTTTCATCTCTAGCGGCACATCAGCCCAATTCTTATTTTCTTGAGTGTCGGGCCGGATAAAATAAGTGATGACATTTAAATCTAATTTTGACAAATCTGGTCCCCAAGTCGGTAGCGGTGTTTGAGCAAAAAGTCGCAAGGCCTCTAGGCGCTTGGCCAACATCCAAGCTGGCTCTTGTTTTTGGGCGGAAATTTGTCGTACAACCTCCTCAGACAAACCAACCGGTAACTGAAAACGGACTCGTGGTGAGTCTGGCTGTTCATACAAATCGCGCCTAGGCTGCCAATTAAGTTGGGCGGTCATAAAAAGTTGAAAGGTCCAGAAATAATAAATAATTTTGGGCCAATTGTCAATGTTGCTGGTCGTGAGATTAATCTGTTACAATGTAGACACTTTATCATCTAAGACAGTCTTATGACCGAAACATTTTCTCGCCCCAGTTGGGATGAATATTTCATGGGCCTGGCTCGAGCTAGCGCTACTCGAGCAACGTGTGATCGTGGTCGCAGCGGTTGTTGCATTGCCCGCGATCGACGTATTTTAGTCACCGGCTACGTTGGCTCACCAATGCATTGCGTTCATTGCGATGAGGTTGGTCATGAAATGCACACCGTCCGTCATAGCGACGGTCACGAAAGCCAACATTGCATCCGCACCACTCACGCTGAGCAAAACGCCATCTGCCAAGCGGCTTTTTTGGGTGTTTCACTGCAAGGTGCGACACTTTATTGTCGCATGACACCTTGCTACACTTGCGCCAAAATGATCATCAATACCGGCATCGTCCGAGTGGTTTGTGAAAATGATTATCACGCCGGAGCGCGGAGTAAAGAAATTTTCGCTGAAGCCGGCGTGGTGTTTGAATTGTTAAATGAAGACGCCGTCGCTTACGACAATCAATAATATGGCTGATCAAAAATTAATTTTCGGTTTTGTCGGCGAGATTTCGTCTGGCAAAGGCACGGCTTGTCAATATTTAGCTGATAAATACGGCGCACCGTCTTATCGTTTTTCGACGATGCTCCGCGATATTTTGAACCGTTTATATATGGCTATCAGCCGCGATCACATGCAACGCCTATCCAAAGTCTTGCGAGACGAATTTGGTCAAGATACGTTAGCCAAAGTAATCGCCGAGGATGTCAAAAAAGATCCGGCCGGTCTAGTGACCGTAGATGGCGTGCGTCGTGAGTCAGATATAAAATATCTGCGAGAAATACCGGGTTTTGTTTTGGTCTATTTGACGGCTGATCAAAAAATCCGCTATCAACGTATTGTGGAACGCGGTGAGAACACTGACGATACGCAAAAAACTTTTGCCCAATTTGCTCAAGATGAAAAAGCCGAAGCTGAACAACAAATCGCCGAAACTGCCAGTACGGCTGAAGAAACGATCAACAACAATGGCAGTTTAGAAGATTTGCAAGCGGCTTTAGATGATTTAGTCAAAAAATATAATGGAAATTAAAATAAAAAAATTACAGCCGCAGGCTAAACTGCCAAACTACGCCCATAGTGGTGACGCCGGTTTGGATTTATACAGTTTAGAAGATTATGACTTACGGCCGGGTGAAAGAAAAATTTTTAACAACGGTTTTGCTTTGGAAATACCCGAGGGTTATGTGGCTATCGTCAAAGACAAAAGCAGTTTGCCAAAAAATGGCGGTCTGCACACCATGGCTGGAGTTTTTGATAGTGGTTTTCGTGGTGAATATAACGTTTGTTTGATAAATCTATCAGATCAGCCTTATAAGATTCTAACTGGCGACAAAATCGCTCAACTAATTATTTTGCCGGTGGTCCGAGCCACCCTGACGGAAGTTGAGGAATTAAGTGACAGCGAACGAGGCTTGGGCCAATTTGGCTCGACCGGTCGACAATAATATGAAACAATATTTAGACATTGTCAGAAATATTTTAGCCAATGGTGAAAAAAAACACAGCCGCACCGGCGTTGATACCATTGCCGTGGCCGGAGCTTTTTTTGAACATGACATGAAAAATGGCTATCCATTATTAACGACCAAAAAAGTGCCTTTTCGTTTAGTCGCTTCAGAATTGGAATTTTTTATTAAAGGCCTGACTGACAAGCAATGGTTACTGGATAGAAATAA
>CAZFXZ010000021.1:0-1122 GCA_964523165.1 uncultured Gammaproteobacteria bacterium
TCATTTCGAACCGCCGTTAGGCGGTGAGAAATCTGTTATCGTTAAAAAGAATAGATTTCTCACCCTCACTTCGTGAGGGATTCGAAATGACGAAGTGGAAAGAATTGTGAGGGATTCGAAATGACGAAGTGGAAAGAATTGTGAGGGATTCGAAATGACGGTGGTATTACAAAACCCCACTTACGCGGGGTTTTGTATTTTGTGATCAAAGGAATTTCCTAGATCTTGAGGTTGTCGACATCCGAAGTGTCAATGTCGCTGGTCATGTCATCGGCCGGAGCTGATTGACGTGGGGCGCGAGTTGAACCTTCTGGCTCATGGATCTTGAGGTTGACGCGAGCATTGTCGCGAGCCCCAACGATCTTGAGCAAGGTGCGGATAGAACGAGCGGTCTGACCTTGGCGGCCAATGACGTAGCCCATATCTTCCGGATGGACGTGGAGCGTCAACAAGACACCCATTTCGTCAATCTTGCGTTCAACTTTAACATCATCTGGATGTGCAACGATAGCCTTGACGATAGACAGTAAAAACTGTTCGTCTCGTTCTTGTCCAGTCATTGCAGTAATTCCGTTAGACTTGTTAAATTTCTTACTTGTACCCGACCTTTACCAGATACAAGATAGTAAGCCGAGTATAACAACTCAAGGATCGAAAGTCAATCAGCAAAAAACCGCTCGAGCTGAGCGGTTTTTGTAATTATTCTGTTTTCGGTTCTTCGGCTGGTGTTTCGGTGGTGGCTGGAGCTGGAGCTTCGTCAGTAGCGGGTGTCGGAGTAGTGGCTTCGGGTTTTTTCTCTTCGACGGTTTTGACGAGGCGAAAAGCTTGAACTTTTTTATCTTTTATCACACCTTGATCAACTAGCAAGTTGTGGACGGTCGGTGAAACCCCCGCGCCTTTAGACAGCCAGTGTTTAATACGATCAATATTAAGCTGAATAAATTTGGGATTGCTGCGTGGGTTGTAAGAACCAACGTATTCCAAAGCATCGCCTTGGGTGTCTTTTTGATGTTCAGACACGGCCAAACGATAAGTCGGAGCTTTTTTGCGGCCAAAACGGGCCAAACGAATTTTTAACATAGTGGCCCCAGATTACCAAAGTGTTTGGCCTCTGTCAAGACA
>CAZFXZ010000021.1:1222-3440 GCA_964523165.1 uncultured Gammaproteobacteria bacterium
TTTTTTATTTGGCCCACTGTTGACCCTCTTCAAGTTTGACTGAAAGTAAAGTTGAAGCGCCGTCGCCACCCATCGTCACGCCGTACAAAATATTGGCCTTGGCCATGGTGGCGCGATTGTGAGTCACGACGATAAATTGCGTGGCCGTCGAGAGTTTTTCTAAGATAGAAGAAAAACGATCAGAATTAGCTTCGTCTAGAGCGGCATCGACTTCGTCCAAAACAACAAACGGTGAGGGATTGCAAGCGATGATAGCGCAGATCAAAGCGATGGCCGTCATGGCGCGTTCACCGCCCGACAGCGTGGCCAGTGAAGAAATCTTTTTGCCCGGTGGACAAGCTTTGATGTCGACACCGCCATAAGACACAGTGCGTGTTGTTTTTGTATCATCGTTATCGTCGTCTGCATCATCTTCACTGTCAGTGGCGATCATTAATTTTTCCAAACTGGCCTTGCCACCACCAAACAAAACTTGAAAATATTCACCAAATTTTTCATTAATATTTTTGAACGTCAGATCAAAACGGTCATGGATTTCGGCGTCGAGCTGCTCAATGATTTTTTGTAAATCAGCGATGGCTTTGGTCAAGTCTTGATGTTGTTCGTTGAGGAACTCAAAACGTGTCCCGATTTCTTGGTATTCTTTGACTGATTCTTCATCAATGCCGCCAATCAACTCTAGCTGATGTTTGGTGCTCTGAATTTTATTATAAGTTTCGTCGAGTTGGTCGGGGTTTAAAGTGCTGGCCGTCTTGGCAATATCAGTGGAAATATTAGCTTCGGATATTTCTCTGGCGATTTCATTTTCCAAATCTTCTTTCTTGGTTTCTAGTTTGGCTAATTCGATATTGGCTTCATTGTGCTGTAATGACAATTGGTTGATCTCGCCTTGTTTGGCGGCAAACTGACGTTGTAAGTCAAAAAATTGGCCCTTTTGTTGATCTTGATGACGATGAAAATCGGCAATGCTAACTTGAATTTTTTTGATGTCAGTATCTAGCTTGGCCAATTGTTCTTCGATTGCGGTTAGTTCTTTTTTGTAATTAGGATCGACTTCGGTTTTTTTGGCTTCGGGACGTTTAACTTTTTTTAATAAAGCTTCGACGCGACCGATTAAATTTTTTAAAGACTTTTTTATTTCTTCAATCTTGTCAGCGACTAAACTGTCGGCGATATTTTGTTGTTCGTTGATAAAAGATTCCAGCTCACGCGCCACTTCATCGGCCGGTAGGGGGATAAAGTCGGCGCTGATTTGAGCTTGCGCTTTGGTGATTTCTCGCTCCAGCTCCATTTGACGATTTTGCAGTTTTTTCTTATCTTCTAGCAAATTATTAAATTGCTGTTGTAAATTAGCAAAAGCGCTATCGTCGGTTTCTTTTTGTTCTAGAGAATTAAGTGTGTTTTGGATAGTGGTTAATTCTTTTTTCTTATCATCAAGTTGTTTGGCTAGAGTTGTAGATTGTTGATGGCTGGTTTGCCAGTGTTTGGCGATATCTTGATAGCGCCAGCGATAATAATCAAGTTGTAATGTTTTCAAAGATTTTTCGACTTCATCGCGTTGTTCAAGTCGGGCCACCATGCGTTTTAGTGACCGATAGCGTGGGCCGAGCTCTTGCAAAGTAATGTCGGTTTGCGACAAGTTTTCTTGGGCGCGAGCTAATTGATTGAGTGTTTGATTTTTTTTAATTTGAAATTCTTTGATACCGGCGGCTTCATCAAAAAATTCTTTGCGTTCGGCTTGGCTGGCGACAAGAAAGTGATCGACCATGCCCTGACCGATGACGCTGTAAGTGCGTTGACCAAAATTAGCTTTGGCTAACAAAATCTGAATATCCGACAAGCGAACCTTTTTATTATTAAGTAAATATTCCGACTCGCCACTACGGTATAAGCGTCGGGTGATGACGATCTCGGGCATGTCGATGGCTGTGGCGCTGTCTTCGTTATTTAAATACAAAGAAACTTCAGCCATACCAACGCGAGCTTTTTTGTCCGAACCAAAAAAAATCACGTCTTCGGACTTTTTGCCGCGCAAAGTTTTCATCGATTGCTCACCTAGCACCCAGCGCACAGCATCGGAGATATTGGATTTGCCTGAGCCGTTTGGTCCGACGACGGCGGTGATGCCTTTGCCGTGGCCATTGGCTGAGGGAAATTCTAAACTAACGCGACTGGCGAATGATTTAAAACCTTGGATGTCTAATTTTTGCAAATACAT
>CAZFXZ010000021.1:3540-12557 GCA_964523165.1 uncultured Gammaproteobacteria bacterium
GGCAATTTATCCAAACAACAACCACTCCGGGCGCAGGAGAAGAATTAATCCCAAGATGAAGATGACGAGCCCGCCGACCAGATTTGAATAACGAGCATATTTATCGCCCAGCGACGTCATCTGCAAAGTGATCATGGCGATAATAAAGACGATTAGGTCATCGATCATGAAAAAGAGAATATAAAGGGCGATGTAGGCGTAGTGTTGCCAGGTTGGCAATCCGCTATAGGCCAAAACGGAAGTGAAAATCGCCGGAAAGCCAGCTGAACAAGCTAGCTCGACCAAATTAACAGCAAAGGCTAAGGCCGCGACACCACCGAGAGCCAAAAAAATATTTTGTTGACTGACGATAGCTCGCAGACGAGCAAACTTTTTTTGTCGAACTTCGTTGTTGGTCACTTCGCAAACGATCGGTTCGCGGCGATTTTTCCAATAGTCGCGTAAATTGTAAAGACCAAAGCCGACCGCAAACAAGCCAATGGCTGCCCGGATGTACCAGAGATAACTAAGGAAAATGATGGCATTTAACCAAGCGGCCATGAAAACAAAATACACCGCGCCCGAAGCAATAATAAAGGCTCCGCCGATCAGCCAACGTCTTTTGGTCGAGTCGATACCAAGTAAAAGGGATATCAAAAAAACCAGCACCCACATGGCGCAGGGGTTGAAACCATCTAGTAGGCCGATGACGACCGATAGTAAAGGTAGGGAAAAAGAATAAATGTTGCGATCACCAAAAAATGGTAAATGAATAGTGTCTGATGATGTTGTGACGCTATCAATATTAGTCCGACATGTTTCGGCATTATCGATCGAGCAGGCCACCGGCGTGGTGCTGTCGACGATTGGTGGGGCGTCGGAGGGATGGTCATCCAAAATATTTTTGGCCGGACAAACCGCCAATTGACCGGCTTGGCATTTTTTAATCAAATTGGTGATGTCTTGGCCGGTACTTTGTTCGTCTCTAAAACCAATAATGTGCTGATCGCCAATTATCGTGATCGGTACACTAGCCAAAGACATCGGATGTATGGCTACGACTTGCTGTAAGAGCTTAGCATTGTCGCGATTATTCCAAATTTCATAATAGTGGACATTCAAAGCATCGCCGTATTGTTGTTTGATTTTTTCCAAAAAAATCATCTCATTTTCGCAATGCGGGCAACCTTGGCCGTAGAAAAAATAAATATCAGTCGTCACGGGTGTTTGGGCTCGAGCCGGCAGGGCCAACCACAGCCAGCCAATCCCCAGTAAAATGGCAAAAAGCTTTTTCTTCATAGCAGCTAAATATTAGCACGCCACGACAAAATAGTGTATACTTTTATTAGGCCAAGCTTAACGGCCTTTTAAATAATAGATCTATTTCTATGGAAGAAATGCAATCTCAAATGCCGGCGTCGGGCTCGCAGCCGACGGGTCAACACAAGGCGGGTGAGCTCAAGCCCAATGTAGCTGGAGCTTTATCTTATGTCTTGGGGGCCATCACCGGAGTTATCTTTTTGATAATTTCCAAAGACAAATTTGTTCGTTTTCATGCCATGCAGTCGATCATTCTGTCCGTTGGCTACTGGATCGTGGATTTTGCCTTGGGTATGTTGATCTGGCGCTGGTATTATTATAACGGGGTGCTAAGCTTAGTGATTTTTGTTGTTTTTATTTATCTGATTTATCAAGCCTACAACAACAAAATGTACAAGTTACCTATCGTTGGCGATTTGGCGGAAAAGTGGAGCGCCAAAGTTCAATAATCTTTGTCAATTAAAAAACCCCGCCCCCCTTCGTCAAGTGACGATTGATGGGCGGGGTTTTTGTTATCTGAAATTTTTACTTACACTGGCATTGGCCATCGGCGCAACCATGGTCAGAGCCACAGCACTTGTCTGTCGACCCGTCGTTGCAACACTTGCACCACTTACCGCAAATCATGTGATCAAAGCCCAACTTGCCGCAACCTTTGACGGCCAACAAGATTGAAGCGGCCAAAACTAGAAACTCCAATTCCCAACCGCCAACAAACGGTGCGCCAAAAGTTTTTATTTTCATATACAGGGCGCCGAGCATGACCAAGATAAAACCAATAGCCGCGAACTGAGTAAAAATACCCAAGATCACAGCCGCGCCACCCAACGGTTCGGCAATCGACAAAACTTTCATTAGAGTAATCATGCCGCCCGATAGCTGTGCGGAAGGCACAGCGTCCCACATTGACCATTTAGCTAGACCGTGGGCGATAAAAATCGACCCAACGGCGATACGCAAAAAGAGCATGGCCCACTTTTTGCCGCCGCAAAGGTTTAAACAACACTTCATAAGAAAAAAATATTAATTAGTTTTGTAAAACGCGCCACGAGGCGCGTCTATGATAGTAGCAAAATTTAGACTCGACGTCTAACGAGCATGAACGATTTGTTCAACGACCAGCATGACGGCTACGCCGACGACCAGCATAATGAAATGCCAAGCCACATGGTTGGCGCGACGATCACGAGTCATCGGTATGAGGTCGGCTACGGCTACGTACAAAAAGTTGCCGGCCACGATCGGTAGTAACCAAGCGTTGACGACGGTCACGTCTTGACCAATGAAATAAACAATTAGTCCGCCGACCAGACTGGCTAGAGCCGAAGCGATATTATAAAAAATAATTTTGGCCTTACTTAAACCGTTGTGCAGCAAGACGGCAAAGTCGCTGACTTCTTGCGGGATCTCGTGAAACAAGACGGCTGTGGTGGTGACAATACCCAAGGCCGGATCGATCAAAAAACTGCTGGCGATCAAAACACCGTCCAAAAAATTATGTAAAGTGTCACCAATGATGATCAGGGCTGATGAGCCAGCGTGGATTTGGCAATGTTCATCACCGTGGCAGTGATAAATGATCAAAAGTTGTTCTAGGGCGTAAAAACCGACTACGCCGATCAAGACCCACCACAAACTTTTTTCGACATTGACTGAAGCTTCTAGCATTTCCGGCAAGACGTCGGCAAAGACGGCGGCCAACATAGCGCCGGCGGCAAAAGAAATCAAAAAGTGTGAAATTTGCTTGACGGTTTTGCTCCGCCATAAAAACAACAACCCACCGGCTAGACCCAATAGACTGCTGATCAGGATTGCGATAATGATGTTGAGTAACATAGTGTTAGTAGTATAGCAATGGTTTTTAGATAAAAAAAGCCCGACAGATGCGTCAGGCCAAAAGAACGATGTCGCTGACTAGGTCGTGGGCCGAGCCTCGTTGAGGCGTTGTCCAGCCAAGAAGAGTTGAAATCCGCCGTTGACGACTTGTTGCCACAGGCTATGGTTGTTGGCCATGACCTTGACGAACAGTCTGTAGGGCGACTTCAGGGCCTCGAAGTTGGGAGCGGCTTTGATGGCCGCAAAGAAGTCGCACGTCTCGGCCCCGCCCCGCACCGGTGCACAGCGCGGGATCTGGTTGGGGACGGTGATGTCGACCGTCTTGACCGACAGGGGTATGACCTCGGCCCAGCGATCGTCCGTGGCAATCGCCATCAGTCGATTGTGTCCGATGGCCATTTCCAGATCGATATCTCCGACCTGGAGGCGATTGAGCATGACCCTGTCAGTCAGGATGGCCAGCGGCGCGCCATCCTCGCAGACCAAAAACATCTCCTCAGCCATAGGCATCTCCTTGGTGATAAAAACGTAATGGCGATAATATAAAAATTTTTAATTTTTGTCAATAAATCAATAAAAAAATCTCCTAACAATCAGGAGATCGATGAATTGGGTGTTTGGCTGCGGACAAATCTCAGCAACTGCCGAGTCGTGATACTCGACCAGGAGATGGCTTTGTCCGTATTGCCCGGTGCTCTCAAAAAGGGCCAGAGATCACCGAGTAATAAAACGTCGGGCGGTTGGCCAGTAGCGTTGGGCCACTTGTCGGGACGATTCCAAAAAATCAGATCGACCAACTCTTGAGTTTGCCGGCGCAATTTGGGATCGTCGAGCTTGGAGCCATCGAGCGGTTGAGTCTTGGTTTTGCCCAAACGCCACAGCAGCTTGGTCATCTCGTCCGAATCCTCTCCCCAAAAGCATTGGTATAGTATGCTGGCGTCGACAGAATGCGGTACGAGCGGTCGGGTCGGTGACCAAAATTTGAACATGGCCGCTACGACCAAAAACTGACGCAGGTCGCGCTCGGCGATTTTGACCCGGACGAAATTCCAGGTGTAGCTGAATCTTCGCAGGTCAAATTCATGTCGCCCGACGATGTTGATGATCTCGTCGATGTTGACAGGCCATGCCCGATCGAGCCATTTTTTGTCCTCTATGACTTTGGCTCGGTAGCGCAAAGAGGCGATCAGTATGACGACCAACACCACCGCCACAATCGGCAGTAAGGAAACCGGAATGAACGACATTTTATCCCTCCGTTTGATGCGTCTTCACTTTAAGAGAGATCGGCCAAAAAAGCAAGGCTGAGGTTAAAACAATTCCGTCCAAATCACTAAACCGCTAAACAGACCAAAAAAGATAAAAATAACCGCCAAAATTATTTTACGCCAGAAACGCGGTTGGCAAACGGCTGGCAGGGCTCGACGATTGAGTAATGTCGTGAGCCCGACATGGACAAACATGGCCACGGCGTTAAGGACGGCGCCTAAGACGATCAAAGTTTTTGGTTCATTGAGGCCGAGTAAAAATAAAATTATGCCAAAAGCGATTTGCGCCCACAAAAAACTGTAATAGTATTTAGCCAAATTTATAGTCGTGGTTTTGGCCCGCGACATTTTTTTTAAGGCGGCATTTTCGGCCATGATCCGTGAAGTGGAATCCATCACGCCAAGTTGAGTTTGAAACAGCATAATGCCGGTAACTAGCAAAAATGCCGCTCCGGCCCACGGACCGATAATTTTGCCAATAGCCGCGCCTTCATTGATGATAAAATTTATACCCGTAGCATTGCCGATACTACCAAAAGTCGTGGCGTAAGATAACAACATCAACAACAGCATTGATAAGCTGCCAATCAGCCAAAACACCACGGCGTGTTCTAGGCTGATATTTTTCCACCAAGCTTTAAAGTTTTTTATATTATTGGGATGAGGTTCAAAATCGTGGCCGGTTAATTTTATGTCAATTGGCAAATCGCTGCTACGAAATAAACCGGCGATCTTGTGAGCGTATTTACCCATGCCGTAACCTTTTTCTTTGACATAGATTGATTGAGTCAGATTCAAATTACCGCCGGCGCCCGAATAAGCAAAAGCCCCCAAAAAAGTAGCTAGAGCAATGCCGGCCGGTAAAAACATGTAGCCGTCGCCTTGGCCGATTAAACCACTAGCCAAAGTTGCCCAATCAGTTTGGTCGCTGACAATTAGGGCTAGAATAAAAATAATTGGCACGCCGAGTAAAATAATCGTCTTGGTTAATTTTTCCATCAGGCCGTAAACCGTTTTGCCTAGACTTAATATTAAGCCGATAAAAATCAGTAAACCAACCGCTAGCCAGACAAAATTATTTAAACCAAAAAGTGATGATAAAATTTTAGCGCTAGCGGCAATAATACCCGGTAAGCCAAAGCTGATAAAAGTTGAGACAATAAACCAATAAATGCTACGCGGCCAGTAGCGATGAAAACCGACGAAGACGCTTTCGCCTTTGACTAAGGCGTAGCGCTCGATTTCCATATTTATAAAATATTGAAAAGTGATGCCGACCAACGCCCCCCAAGCAATACCCAAGCCATAATTGGAAACCAGATATGGCCATAAAATTACTTCACCCGAACCCAAGCCCAAAGCTAAAATCACAAAGCTCGGGCCAATCAATTGTTTAAAAGGTAACGCCTCGGGAAATTTTTTTATTTCAGACATGTGAGTATTATAGCACAAAGAAAATACGGCTTTAATCGTCGGGCATTAATTGTTATAATAATTTTACTTAGCCTAAAACTAAATTTATGAAAAAAGGTTTTTGTCTGATCATCGTTATCGTTACGGTAGTGATTGTCTGTGGCGGCGGCTGGTGGATTTATAGACACTACGGATCAATTTTTGGCTGGTCGGGTCGATTGATAGTTTCTGACCAAAAATCGTCTCAGCCGACAACCAAAGATATCGCGCCTGATGACAATTCGGTTGATAGGTCATCCGACGATAATTCCCAAAAAGAAACTTGTCATAATGATTATTACCAAACCACCACCCGACGTGTCATATCTGGCGTGAGCGCTTTTGATTTTGGTTATCATTATTTAACAAGATTAGATGATGTTTCGGAAAAACAGTTTGAAAAAGATTATTTGGCTGATCCGGTCAAAGCTCTACAGCAACTAACGGGCTTGGATTGTTTGGAATATTTATATATCAATTACGCCATTACTTCTTATACCGCACCGGCCAAATGGGTTTTGATAGATAGCATAAAACAAATCCCAGATTTGCCGAACTTAAAAATTTTGATCTTGTCCAACCAAACAAAATTAACCAATTTAGATGGTGTGCAAAGATTTACTTTGTTACAAGTCTTGGACTTACAACAAGCTCCGATCAAAGACATTAAACCATTAGCCGAGCTGGTTGATATCCAATACCTTAATCTTGATAGAACTTTTGTCTCCGACCTTGGGCCTTTGGCTAAAATGGTCAAGATGAAAAGCCTAAATATTAATCGTGAATATATCCGAGTCAGTAACAATCTAGAATCTTCTCATGATCATCCGATCACTGATTTTGGGCCGTTAAGCAAGATGACTGATTTGAGAGAATTATACGCTGAGTATTTTCTGGGCTCTGATTTATCGCCGTTGTCTAATATGACAAAGCTTGAAACTTTAAGATTAGCTAATGTCTTAAAGGTCTCTGACTTTTCGGTCGTGTCCCAACTGTCGAGCTTGTCCGACTTTACTATCAGTGGCTATGGTTTTACCGAGGCCGATTGCCAGCGCTGGAGCGAAAACATTAAAAAAACTTTTTGTCTGCCGTATTAAATAAAAAAACTCCCGGGGGAGTTTAGAAGCGAGGGAACTGTCGGAGATTATGGCAAATGATGATCAAAATTTCTGCACCGTTGTAATCGAAGATCTTTTTGTCGATGGCAAACGGCGTCTTGACATCATCGACGAGCGTTCGATCTGGAGTCGATGAGCTGTAAAAGATTTCGCCGACCAAGTCGCTGGTTTTGACTGCCAGCGGGTGACCGTTGAGGTCGAAACTGCTGATTTTGGGCAGCTCGTCAAACAACCAATCCATGTCGTCGAGGAACTGTTCACCCAATTCTTCTTGGTAGGCGATCCACATTTCGGCCGAGTCGCGACTGATCGGCACCATCTGACGAAACGGCGTGAGGTCGGGCCACAGCGCCCGGACGACCAGAAACTTCTGTAGATCGCGGACGGCGACTCTGATCCGCTCGTCGGCCCAGCCTTTTTGGGCGAAGAGGTTGACCAGCGGCTGGAAGTCGATGTTGTCGACAGCTTCGACGATGTTGTCGAGCGTTCGTTCTTGGAAGTCGTCGGCACCCCCTTCGAATTCACCTCCTTCGTCTTCGATTTCACCTTCTTCATCCTGACGACGGGGCCGGCTGAGAATGAAGTTGGAAATAACGACGACCAAAATGACAACGTTCAGTACGGTATCCCAATCAACGTTCACGGCTTTACCCTCCTATTGTTGTGAGCCGATACGGGATCTTATGGCAAGATCGATAAAAAGTCAAGATAAAAAAATAGGGGTCGCATAAATAAAAAGTAGGGGTCGCATAAATGCGACCCCTACTGGTGGGAAATTAGATAATGATTTTATTCCACGACCGTCCGGCCCAGATTTTTGTTGGTACAGACGTTGGCCACACAGCCACAATCTTCGGCGCTGTAAGCGGCTTGATAATCAAACAACTCAGTACAAACTTGCGGTTGCAGGTACTTGTCTTGAAAGATTTTGTTTATGCAATTACGAGGATGGCAAACCGGTAGCGGGACACAGTCGGCGTCAGTCTGGCAAGCGGCACGATTTTCGTCAGCGTTGTCATAACAATCAACCAGCATTTCGGCCGGGAAACCAAAGCGCGTCATCGACGTGCAAGAGATTTCACCATTACCTTCAAAGACGACAGCCCATTGCCCATTATCCAGCTTGGTGGCCAAAAACAAACCGCCTTCGCCTTGACCGGCCGGCTTGACATCACCACGGACATGACGATCTGTTTGGTTGGTGATGGTCACCGTGGAAGCCTCGCCGTATTTGGCTTTAAAGATCGCCGTGACGGCTTCTTGTGGTGTCAGGCTGGTTTCTTCGACGACTGGTTGCACGACATCGTCAGTCGTATTTTTTGTTTGTTGTTTTTGACTAAAAACATAGCCGGCCAGACCGACGATAATGATCAGTGACACGATCAATAAGCCGACATAAAGACGTTGCGGTTGGTGATCAATGTCCATATATTTTGATTTAATAATTAGATGATAAGTCCAAGATTGAACAAGCCGTCAACGGCGGCTAACGTCGTGCGTTTTTTGCCGGCCTGATTGATTTTGTTGGCCAGCTCTCTAGCTTCATCGTACGTCAGCCAGCGGTAATCGTCAAACTCAATTTCTTTGATATTTAAGTCGGGATTATTGGCTTGGCTGGCGAAAAAAAAGTAGTGTTTGCCCAACATCGGCACTTCTTGACCAGCGTCGGTGGTCAGAATTTTTTGGGATTGCTGATGAAGGGGGAATTCGATGTCGGCCGTCAAAAAATAGATGAGTTTTTTGTCGGTCTGATGATAAAAATCAGAGCCCAATTCTTCGATCATTTCGTCTTTAAAGGCTTGGCTAATAGTGGTGTGCGGCTCGATGCCGCCTTGGGGAAATTGCCACAGGCGATATTTTTTATCAAAAACCATCAAGACCTTTTGTCGATAAATAAAACAGCCCACGACTTGCGGCCGCCAGCCTTTTTGTCGCCAACTGTCGAGCTCGGCTAAGGTTTGGGGTAGGGCGGGAAGTGATTTTTTCATATAGCATGTAGTGTATAGCATTTTGCCCTAAAGCAAAAATGGACTATGAAAACAGC
>CAZFXZ010000022.1:0-11309 GCA_964523165.1 uncultured Gammaproteobacteria bacterium
TGCTCGGACATAATAGTATCAAAACCACGCAAGTTTATACGCACGTTACTAATCTTGGTTTAAAAAACATAAAAAGCCCGTTATAGATACTTTTGGGATTGACAAAAATTACTTTTTGTCTTAAAGTCACGTGAACGCTAATTTTGGCGTAAGGAGGAAACGTCATGAGTGTTGTGCAGCTATCGCCGATAGCGGTGACCGTCCAGATGCCCGATTCGGGTATTCTGGAGCCTGGTCAGGAAGTTGTTCTGACCTTTCATGCAGTCACGGACTGTATGCGAGACAATCTCGGGTTTGCTTTGCAGGCTCTGGGGGGACACCTCGAGCAAAACGGATCGGGGGGTGACCTCGTCTGCCGTCTGAAACTGACCGAAGCAGTTAGCCGATTCGGCCCCGCTTGCGTCCGCAACGGCGTGATGTGCCCGGAGAGCCCTCCGCTTTCCACCAGCGATGGTTACTGAAAGTCAATAATAGCTCTGCTAGGTTAAATCTCGCGGGGCTTTTTTATTTCTCGCTAACAAAAAACCACCAGCTTTTTACAGTTGATGATTTTTTTTGGACCCTACCGGTCTCGAACCGGTCACCTCCGCCTTGCAAAGGCGGCGCTCTACCAAATGAGCTAAGGGCCCAAAATTAAATGATCATATTTCTATTTTTTATGGTGATATCGTCCTCTCTATGAGCCCCGCCTGCCAGCGGCTACGCCGCAGGCGTTGACGGGCAGGTAAGGGCCCGTAAAACTTTGACAATATAGCGGTTTTTGGCCGGTCAGTCAATATTAAAATATTTTTCATTTTAAATTTAGATTTTCTTTAAGTCTGGTTTGCTAACCTGCCAGCATGAAAAATATTTTTACTATTTTATTAATAGCTACTCTTTTGTGGCCGACGATGGCCAGCGGTGAGATTACCCCGACGGTGGTCATTTCAAAAATCGCCGCCCATGAAGTTAGCGACCATGAATGGCTAGAGATCACTAATATTGGCCAGGAGGAAGTTGATCTGAGTGGCTGGAAATTTTATGAAGAAAAAATCAAACACGGTTTAAGTTTGGCGGTTGGTGAAAGTATGATTTTACAAAGTGGCCAGACTGCCATCATCGCCGATGTGGCCACTAATTTTATCATTGATTATCCCGATTATGACGGAATGATTTTAGATAGCTCGTGGACGACGTTAAAAGAAGAAGGTGAAGAAATCGGCCTAATAGATAAAGCTGGTAATTTTATGGAAATGTTTACTTATCCGGCCGTTAACGGTGGAGTGTTGGAACGAATTGATTTACAAGTTAGTGGTGGGGAAGTTAGTAATTGGCAAAATCAAGCTGCAACAGAAGTAGAAATAGAAGAAGTAGAAGAAGTAGCGGAGGGCGAAAATATTAGTTGTCAGCAAACCTCGCTGTTGATTAACGAATTTGTGGCTGATCCGGCCGACGGCCAGTCAGAATTTATTGAACTGTATAATTTTTCAACTGCAACCAGCGTCGTCTTGGATGGTTGGACGTTGTCGGACGGCGCTGGCACTGCTACTAAGCTGTCAGGCTTTGTCGAGCCCAAAGGTTTTAAAGTGATTTACAAACCCAACGGCGCGCTAAATAATACTGGCGATGCGATTATTTTACGCTGTGACAATCGAGTCATTGACGGTTTGGCCTATGGTGATTGGCCCGACGGCAATATTAATGACAACGCGCCAGCGACTACTGACCCCAACTCCGTGGCCCGCGTTGACTTTATTGGTTCACCAATTCATGATTGGCAAGTTACAACTTCACTGACGCCCGGCGGTCCCAACAACATCATCGCTCCGGTTGTTATTGAAGAAAATCCGGCTGCTGACGATAATAATCTACAGCATACGGCATACGCTATACGGCATACGGACTACGACAATACCGCTGATATTATTATCACTGAGTTATTACCAAACCCCGACGGCAGTGATAATGAGCAAGAGTTTATTGAAATTTATAATGATGACGATCGCGATGTGGATTTGGCCGGCTGGACTTTGACTGACAGCAGTACTGATTATGTTTTTGGTCAGCAGATATTAACAGCCGGAAAATATTTGGCGGTTGATCGACCGATCAGCAAAATTTCTTTAAATAACAGCGCTGAAGAAATAAAGTTAATTAGTCCCGATGGCCAAAAAGTTATTAGCGCCGGTTTTGAAGATAGCGCCGTCTCGGGCAGCAGTTGGAGCTTGGTTGATAATAATTGGTCATGGACCACTACCCCGACGCCCAATGAAAAAAATATTTTAATAACTGCCAACCAATTACCGACGGCGATTTTTTCTGTGGAAAGGCCGCGACAAACCCAAGCCGGTGAAATAATAGTTTTTGACGCCAGTCAAAGTTTAGATGATGATGGTCAAATTGTAGAATACGCTTGGGATTTTGGTGATGATCAAAAAGCTTTTGGCCAAGTAGTTGAATATGCTTACGCGACTGCCGGCCAATACAACGTGGTCTTAACCGTCAGCGATGAGCGTGGTGGCCAAAAGACCAAAAAATATAATTTAAAAATTTATCCATCGACGACCGCAACGTCTAGCACTAAACCGATCACTGTAATTACTGATCGTCAGACTTTAGACCAACTGCCATTAGACAGTCGAGTAAAAATTAGCGCCACGGTTAGCGTACCACCCAAAGTTTTTAGCAGTCAGGTGTTTTATGTTAGTGATCCGGCTGTAGAAATTTATGCCGCCAAAAGAGATTGGCCGTCTTTACAAATAGGCGATCGAGTTAGTTTGACCGGCGTGGTGACCGAAAGCGGCGGCCGGCGACGTATTCGTTTGTCGACTACTGATCAGATTGTCGTGACCCACAGCGATCAGGTCGTAGTTCCCACAACGATCGGCAACCCCGAACAATTACAAGACAGCATGTTGGTCATGTTATCCGGTCGGGTTTTGCAAAAAGAACGTAATGGTTTTTGGTTAGAGTGGTCTGACCAAGAAATTTTGGTGGTTTTTAAAAGCGCGACTGGCCTAAAATCCTCCCATGTTCCAATCTCGGGCAGCACCATCACTGTTACCGGCATTGCCGTAGCCACAACCGATGGTTGGCAAATACGACCCCGCGGCATTGCTGATCTAACCGTCACAGTTGGTGAGCAAGCCGCCGAAGAAATTAAGATCAAGACTGATAATATTCGTCTTATTAAAGTGTTTTTGGCCATATTGCTATCGGGTCTAGGTCTGTGGTGGTGGCAAAAACGTCAGACTTGAGCTTGGGGCCTTGATCAAATAAGAAATATCGGTTACAATATCTCGTATCGATTTTTTCTTATTTTTTCATTATGGCCAGCAATATCGTTATTCGCGGGGCGCGGGTCCACAATTTAAAAAATGTTAATTTGGAGTTGCCAAAAAATAAATTAATCGTCATCACCGGTTTGTCGGGCTCGGGTAAGTCATCGTTGGCTTTTGACACGATTTACGCCGAAGGCCAACGTCGCTACGTTGATTCACTGTCGTCTTATGCGCGGCAGTTTTTAGGTTTGATCGAAAAGCCCGACGTCGACAGTATCGAAGGTTTGTCGCCGGCCATCGCCATCGATCAACATTCGGTTAGCAACAATCCTCGGTCCACGGTTGGTACGGTCACGGAGATTTATGATCATTTGCGGCTATTGTTTGCCAAAGTCGGTCGGCGTTATTGCCACCAATGCGGCAGTGAAGTCACTAAGCAAAATTTAGAACAAATCACGCAAAAGATTTTGGCTTTGCCGGCGGGGGAATATTATTTGTCAGCACCGATTATTCGCGCTCAACGGGGTGAGCAAAAAAAGATCATCGGTGGTATCTCGACTTCTGGTTATTTGGGTGTCAAAGTCGACGGCAAATTTTTCCCAGTCGAAGAATTATTAAATTTAAAAATTGATAAAAAAGCTAAGCACGATATTGATATTGTTGTGCGTAAATTGCGCATTGGTCAAGCTAACGCCAACAAAGAAATTGCCGAAGCTATAAAAATTGCTTTGGATCTAGGTAATGGCGAAGTGGCAGTGCAAAAAAATAATTCTTCTGCCGAGGCGCCGATCATTTTTTCCCAATATTATACTTGTCCCAATTGTGGCATCACTTTAGCCGATGTTGAGCCACGGACATTTTCTTTTAATTCACCGCGCGGGGCTTGTCCGGCTTGTGCCGGTTTGGGCGTCAAAATGGAAGTCGATACTGATTTGGTTGTGCCTAATGATAAATTAACCATTGAGCAGGGGGCGATTAAACCGTGGGTGCGCCTGATCGGCGGTCAGTCTGTCACTTATCGATCGCTGGTTGCTTTGGCCAAAGCCGATAATATTTCTTTGGACAAACCATTTAACAAATTGACAGACGCCCAGCAAAAGAAAATTTTGTTTGGCACGGGCGAGTTGACTTATGGCTTGGCCGATAATCAGTTGACCTATGAAGGTGTGGTGCCATTTTTGACCAAGCGTTATCAAGAAAGTGACTCTGATTTCATGCGCGGCGAAATAGAAAATTATATGCGCTCGATGGTTTGTCCGGCCTGTCAGGGTCAACGCCTTCGGCCCGAAGCTTTGTCGGTCAAAGTCGCCGGTAGTACCATTTCTCAAGTTGTCAGTTTAACGATTGGTGATGCCCGCGGATTTTTCGTTGGTTTGGAAAAGATTTGGGATAAAAAAGAAAAGCAGATCGCGGCCCAAATTATCCGGGAAATTTTGAATCGGCTGGAATATTTACGCGGCGTGGGTTTGGATTATCTAACTTTGGATCGCGGCTCTAATACTTTGTCGGGCGGGGAGTCGCAACGGATTCGTTTAGCCACCCAGATGGGGGCGGGCTTGTCGGGCGTGATTTATATTCTCGATGAGCCGTCGATCGGTCTACATCAACGCGATGCTGATAAACTTATCGCTACGCTAAAAGAGCTACGTGATTTGGATAATACCGTCATCGTTGTGGAGCATGACGAAATGATCATTCGTTCGGCCGATGAAATCATCGACGTTGGTCCGGGCGCCGGGACGTATGGTGGGCAAATCATCGCCCAAGGGACTTTGAAAGAAATCTTGAAAAACAAAAAATCTATCACCGGCCAATATTTATCTGGCGCCAAAAAAATTCACACCCCCAGCTCGTATCGACCCGGTAATGGTAAGAGTTTAAAAATCGTCGGGGCTCAAGCTTTTAACTTAAAAAATATTGATGTTGAAATACCGTTGGGTAAGTTTGTCTGTTTGACCGGCGTTTCCGGCTCAGGCAAATCAACAATCATGACAGAAATCTTGGCCAAAGCTTTGGCTCACCATTTTTATCGAGCCAAAGACTTGCCGGCCTTGCACAAAGAAATTAAAGGCTTGGAAAATATTGATAAAGTCATTTCAATTGACCAGTCGCCGATCGGCCGGACACCGCGCTCCAATCCGGCCACTTATACCGGCGTTTTCACTTATATTCGTGATTTATTTACGCAAACGCCCGAAGCTAAGATCCGCGGTTTTGACGCTGGTAAATTTAGTTTCAATGTCCGAGGTGGGCGTTGTGAGGCTTGTGCCGGTGATGGTTTGGTCAAAATCGAAATGCAATTTTTGTCCGATATCTACGTGACTTGCGATGAATGTCGGGGTATGCGCTATACACCGGAAAC
Organism: uncultured Gammaproteobacteria bacterium; assembly: GCA_964523165.1. Classification (GTDB taxonomy): domain Bacteria; phylum Patescibacteriota; class Patescibacteriia; order JACRDY01; family JACRDY01; genus CAZFXZ01. The sequence continues at coordinate 5,623 of CAZFXZ010000022.1, forward strand.
TTTGGAAATCCATTATCGCAACAAAAATATAGCTGATATTTTAAACATGACCGTCGAAGAAGCCAAGACTTTCTTTTCTGACAAGCCGATTATTCATGAAAAATTACAAACCTTGGCCGAAGTTGGTTTGGGTTATATCACCTTGGGTCAATCAGCTACGACATTGTCCGGCGGTGAAGCTCAGCGTATTAAATTAGCCACCGAGCTGGCCAGACGTTCAACCGGCAAAACTTTGTATTTGCTTGATGAGCCGACGACCGGTTTACATTTTGATGATATTCGTAAATTGTTGATTGTGTTGCAGCGCCTAGTCGATAAGAGTAATACCGTTTTGGTCATCGAACACAATTTAGAAGTTATCAAATCAGCTGATTGGGTTATTGATTTGGGTCCCGGTGGGGGAGATGCCGGTGGCGCGGTAGTGGTAGCCGGTACGCCCCAAGATGTGGTCAAATCTTCCGCTTCACTAACCGGTAAATATCTCAAAGACGTTTTGGGATAAATCCTGTCAGTCGCGACTGACAGGATAAATCCCGTCGCTCGCGAGCGACAGGATAAAAAAAGTCGTCAGGTGACGACTTAGACGGAACGATTGGCTGTGAGAGTTGAGCGTAGCGTAGACGCGGTCAGCTCTTCTTGATATCTGACCATGATGGCGTTGGGCCGTGTCGGATGAGCCAGGAAGATGCTGCCAAAGCTGACAGCCGCCGCCCCGCAGTCGACGACTCTTTGCAGGTCGTCATATGTCCAGACGCTGGGACCGAAAACCGGGCCGTGCTCGGCCAGATTTTTGACCATCTGCCAGGTGATGTCTTGGACGATCCTGCCCGAGACCCCGCCACCGCCGAAACGATCCAGCGGGCTCAGGCCTTCGCTCCAAAAACGCCAAGGCACGCTGTTGATGGCAAAGGCCGCCACCAGCGGGGCGATGATCTTGGCGACCTTGAGGTAGTGGTCGAGTGGATCATAGCCGAGTTTGGCGATGACTGGCAGATTGGTCGACTCCAGCAGATTTTCGACCGCCTCTTCGACCTCGCCGATGTTTCGCGTCCAGTCGCCGTGACTGACGTTGGGACAACTGACGTTGAGCTCGAGAGCTCGGACGTTTTTGTTTTGCAGTGATCCGTATTGTCGAGCATGGCGGATCGTAGCGGCCATGACGTTGAGATCTTGGACGCTGTCAGCCGCCAAAGAAATGACGATGGCCAGATCGGCTGGGATATGCGGCGCGATTTTGATCAGCCAGTTGCTCAGACCGGGGTTACGCAGACCCACGGCGTTGACGGCGCCGCCGGGCAGCAGCTTGACGGTCCGCCACAGACCGGGCCCGCCCCAGCGTCCGACGTTGCCGGCCCGCGGTTGCGAAGTTAGGGTCTTGAGGACCACGGCGTCAAACGCCATGGGGTCCAGCTGTCCCAGCCAGCGCAAAGGCTGTTCCCAAGGCCAGCCCAAACCGTCGAAACCCAGCGCGCCACTGGCCACGGCAAAACGAATCCGATGACCGGCGATGTTAATGCCCTTGAGGGGTATCATCTCAATTCTCCTCTCCTTGTGATGAACGACTGGTAGGGTTTTAAAAACCCACCGGTTAAGGTGGGCTTATGTTACTTTTTTGTAATGACTTCTGTCAATCTTTTCTTCCAATTTCTTAGGAAATAGAGCTTAGCTCGACGAACCTTAGCTTGTTTGACAACTTCAAACTTGGCAATATTAGTCGAATGTAGGGGAAAGATTTTTTCCACACCAATACCATCAGAAATTTTGCGGACCGTGACAGTCGCTGATTGGCCAACGCCATGATTGCGAGCCAAGATAATACCTTCGTAAACCTGAATACGTTCTTTTTCTTCACCTTTACTATTGGTTTCTTTGATCTTTTGGTGGACACGGACAGTCGCGCCCGGACGCAAAGCTGAGAAGTCTTTGACGACTTCAGTTTTTACTTCGGCGACTTCTTCTTTAACTTCCTCTTTAACTTCTTTAACTTCTTCAACCTGCTCTTCGGACGGTTGAGGAGTAGTGTCAACTGATGGCTGTTGATCAGTCGTGGTTGTTTCTTCTTTTGTTTCCTCAGTATTTGGGGTGTTGTTATTTTCTTCGGTCATATAAATAGTATTAAAACAAGTGGGGCTATTGTAAGTTAGCTAAGCTGTTTTGTCAAGATCGCTTTGAATAATAGCCTTAACTCGCTGAATAGTGGCCTCAAGTTGGCCGTCAGCGTTGATGACGACATGATCATAAACATCTTGATGTTTAAACCATTCACGGCTAAAATCGGCTCGTCTTTTTATAATTTCGGGATCGTCGGTATCACGTTTGACCAAGCGACGTTCCAACGTTTCATAATCTGGCGGCATGATAAAAATCGCTACGGCTTTGGGAAAGATTTTTTTCAAAGACTTCACGCCCTGCCAATCGACTTTCCATAAAATCGGTCGATCCAAAGCTTGCAAGCGACTGATCTCTTGTTTGGTGCAACCACGTAAATCGCCATAAACTTCAGCCCATTCGATAAATTCATCATTAGCTAGCATGGTTTGAAATTGTTGACGACTGACAAAATAATAAGGTCGACCTTGGCTTTCACCCGGTCGCATCGGTCGCGTCACGGTTGTGATGACACGATTGGCGCCCAAATCTTTATCGATGATTTCTAAAACCGAATCTTCGCCAGCTCCGGATGGTCCAGAAATTATATAAATGGGAGTTTTGGTGGACATGGCCTGATACTAGCCGATTATTTTATTTTAGGCAAATAATTTTTTAGCTCTGCATCAAGCGGACAATCATAGCTTTGCCGCTTGTTGTCCAGATCAAAAAACTCTAATTTTATAGCCTGAAGAAAAATTCGGCCCAGCGGCGTCTTGAGAGGCTTTTGTTTTTTGATGGCATAAAGCTCGTCGCCAACTATGGCGTGGCCCAAAGCTTTGGCGTGAACGCGGATTTGATGCATGCGCCCCGTCTGGGGCCAAAAATTTACCAAACTGAAATTTATATAATGCTTGATCACTTCGTAATTGGTCAGAGCGGTTTTACCGCCGGCCTTGGCACTTCGGGCGGCCATGTGACCGCCATCGACCGATCGGCCGATCGGAAAATTGATGATGCCCTCATCGGGTGTTAGACGACCATGTATCAAAGCCACGTATTGTTTCTTGATCAAACGTTCGGCAAATTGACGTTTGAGATGGTTAAACATTTTTTGACTGCGGGCTATGATCATGACGCCGGACACTTCTTTGTCGAGACGATGGACGACGCCCGGTCGCGTCGGGTCGTCGCCAATTTTTTTGATGGCCGGATAGCGTTTGACGATTTGTTCGATCAGGCTATCGCCTTGATGATTGGCGTCGGGATGGACGACGATGCCGGCCGGTTTGTAAACAATTAAATAATCGCCAGTTGCGGCGATCAGGGCAAATTTTTTGACGATTTTTCTTTCGGGGTCATTTCGAGTAGCGTAGCTACGAGAAATCTGTTTTAGGGAAATAGATTTCTCTCCGCCAGTTGGCGGATCGAAATGACGGATTGAAGTCGATGGTTTGTTTGATAAGGCTATAGTCTGACCAGTTTTTAAAAATTGATGAACACTTGGTTTTTGACCATCAATGGTCACCTCACCATTTTTAATAATTTTTTGGATTTGCGAACGACTCAGGGGTAATTTTTCTACCAAAAAAATATCCAGACGTTTGTCGACGTCATCAGCTTTGACAATTATTTTTGATAAGTCTTTTTTAACCATTGTTTGGCGGTCTTAATATCGGACAACTTACCTGATAGTTGAGCTTCGCGCAAGTCAAGTAAGATTTGTCCCAAGTCGGGTCCCGGTTTTATATTGAGTAATTTCATGATTTGTCGCCCATCCAACAACGGCGGTGGCAAGATTTTTTTGCCTTTTTGACGTTTGGCCAAAGCATCGATACGTTTTTTTAAGGCTTGATAAACTTCCAAATGCGGTCGGCCGTTGGGTCGCAAAGAAGACAACAAATCAATCATGATAAGCTTTTGTAAATCACGACCGGGGTAACGGGGGTTGAAAAAATATTTTTCCAAAGTTGTTTCTTTCATCACCGCGACTGTCGTTTGACTGGTCAACATGTGTTTATCAATCAACCAGACCACACTGTCCAAATCAAAATCTATTTGATTATCTTTGTAGGCCGAGAGTTTGAGTCGACCGCCTAGCTGTTTGGCGATCACCGCCCCGACCGTATCGTGGCCCCAAAAATGTAATTTTTTTTGACCAGCCGCCCGCTCAATTTTGAGTGTGGCGGGCTTACCCAAATCGTGCCACAAAATAGCCCAGAGCAAATTAGTGGAAACGGGATCACGGCCCCAAGCTTTTTTGAAAGTCGGATGAGTTAAATTTTTTAAACAAAGTTGAGTATGAGTCCAGACATCACCTTCGCTGTGCCACTCGGCTGGTTGCGGGCATTTTTTCATTTTCAACATTTCCGGCAGTAAAATTTTAGCCAAACCACTCTCATCGAATAATTGCCAAGCTCGCAGGGGATTGGTTTTAAAAGTTTTAAGCAACTCTTTAGCTACTGTTTCGCGGGGCACGACAAACTGCCCAGACGATTTTTTGTTAATATTGTTGACTAATTTTTTTAAGACCGACCAAGTTGCCGGACTAATAGTAAAATCCAGTTGACAAGCAAAACGAATAGCGCGCAACAGGCGAGAATAGTCTTCGGCAAAACGTTTAGCGGCCACCCCGACGGTCTTGATTTGTTTTTTAACCAAATCTTTTTGTCCGTCGTAAGGGTCGATTAGTTTTTTACTTAACAAATCATAAGCCATGGCGTTGATGGTAAAATCACGTCGTGATAGATCAGTAACTAGTGGCAAATCGGGATCGCTTTGCACGGCAAAGTCCTTATAACCGCCACTGCCGGTCACGACATGTTCAGTCCGCGGCAGGGCGATGTCGATATAGTTATCTATTTTAAAAACGCCAAAACGCTTGCCAACCAACTCGACTCGGCCTTGAGCTTTGAGAAACTTTTCTAATTTACTAATCGCTAACCCGCAGACTACTAGATCGTAATCTTTGATTGGACGTTTTAAGAGCAGATCGCGCACGACGCCACCGACCAAAAAAATTTCAGCGGCCGGATGAGCGGCGCGCAATTTTTTAGCCAGTAATAAAACCTTTTTATCAATTTTTTTGTCAGCAATTTTCATGGAGGTATTGTAGCATATTATTCACTATTCAGTATTGGGTATTCAGTAAAGTAGGTCGCAGGGGTTTATAAAAAAAGTGACCCCAGAGGCAGTACCTCGTGGGGTCGGGCTTGATCTCGTTTTCGAGATGATTATTCCGTTTGGGCACCGAGCGGTTGGTGCCCATTTCGATCGAATGGCCGTCACTCACACTGACGGCCGCGCGCGCGTTATGCGGTCTGGCAGCCCAGTCAGGTGGGCGCGGCCGAGACCGGGAAATTGGCGGCGTCGTCGTTGGTCATCGCCTTGGGACCGAATCCCGCGAAGACCGTGTCCGTGTTGTCGTCGATCGCGTCGATCTTGGCGCTCTCGCTCGTCGCCGTGACGTTCGCGCTCTTGCTGTCGTCCTTGCTGTCGTCCTTGCTGTCGTCCTTGCTGTCGTCATACTCCGTCGACGTCTGAACGTCGGGCGGCGGATGAGCGGCGAAGGCGGCCGACGCAAAGGCGAGCGTCAGGGC
>CAZFXZ010000023.1:0-10975 GCA_964523165.1 uncultured Gammaproteobacteria bacterium
TTAACATAATTACCGTAGAGAAGATCGTCCCGCAAGGCGGGATCGGGTCCGCCATCATCTGCCCCCTAAGCGGGGGTTTTTGTTTTGTCACAAACAAGCCAAACGCCAACCGCGACAATCACAACAACACTCATGACGGCTGCCCAGCGCACCCCTCCAATCATCGGTGAATAATCAGTCCGATACTGCTCCATAACCAATCGGATAATCGAATAGCCGATTAAGTAGCCGGCGGTCAGATGACCATCTTTACAATGACCATATTTACGCCATAACAATAATAATAAAAATAAAATTATATCCAAAATACTTTCGTACAAAAATGTCGGCTGGAAATATTGACTATTAATAAATTGGGGCGGACGATTGACTGGATCAATCGGGATGGCCCACGGTTGGTCTGAGGGCCGTCCAAACAATTCTTGATTAAAATAATTTCCCCATCGTCCCATGGCCTGACCAAGCGGCAAAGCCAAGGCTAGGCTGTCGGTAATTTTTTTGATCGATATTTTATGACGGCGGCTCCACCACCAAATCACCATCAGACCACCGATCAGAGCACCGTGTATGGCCAACCCACCACGCCAAATAAAAAATATTGACAACAAATCATGACGATAATACGGCCAAGCATAAACGACATAATACAGTCGCGCCCCAACAATACCGATTATGATCAGCCACCAAGCCAAATCCACGATTTGTTCATCGCTCACAGAATAAATTTTTAAAAAATGTCGAGTCACAAAAAACCCGACAATCATGGCCAAAACCACGAACAAACTATAATAATAAATCGTCAGCGGACCAACATGCCAAGCCACCGCCAAAGGTTGAAAGGTGTGTAAAAAGTTTATCATTGCCGACTTGTAACAAGACCCTCTATTTCCGTAGCGGCATTTTGCCAATTAACAGGCAGACCATTGACGACAATCACCGGCACGCTTGTGACGCCTTCTTTGGTGGCCGCTACTAAAAATTTAGTGAGTTTTTGACGCACAGCAGTATCATCAAGACAGGCAGAAAACTCTTGTTGATCGGCACCTAAACTCACGGCGATAGTTTGTAAATCTTCAATTTTTACAGCGCCTTGTTGAGCTAGGCCATAATTATACAAGGCTAAAAGCTGCTGATCATCTGTCGCGCACAACAAACTCCGAGCCGCCAATTGCCCGCCGGGCGTCGACGGTAGAGGTCGAAATTCTATGGACACATCATCGTTGTATTTTTTATATGCGTCCAATAATAATGGCGAAGCGGCCTGACAATGCGCGCAGGTAAAATCAAAACTATAAACGACTTGCACGGCGGCTTTATCATCGCCCAAGATTGGCCCAACTATTGGCGCGGCGTCCGAGGCCGGTGATTTTGTCGACCGGACAAAAGCCACGGCTATAATCACGACCAAACTCAAGGCAATAAACAAATAAAACTTTTTTTCTGTGGACATGAGATCATTATAGCAAAAATAAAAAAAGTCGCCGATATGACTATCGCCGACCAAATTTTTGGCACACCAACCAGTGGTGGACCGTGGCGTCGTTTAACGCCGCTTGGATCTCGGCCTGACGGCGCGCCTGACGCCTGGCCAAGAGTCTATCCAAGCCGATGATCATGGCCCCGACCGAGGCCACAGCCACGACAATGTCCATTCGCACCACCTCCGTGAAAAGATAGGACATGAGCATCATGGAAAATCCTACCAACATCAACCCACTAGGAGTCAATGTTTTATTCATCTTCTATCCTCCAAAAGTGCTGACAGCAGTTATACGCCTTTTTTAAATTTTTGTCAAAAATAAGACCCCAGACACACGATGTGCTGGGGCCAAAGGAGATGGGCGTTTACGGCCGTGGCTGAACAGCCGGCGGCCGGAATTGGCCATTGATCGGGGCGCCGAAGCGTTGGCGTCCCGGGCGCTGTTGCGCTCGACGGCGCAGAACGGCAGCGCGCAGGCTGCCGGTCAGGGCGACCAACAAGGCCGCCGCCGCCGGAAAAAAGAAAAATATGTTGGCTTCGGGTCCGGGGACCACGAAGCCGCTTTTGATGCCGAAGACGACCAAAGTCGCCTCGACGAGAGTCATCACTGCCAGGGCGATCGTCGCCCCGAAATATCCCTTCGACATGACTTACTCCTGACAAAAGGTTGCTTTTACCCTATCATATTTTGATAAAAATGTCAATGGGTAACAAAAGTGACCGCATAAATGCGGCCACTACCTGATTATTATTGGGCGATTTTTATATTTCCACGACTTCGACGATATTGCGCTTTTTATCCCCCTTGGTCTGGATGGCCACGACTACCACTTGGCCATTTTTTGATAATTTTTCTTTGGTTAATAAAATCTTGGCTTGTTTAACACCATCAAGTCCAGATTTGGGTAATTTATTTATTAAGCGCGGATTGACGCCCCACGATAAGACCAATTGATTAGCTAAAGCTTTATTATTGGTACAAGCAAAAACCGGCAACTCCAAACGACTGGCGGCTACGGCGCGGGCCAAACGTCCATCTTGATCAAAAATCACTACGGCTGTGGCTTGACTGTCTATGGCCAGACGACTAACCGCTCCAGCCGTGGCTTCGAGTGGATCGTTGGTCAGGGCTGGTTTGTGTCGGACGTCATCATAGCTGGACTGCTCAATTTGCACAATGATTTCTTTCATCGTCCGGACGGCTTCGACCGGATATTGGCCACTGGCTGTTTCACCAGACAACATCGTGGCGTCGGTATGATCAATCACGGCATTAGCCACGTCGGTGATCTCAGCTCGGGTTGGTCGCGGATTAACCATCATTGATTCTAGCATTTGCGTGGCGACAATGACTGGTCGATCGGCAGCCAAACATTTTTTGATAAAATCTTTTTGTAAAATCGGTAAGGCTGACACCGGCAACTCAATACCCAAATCCCCCCGAGCAATCATGATACCATCGGCCGCTTTTATGATACTATCAATATTTTTCACAGCCGCCGTGGTTTCGATCTTGGCCATAATTTTTGGTACGGTTTGGCCAGCTTTGACGCGTCGCGATAAAAACTTTCGTAGGTCGGTAATATCGCTGGCCCGTTGGACAAAAGATAACGCCAACCAATCAACGCCGACAGATAAACCAAATTCGGCATCACGATGATCTTTGGCCGTCACGGCCGGAATACCCAAAAAAGCCCCGGGGAAATTCATACCCCGCAAAGAGCTAACCCGACCCGGCTTACTTACTTTGGCCACCAAGCTCTGATCTTTAGATTTAAACTTGATCACTCGCAATTCAATTAGACCATCTTTAATAAAGATTTTTTGACCGGGTTTTAGAAATTTAAAGATTTGCGGTAGCTGGACCGGCAAACAAGTCGTTTTTTTGCTGGATTTTTTGAAGACGCTTTGAGAAACTAAAATTATTTTCGCTCCGCGTTTTAAGTCTATTTCACCGTCAAAAATCCCCAAACGAATCCGCGGACCTTGCAAATCTTGCAAGATCGCCACCGGTTTTTTGACCTTGAGGGCGGCGGCGCGAATATTTTTGATCAATAGACGATGATTGTCATAGCTGCCGTGAGAAAAATTGAGCCGGGCCACATTCATCCCGGCTTTTAACAATTCAGTCAAAACGGTCGGGCTTTCCGAAGCCGGCCCGATTGTGCAGACGATTTTTGTCCTCTTGGCCATATTTTACTAAAACTTAATGTCGTCAGCGTAACGACCCAAGATCGGCATAGTCCAAGTTTTGCCAGCTAGAGCTTTGTAAATACCGACCACGGACAATCCGACTAAAGCCAAAAAGAGTAATTGACCAAACAGCGGCACCCAAAAAAATAACATGCCAACTAATTCGACCAAAAATAAAACTAGACCTTGCTTGGCGTGCGCTTGGACAAATTTGTCATGACGTTGTCCCAAAAGCGGCAAAAGACACAAAACCCAAACATAGCTCAAAGCGGCCGCTAAACGATTTTCCGTGATCTTCAACTCCTCATCACCAATTTTAACTTTGGCCATGACTTGATTTTTTTTGGACGTTTTTGTTTTTTTGACTGGCATATTTTATTTTTTATCAGTAGTTTTGTCGACCGAGGTCGAACGTTCTACTGTGATATTATTTTTTATTTTTAAAATTTTCAAAAAGACTAATCCGACCAAGCCACCGATGGCCGCGGTCAGTATCGGCTCGACAGCTAGGTTGATCAACAACCAGTAATTAAAAAACCACAAGACTTTAAACAAAGCTGAGGCCAGACCCAAAATTGCGCCCAACAACACCCCGACCAAAGCTCCGTGACCAATCTGTCCTCGACTCCAATCTTTGATCCGCCAAACCGCCCAGAGCAGGGCCCCGACTTTGATCAACCAAGTAAAATTGTTGAGCCAATCCAATGTCCACTCCAAAAAACTTAACGTGCTAATAATATATAAAATCAAAATCAAAACTAGACTCCAACCCAAGGGTCGAGACAACGCCGACAGATAGGCTCGCACATCGCGGGCCAAATCGTCTTCTTGCCAAAAATTTCTTTCTTGCTCGCTCATAAGTGACCTTTAGTATAGCACATTTTGCAACTTCCGCCCATCAAAAATCAACAAGGCATCGGGTGGGTTTTTGATAAAAAATTTCACTTGCTTGGACGTGTAGTTGTTATAATTATAGCCCCATAATTCAGTATAATAATCTTTCGTTTCATGGCGAGCCGGACCAGTAAAGAGATAGTCAGACGCCGTCAAAAAATAGCCGTCTTGGTCGGCAGTAATTGTAGCCGTGATCGGGCTATTGATATCTAGCCACCAAACCGGTAAACGTTCAACACTAACCTGATTGTCGGGATAAAAAAGATTTAGTGCTTCGTCAAAACCGTTGCGCAATACTTGAGCGCCGCGATAAGTATCGGGTAAGTTTATCAGCCAAACATGTTGGGTTTGTGATAAATTGACTTGGCTGGAAAAGTCTTGCAAAACCGCGACTGATGATGTAGCCGCCGCCTGCCAAGCTAAATTTTTTTGCCAACTAAAATAGCCAAAATAAAGCATTAAACCAATTAGACTGAAATAACCAATTGGTCGCCAAAGACGATAAATTTCTCTCACTAATAAAGATAAAATTACCACCACGGCGACTGATGGCAAATACTGATAACGCTCTCCTTCATCGTTGTTTATACCAAAGATCAAGCTCCACAACGGCAAGGTCATGATCAGCCAAATAGTTATCCAGCCAAAAATTTCCGACCGAACTTTTTTGAACAGCCACCAGACAGTCGTCAAGATGATCACGACTGACAACAACGCCAGCCAACGATTGTCCCACAGCCAATCTCGGACTGCCAGTCGCGTTTCAAAAAATAAAAACGTGTCGGTGGTCAAATTGAGGAGCATCAAGACAATGCGACGCCAACTAAATTGAAAAGTGTTATCCGCATAATATCCGGCTGTTAGTCCAATGGCTAAATAACGAGCGACAAAAAAGCCTACGACCATCAAAACATACCAGAGTATTCGCCAATCAAACTTTTTTTTCTGCAGATAATTGCTGACTACGACGATCAACGGCCAAACTACGGCCATTTCTTTAGTCAATAAAGCTAGGACAAAAATCGGCAACGACAAGTAAAACAGCCAGCGCGTTTTATCACTCGCCTCATACAGCAACCACGTCAGTAAAAAGAAGAAAGTCACGACTACGTCACCGCGGGCGGCGATCCAAATCACGGCTTCGCTATGACACGGCAATAAGGCAAACAAGCCACTGGCCGCCACAGCCAATTTTTCACTCTGGAAAATCTTTTTGATCAAAAAATAAAGTAAAAAAATATTAGCCAGATGAAAAATCAGGTTACTTAAATGATAGCCAACGGGATTTAGACCCCAGACAGCATAATCAAAAGCAAATAACCAATTAAACATCGGCCGATATGACCCACCCAAACCTTGCTGACCATAATAATTGGTCGTCAAATATTGCCATAAATTTTGACTGCGCGTGGCGGTTAAATATAGCCAGTCAAAATCGTCGGAAACGAAAAAATCATTTAGATTTTTTGCATACAACAAACCTCCGATGACAACGATGGCGATTAAAATCAGCCAATGAAATTTCTTCATAAGGCTATAATATCACAAAGGGCCGCCGATCGGCGACCCTTTGATAAAAAACTAATTATTTTTTACATGCCCATGTCCATGCCACCCATTCCCATACCACTTGGTAAACCATGGCCATGATCATTTTTCTTGTCCGGCAAATCGGTCACAACTGCTTCAGTCGTGATGAACAAGACGGCGATCGAAGCGGCATTTTGCAAAGCTGAGCGCGTGACCTTGGCTGGATCAACCACACCAGCGGCTAGCAAATCTTCATAAACATTCGTGCCGGCATTATAACCCTGACTGCCGGTTTGTTTTTTGACCTCTTCAACGATGACTGAGCCATCTTGACCGGCATTTTGCGCGATCTGACGCAGAGGTTCTTCTAAGGCTTTGCGTAAAATGTTTAAGCCAATTTTTTCTTCACCTTCTAGTTTGATATTATCCAGAGCTGGTAAGGCGCGGATCAAAGCCACCCCACCACCCGGCACAATACCTTCCCCGACGGCAGCCTTGGTAGCATTGAGGGCGTCTTCAACTTTAAATTTAATTTCTTTCATCTCTGTTTCGGTCGCCGCACCAACTTTAATAACCGCCACACCGCCGACCAATTTTGCCATTCTTTCTTGTAATTTTTCTTTGTCAAAATCAGATTCGGCACGCTCTAATTCAGCTCGCAAAGCATTGACGCGTTCATCAATTTCTTTTTTGTCGCCTTTACCGCCAACGATCGTCGTATTGTCTTTGGTCGAAATAACTTTATCGGCGCTACCCAAATCTTGAGGCGTGACATTTTCTAACTTTAAGCCCAACTCTTCGGAAATCAAGCGCCCGCCGGTCAAAACGGCGATATCGCGCAACATGTCTTTGCGACGATCACCAAAGCCCGGAGCTTTGACGGCTAAAATATTAAATGTCCCACGAAGTTTGTTGACGATAAAAGTCGCCAAAGCTTCACCTTCGACTTCATCGGCGATAATCACCAATTCTTTTTTGCCGGCCTGAGCGATTTTTTCTAGTAAAGGCAAGATTTCACTCAAAGCCGAAATCTTTTGATCAGTGATCAAAATGCTGGCTTCGCTATATTCTGCTTTCATCGTCTCGGCATTAGTCACCATGTAGGGTGAAACATAGCCCTTATCAAATTGCATGCCCTCGACAACCTCTTTAGTAATGCCAAAAGTTTGTGACTCTTCGACCGTGATAACACCATCTTGGCCAACTTGTTCCATAGCCTCGGCAATGACCGCGCCGATTTCTTCACTATTGGCCGAGATCGAAGCGACTTGAGCGATTTCATCTTTACCAGCTACCGGTTTAGACAATTTTTTCAATTCTTCAACAATGGCGGCCACGCCCTTTTCCAAACCATGACGCAAAGCAATCGGATTGGCCCCGGCCGTAACATTTTTTAAACCTTCGGCAATCATGGCTTGAGCCAAAATCGTGGCCGTGGTTGTGCCGTCGCCGGCCACATCGTTGGTTTTGGAAGCAACTTCTTTGATCAACTCGGCGCCAATATTTTCAAATTTATCTTCTAACTCAATTTCTTTAGCAATCGTCACGCCATCGTTAGTGATCGTCGGCGCGCCAAAACCGCGATCCAAAACGACATTGCGGCCGCGCGGTCCCAAAGAAACCTTAACTGTATTAGCCAGCTTATCAACGCCGCGCTTGATAGCGGCGCGAGCGTCTTGATCAAATAAGATTTGTTTAGCCATAAAGAAAAAAATTAAATTAATTATTCGACAACCGCAATGATGTCGCTTTCGGCCACGACAAATAATTCTTGGCCGTCGACTTTGATTTCATCGGGGGCGTATTTTTTGAACATGACTTTTTGACCGACAGTAACTGACATAGCCACACGACCGCCATCTTTACCCACCTTGCCTGGACCAACGGCGATAACTTCACCTTGCTCGGGCTTTTCTTTATCTAGCGTATCGGGCAAAACAATGCCACTAGCCGTAGTTTGTTCTTTAGCCAAGGGCTTGATAATAACATTGTCATGAAGTGGTTTTAATGACATAAGATTATTTAAAAATTAATTTTTAGAGATTGGCACTCTAATATCAAGAGTGCTAAGTAGTGCTATCTTACATTATCGTCTAAGGCTATGTCAAGACTTTTTGATAAATAAAAAATCCTCTTGACATTTTTATGTAACGATGTTAGTTTTTATCATCAACCCGATGATCATTAAGGAGGCGAACATGGTCATCCCGTACATTCAAATCGGTTCACTGATCCTGGCCGCGGTCGGCTTCATCGGCCTGACCCATAGCCAGCGGTCGCGTCATTTCGGCGTCTGTGGCGGCCTGCTGACCGTCGGCGCCGTCCTCTTCGCCATCACTTCGAGATTTTAACAGATCAAACTACGATCTGTTTTTTTATTTTTAGCGTCCAAGCGACTATCGCCCACCACAACATTCCCCCGCTAAACATACTCCACCAAAAATGATCGAGCATCATCATGACGGCAATGGCGATAATTAAAAATTTATTATCGCTGTAATATAATAAATTAACAAATAACAAAATAGCTAATAATAAACCGACCGCCCCCAGCTCGGCCCAGATCAAAGCCAAGACATTGTGCACTGGCTGATAAGCATACATTGGTCGAGTATCGTCAATATTTTTATAAACCGCCAAACTGTAATTACCATTACCAACACCCAACAGCGGGGCAAACTTTATCACTTGCCAGCTTTCACCATAACCAGCCAGACGTTCTTGATAAGATTTTATTTCTAAACGTTGTTGGCTGATCAGACGATTAAAAATCAAGGGCTGTTGCTGCCAAGTCAAAACGGCTAAACAAACCGCCACGAAACCTAAAACAATATAAGTTTGCCGACCGCGGCGATTTTGCCACCAATAACCAATAATAATAATTATCGCCGCTAGCCAACCGGCCCGTGAAAAGCTAACTACCAAACCACTGACCGTCAACAGCAGGGCGATGATTAAAATTATTTTCTGCCAAACTTTTTGCGCGATATTTAATAAATATAAAATCGCCGCTACACCAACGACCAAAAAAGCCGCCAACATATTGGGGTGTGACAAACTGCCGTAAGCTCGCAACCAACGCTGATCAGAAACTTCGATTACTGACGTACCTAAAATATCGGGCGTCTGGCTGGCCATACCTAGCCATTTACTGGCCCAAACTTTTTGACCAAAAAATTGCCACAAAGCCAAAGCGCTTTGCAAAACCGTCATCAGCGACAAAACTATAGCCACTACATAACGTCGAGTAAAAGCAATGATTAAAGCCAGCAACACCAAACCTTCAACTAGCCAAGTGTTTTTTTGCCAAGCGATATCAGTATCTAGGGCCCAAAATATCGACAAAAAAGACCAAATCGCCAAACCAGTCATGGCTATCAACCAAGCGTTTGGCCAACTAAAAATTTGTTTGGGACTTTGCCAAGTAATTTCTTGGCGCTTGGACCAAAAAAATCCCAAGGCCAAAACGACTACCATCAGCCACAAAATTTCCCAAGCGTATAAACTTAAAATACTATATTCCCCGACCCAACCTTGGGCGCTGATCAGCCTAGCTTGCCATGGCAATAAAAAAATTAAAACGTAAGTGACGTACTCGATTATTTTACGCATCATATTTTATAAAGTTAAGAAATTTTTGTTGATATTCATGCCGACGATCGTCGGAAGTTTTGTTGATCAATTTTATGATGCCCGGCCGGATGACCACGCCAGGGTGTTGATTGATTTGTTGACGCAAACTATTGGGCAAAATTTTCATTTGCCAAACAGTTAACATCTTTTCGACCATCGACCAACCAAACAGACCGGCTAGAATGCTTTTAATGATTTTTTCTGGCCAAGATAATTTTATCAAACGACGCTGATGAGCAACCACGCCTTCATAAAATGGCAAATAATTTTTTATCCATTGGTTTTGAGCGACAAATTGATCATAAACACTTTGACCGTAAACCGGATAAAGCTGGGCGGCTAAATAAACCAAGTGCCTTTCACTGTTATCAGGCAAACTACTGATATCGAGATGGTCGCGATCGACAAAAAAGCTTAAACAAAATTTATCTTGTTGTTTTTTAGTCGTCGGGCGGAGTCTGAAAATTTTTAAAAGAAGCAGACAAAAAAATCTAGTGGTCCAAGCTCGGTCAGACTTAGCCACGACAAACAAGTCAATATCACTATTTTCATCAACATTGCCAAAAGCCAATCTATTGGTCACGGCCAACATTTCCACCTCTGGCAATAAAGCTAATAGTCGGCCAATTTTTTTTACTTTCAAAAATTTCTTTTCAGTGGTATTGGTTTTGGCCAGA
Organism: uncultured Gammaproteobacteria bacterium; assembly: GCA_964523165.1. Lineage (GTDB taxonomy): Bacteria > Patescibacteriota > Patescibacteriia > JACRDY01 > JACRDY01 > CAZFXZ01. The sequence goes on from CAZFXZ010000023.1 coordinate 10,408, forward strand.
CGTTGAGCGCTCCAATCAAGACCGGGCGGACCATAAAGTCCTTGATGGCAAGATATTTCTCCGGCTTGTAAAAGTTCATTCACGGCCATTAATATTACATACTGATCAATTTTGGCTGCTGCCGGCCACCATAAAAACTGACAGATTTCCAAATTACTCAACGGTTGATTAAAAACCGCAAAGTAAGCAACTGTTTGTAAAATTGCCTGATGTAATGGCGTTTTGGCCATAAAATTAATCCAATTCAACATTCAAGGCGGGCTGTTTGACAATATTGTCAGTCGCCAGATCGGTTGTCAGATTGTCTTCGACAATCATTTTTTTATCATCGAGAGAAATGACTTGGGTCGGATTGATCAGTAAGAGATTTTTTTTAAACAAAGTTTTTAAGGAAAAAACCGTCCTAACTTGGTAGGAAACAATTTGACTGCTGTCGACATCAATATCAACATCGCCGACTGTCCCCAGAGTTTGTCCCAGACGAGTCATGACCGGCAAACCAATCAATTGTCGAAGGGTGATTTTCATAGATTTTAATTTTGGCCTTGCTTTTTATCGTAAAAACGCA
>CAZFXZ010000024.1:0-10937 GCA_964523165.1 uncultured Gammaproteobacteria bacterium
CCGGCTGACAAGGCGCCGACGATCAAAAAATTATAAACCAAATCCGGCAAACGAAAAGCCGCGTAATAAATGTCCAGAGTTTGATCAGCGCCAAATTGGCCAGCCAAAATCCGATCGCGCAAAACTCCCAAAACTCTGGAAGTAAAAGCCGCGGCGCCGATGATGATCGCCGCCGAGGTAATATTTTTGGACTGACTGGTAAAAATCCGATTAATCATCGGCTGTTAATTAAAAAGCTGCCGAGCGGAAAGTAAACCGGCTTGAGCGCCGGGCTGCCGAGACACGGCCGTGGCGTTTTTGCTGGCCAATCGCAAAGATTTTTCCAAACTGTATTTTTTTAAAAAATAACTGGCCGCTAAAGTCGAAGTGAAACAATCGCCGACACCGGTGGTATTTTTAACTTTCTTTTGATCAATTTTTGGTCGATGATTATAAAACTTTTGGCCATCAAAAAGTACGGAGCCATTTTTACCCAAAGTCACGACGACTAAACGTGGGCCATAGCTTTGTAAAAACTTGGCTAAAAATTTGGCATCCGACAACTGACGATCGGATAATTTTTTGCCACTTGATAAAGCTAAAGTAATAGCTTCATCGTGATTAATCGATAACAAATCAACTTTAGACAAAAATGGTCGCAAAGTTTTTAGGCCGGCGGATAGTTGGCGACTACCCGGATTGAAAACAATTTTACCTCGAGCTGTAGTTTGAATAATTTGTAAAATTTTCGACCACTGATCACTGGCTAACGGCGCGATATAAATCAGCGGCGCTTTGGCGATGGCTGTTAATTTAGGATCAAGACGTAAATCACGATTAGCTCCGGCATAATAAAAAGCTACGTGTTCATGATCGGTCGTAGTCGTGATAATAAAGGAAAAACTAGTCGGATTGACTGATGATTTTTGGACAAAATCGGTCGTGATGTTTTGATTATGTAGCGTACCGATAATCTCGCGGCCAATTTCGTCATGACCGACAGATAATAATGGCGCGACTTTAAATCCCAAGCCGGCCAAATTAACGGCTGCGTTCATCCCGCCGCCACCAAAAACAAATTTCGGTTTTTTGATTTGGACTTTAGTGCCATACTCATAAGCCAAGAGTCGCGGTACTTCGACATTGCCCGGCTGATCAATCACAAAACCCTGATCATCAGCAACCATGATGTCGCGCGTGGCCGAACCCAAAGTCATAACTGGCCAAGTTTTAAACATAGCTGTAGTATAGCAAATCACCTAAGCGCTCGGCAATGATTTTAGTGACGTTTTTCCAGATACCACTCAGCTTCTAGGGCCGCGCGACAACCATCTCCGGCCGCCGTAATGGCTTGACGATAACGATAGTCAGCCACATCACCGGCTACAAAGACACCCGGCACCGAAGTTTTCATATTATCAAGCTTTTTGACGAAACCTTTTTGATCTAACTCAACTTGACCATTAAAAATATCAGTCGCCGGCCGATGACCGATCGCTACAAACAAGCCCTCTATGGCCACTTCTTGCTCTTGATTAGTTTTATTATCGACAATTACTACTCCGGTTAACTTATCAGTGCCCAGAAGTTTTTTTATTTCGGTATTGAAGTGGACAGTGATTTTTTCATGACTCAAAACTCGCTCAGTCATGATTTTACTGGCTTTGAAACTATCAGCCCGGACATAAACGTCAACCGATTTGGCAAATTTGGTGAGGGCCAAAGCTTCCTCACAGGCCGCATCGCCACCGCCGACGACAGCCGTGACTTTATCTTTGAAAAAAGCCGCATCGCAATTGGCACACGATGACACACCCTTACCAATCAATTCTTTTTCGCCGGGTAAACCAAGCCAAACAGCCGCCGCGCCAGTGGTAATAATAACGGCTGGCGTTTCATAAATATTTTCACCGACAAAAACTTTTAATGGCTGAGTGGAAAAATCCACTTTACTGACTACATCAAAAATTATTTGTCCGCCAAACTTTTTGGCCTGATCGATCATGTTGGTCATTAATTCCGGACCCATGATGCCATCTTTAGTCCCCGGCCAATTTTCGACCAGTGAAGTCAACATCAACTGTCCCCCCGGCTCGCGACCGGCGATGACTAATGGTGAAAGATTGGCCCGTGAAGCGTACAAAGCAGCCGTTAGTCCGGCCGGTCCGCTACCGATAATAATGACGCGATGCTTGATTTCTGACATAAAAAATAATTAAGGCTAGAGGGTTAATTATAAATGATTTTTCAATAAAATAAAACGACGTTGACAAAAAGAATATAATAAGATATAAAAATATGTCGCTCTTTGATAACAATTTTTCTCTTCTGGCCCGAGTCGCTGGATTGGGGCCAGGAGGGAAAAATACGGGTCGGCGAGAGTTGGGACTAGTCCCCCAATGGAGTCATCCGCCTTTTCTGGATTAAATCATAATCCAGGGATATGCGCGGTGCTTTATCGCTGGCCCTGGGGTTGATCGTACTCAAGTTTTTCTTGAGTGATCTGTTTGTCGCCGTCGAGCAGATGTTGCTCCGGCTAATAGACGTCATCACGACTGTCTTGCAAACGGGTCTAAACTTCAACCCACCGGCCTAACGGCAAAAAAGGCTTATCTTTCATGATAAGCCTTTTCTTATTATTTATTTTTTATTATTTACTTCACTAATGGACCAATAGCAAAACCTTTTAACGTGTTTTCTTGACGGGATTGGCCACCATGCTGAGCGTTAAAAGCCGCGCTGCCATCTTTACCACACAGACCCAAAATGGCTTGCCCACCACCCGGATGACTGCCGATCCATGAAGTCAAATCATAAACCGTGCCATTGATGACACTGTAACAACTACTAGTGCTGTTGTGTTTGGCCACCACCGCCATGGTCAAAGCATCTTGAGTCAAATTGTCTGGGGTGGTTGTGACCGAGGTGGTTGTAGTCGAGGTGGCTGTGGTTGAAGTTGTGGCATCATCATCTGCCACCACATTTTCTTTAACCTCGTCACCATTTTCTTCATTTTCTTGGCTGGCCGGACTTTCTTCAATAGTTTTGTCGATCGAGTCTTTGTCAGTTGCTTGATTTTGGTAATAAAACCACGCTCCACCGACGATGATGATTAAGATAATTAGGCCCGCTAAAAGTTTCTTCATAATTATGTTGATTATTAAAAAATTTTATTTCAAATGATATAAAGCAATGGCCACGGCCTGGCTGACATTCAGAGATTCTAGTTTTTTGTCATGGGCAATGAAAACCGATTGACCAGCGACTGCTAATTTTATGCCGCTACCTTCCGAGCCGGCTAATAAAACTAATGGTCGCGAGTTAATAGTTTTTAACTCTTTAGCGCCGGAGCGTTTTTCTAAACGATAAATTGGCCGATTGATTTTTTTTAGCCATGAGGTTATATCGCTTCTCTTGATTTCTTGCCAAGGTACGGCAAACAACGCCCCAACCGATGAACGTACAACTTTGGGCGCGGTCGGATCGGCCGACTCAACCAAAACCAAACTGGCACTAAAACCTAAACATAATCTCAAAATCGCTCCGACGTTACCCGGATCTTGGACGCCGTCCAAAACCACGATGATTTTTTTGGCTAAAATATCTTTGTCTGACCACTGAGGTATTTTGGCCACAGCGGCAGTATCTTGCGGTGTTTCGGTCGTGACTAATTTTTTGAAATTTTTAATATCTTTAGCAGTAAAAACAAAATCAACAAACCTACCAGCCATCTCGACGACTTTTTTACCCTCAACCAAACACAGTCCGCTAGCCTGACGGGCTTTTTTGTTTTGCAGTGAAGTAATTAATTTTTCTTGAGCTTTAGTCAACATAATATTTTTTGATTATAACAAAAAAAGCCCAATAGCCAAAATTGGGCAAAAAAACGCGAAGTTTATTTCTTTAACCGCAAGCTATTCAAAACGACCGAGATCGAACTAAAGGCCATAGCCGCGCTAGCCACGATCGGCGACAGCAACAGACCAAAACTTGGATACAAAACACCGGCCGCTAACGGGATGGCCAAAATATTATAACCAAAAGCCCAAGCCAAATTTTGCTTAATTATTTTGACCGTGCGACGTGACAATTCAATAGTTTCAACTACTTTATCCAAACTACCTTTGACTAAAATCACATCGCCAGTTTCCATAGCTATATCGGTACCCGTGCCCATAGCAATACCCACATCCGCCTTAGCTAACGCCGGCGCGTCATTGATACCATCACCAACCATCGCCACCCAACCCCCTGATGTTTTTTGCCACTTTTGGACAACTGCAACCTTATCGGCCGGCAAAACATTGGCCACCACTTCATCAATACCCAACTGATCGGCAATGGCTTCGGCTGTAGTTTGATTGTCACCGGTCAGCATGACTATTTGCAAGCCAAATTGTTTTAATTTTTTTATGGCTACGGCTGAACTATCCTTGACCACATCAGCTAAGGCGAAAATAGCCACTAGTTTTTTGTTTCTAAACATACTCACAACAGTCTTGGCTTGTTTTTCCAAAAGCATAATGCGTTCAGCGATTTTTTCATCAATGACCAAACCATTGTCATGAGCTAAGCGTTTGTTGCCGATCATGATATTTTGTCCGGCCACCGTTGCCGACACGCCCCGACCTTGGTGGTTATAAAAATCTTGTGCCAGCCCCGACGTAGCCTGATGAGCTTGAGCATAGTTGACAATAGCTCGCGACAAAGGATGCTCGGATAAAGTTTCGACCGTCAAAGCTTGAGATAAAATTTGTTCGGCCTCTTGAGATTCTAGCGCGATAAAATCAGTCACGGCCGGACGACCTTGAGTCAAGGTGCCGGTTTTATCAAAAATAATGACTTTTATTTTTTGGGCACGTTCTAAGGCGGCGGCATCTTTAATCAAAATTCCGCGACGAGCCGCTTGACCGGTCCCGACCATCACCGCTGTCGGCGTGGCCAAACCCAAAGCGCAAGGACAAGCAATGATCAGGACGGTGGCCGCGATATAAACCGCCAATTGTCCGCTCGGCATGTCAGTTGTCACCAAACCCAACTGTGGCGCGATAAAAAACCAAAATAATAAAGCCAAGCTGGCGATCATAATGACGGTCGGCACAAAAATTTTGGCTATAGCATCGGCTTGGCGTTGGATTGGCGCCGTCGTACCTTGAGCTTCTTCGACCAAACGAATAATGTTGGCCAACATAGTATCAGCCCCAATTTTCTCGGCTCGAAACTTAAAACTGCCAGTTAGGTTGATCGTCGCCCCGCTGACTTTTTGACCAACAGTTTTATCAATCGGCAAAGATTCACCGGTCAACATTGATTCGTCCAACGTACTAAAGCCCTCGATGATCATACCATCGACGGGGATTTTTTCTCCCGGTCGGACCAAAATAATATCGCCGATCTGCACTTGATCGATCGAGACCTTCACTTCTCGACCATCTTTGATGATCGTCGCTTCTTTGGCCTGTAAAGCTAAGAGTTTTTTGATAGCGTCGTTGGCCCGACTTTTAGCTCGTGCTTCCAACAATCGGCCGAGCAAAATAAAAAAAGTTATAAATACCGCCGCTTCATAAAAAACACTTACTTCTAAAGTCCCAAAAATTTGAGGGTAAAAAGTCACGACGGTCGAAAAAAACCAAGCCGTAAAAGTCCCCAAGGCGATCAAAGTATCCATGTTGGCCGTCCCGATTTTCAAAGCCCGGCCGGCGCTGGCAAAAAATATCCGACCGCCGCCAAACAAAATAATCGTGGCCAATATAAACTGCGCCACCCACCACAGATCCAGACCATAATTGGCCGACAACATCACTAGGCTATCCCGTCGAGCTGAAGGCATAAACGCCATTTCTATCATCGACCAAAAAAACGGCAAGGCCGCAACGCCTACCCACCAAACCGTCCGTCGCAATTTTAGATATTCTTGTTTTTTTAAATTCAGACCATGATGATGACCTTGGTCTACGAGTTGATAAGCCCCAGCACTACTAACAGATTTTTTTAAATCATCAACCGTGACTTTTTGTTCATCAAATTCCACTGTCATTTTTTCGGCCGCATAATTAACATGGACTTTATGTACGCCGGGCACTTCAGCAACGACAGTTTCCAATAAATTTTTACACGAAGCGCAGTGCAATCCAACGACCGGTAAAACTTTTTTGATCATAAATTTTTATTTAAAAGTTACGGTGACGGGCGGCACCATGCCCATTGAACAAGTTATTTTATAACTCCCCGCCTTGGGATTACCTAAATCAATAATATTTTTACCCGGCTTTAAGGCCACATAACCACCAAACAAACCTCGAGCCGCCACATAGGAACCACAACCGCTAATACCTTGATTGTCGACGATCAATTTTGTCGGCCGACCAGCTTTAAGGGTCGTCGGGGTGGTCGGTAAGTATTCAAAACCGCGAGCGATCAAAGTTATGGTTTGCTGAGGATCAACATCTTGATTGTCGCTATACAAAGACGTTACCGGCTTATTAATAAAATTAATGTCACTCAAACTCGGATAACCAAAAACATTAAGTTGGCCATTAATGTTATATAAAACAAAGAAAATTATTATCAAACCAGCGACGTGCGAAAACTTAGCTGTAGCGGCCGGTTTTTTGGTAAATTGTAAACCGGTCCAACTAATAGTCAGCAACACCGGCAGCGTCCCCAAAGCAAAAGCCAGCATCACCAGTCCACCGACCCAAAAACTACCAGTAGTTAGAGCCACACTTTGGGCAACTAAAGTAAAGCCGCAGGGCAAAATAAACGTCAAAGCCCCAATCAAAAATGGTACATATTTACCGCTCAGAGCTTGGGGGTCGGCGGCTAGTCGGACAATTGACTTGGGTAAAGAAATTCTTATTTTTTGGGCCCAAGAAATTTCCAACATTTGCAGGGCCAATATCAACATGATAATAGAAATAACGATAATGAAGACTGAATAAACCGTGCTGTTGGCCAAAGAAATTTGATCACCAATCAGTCCCAAGATACCACCACCGACAAAAAACGCCGCCAAACGACCAATGTGAAATAAAATATGCGGCTGAGCTTTTTGATTAGGCTTGTCACTATCAATATAAATTTCATGCCATTGTTTGACTAACGACAACAACAATCCACCAACCAAAGCGGCACAGCTTGATAAACCAGCCACCAGACCCAAAAACCAAAAGGCTCCTAGCGATGATTTGCTATCCACCGAGACCAAACGTCCAAATTGCAATTTATCCAAGATAAAAAACAAAACCAAAAAAATTAAAGCAGTCAAAACAACTTTGAGAAAAATCGGTTTTTTAACCGTCGAAGATGCGGTTGGTTGATAAGCAAATCTATAGTCCAAATCTTTAAACTGGAGATTGAGCTCGTCTGGAGTTGGTTTTTGTTGGCCGGTTAGAACAATATTGACGCTGCCATCGGCCCGAGTCACATCAACAGCCGCAATCCTGCTATCTTGCAACAACTTTTTTTCAATCAATATTTCACAAGATGAACAATGTAAGCCGGCGACATACAATTTCATCTCTTTTTGGTCGGACATAAAATTTTATTTATATTCAAATAATTTTAGCAATTCTTCAATTGTGCGTTTTTCTTGTTTTTTAAGGATTTGATCGACGACGCAGGTTTTTAAATGATTTTCGATGATCAATAAATCCAATTGCTTTAAAGCTTTTTGAATAGCCCGAGATTGATGAACAACATCTAAGCAGTAAGTCCCATCGATTAGCATTTTTTCGACCGACGTTAGATGGCCTTGAATAATTTTGATGCGATGCAAAGCCCGATCTTTGGTCGTAATTTTTTTTCTTTTGTCCATAAAGTTTTAATTAAATTATCACTATATCCCCCCTATGGGGATATAGTAGCACAACCCCACAAAACCCGTCAAACAAAAAAACGCCCGACGGCGTGTCTGGCTCGGGGACTAGGATTTGAACCTAGATTAGCGGAGCCAGAATCCGCTGTCCTACCATTAGACGATCCCCGAATAATCACAAACTTTAAAATCCTACGAACAGCCTCTTTTTTACAACTAACACTCTCGCCCGCCATCGCTACGCTCAGGCGTTGCGGGCGGGCCATTAGACGATCCCCGAACGATTAATAGCCACAGATTACTCAATAAAACCAAAAAAATCAAGCCTTAAGAGCTAACTAATTCGCCACCCAGAGCTTCTAAAACTTGACCCAATTGCGGATCAAGACGATCGTCTTCTTCAATTTCTCGAGCTACGGCATCGCTAACAATTGCCTTGACCTGTAAATTTTTACCCAATAAATCGGCTAAAACTTTTTCGATGACTGTGGCGTTGCGATCCTCACTGACGCGCTCTTGATGAAAACCATAAGCAAAGCCAATCGTCAACTGATCGTCAACCAATGTTAAGGGCTGACCAATTTTTAGCGTCAAAGCCAAAGAATGATTGCTGTCGCTCAAAGCCAAAATTAATTTGGGCCAAATTTTATTAATTTCTTCCAGATTGGCCGGATTTTTCTTTTCTGCGGTTTTTTCAACCGTTATCTTTTTTTCTTCATCTTCTTTTTTTTCTTCCCCTTTCTCTTCTTCCTTCTCTTCCCCCCTCCTTCCCCCCTTCTCTTCTTTTTTTTCTGGCTTAGCAGCGTCCAATTTTTGATCTACGACCGCAGAGCGCTGACTGCAAATTTTTACTACCGCTAATTCTAATGGCAACTGCGGGATGGCACTTTTTTTGACATATTGAGCTTTATCCAAAAAAGTATCAATAACTAATAAAACCCAATCTAAATTTATTTGGCTAAGAAGTTTAGATAGTTTATCTTCGTCGGTCAAAGTACTATCAGCGGCAAATTGATCCAAAGAATTGTGAATTTTACTCAGCAGTAAGCGACGAAAAAATTCCACCACGTCGTTGGCAAATTGTTCCATATTTACTCCGGCATCAGCCAAACTATTGAGCTGACGGACAGCCGTCGTCATATCATCATTAGCCAAACTTTGAGCGAAGGCAAAAACTTCACCGCTGTTTGATTGCGGCAAGACTAGCTCAACTTCAGCCAAGCCGATTTTTTTCTCACCCAACGACAAAACTTGATTTAACAAACTCACCGCATCACGCAAATAACCTTCACTGCGTCGAGCGATTAATTCCAAAACTTCTTTGTCGCAGTGGACTTTTTCGGCACTGGCGATCATCGACAAATGATTAACAATGTCAGAAAAATTAACCCGACGAAAATCAAAACGCTGACAACGTGAAATGATCGTGGCCGGGATTTTGTGACTTTCGGTCGTGGCCAAAATAAATACCACGTGAGCCGGCGGTTCTTCGAGGATTTTCAACAAAGCATTAAAAGCCGACGTTGACAGCATGTGGACTTCGTCGATGATAAAAACTTTGTATTTGGAATTGTGTGGTGTAAAACGGGCACTGTCGATGATTTCACTACGCACATTATCAACGCCGGTATGACTGGCGGCGTCAATCTCCATGACATCCAAAGACTTACCGGCCGTGGTGTCAGTACAGTTTTGACATTTTTCACACGGCTCCGATGAATCTTGGCTGCGACCAGTACAGTTGATAGCTTTGGCTACCAAACGAGCTGAAGTGGTCTTGCCGATACCTCGCGGACCACAAAAAAGATAAGCGTGAGCAATCGTGCCGCGCTTAATTTCATTTTGCAGAGTGATTTTGACGTGATTTTGCCCAACTATTTGCTCAAAGGTTTGCGGGCGGTATTTACGATAAAGACTGACTGACATAGCCAGTCGATTGTAGCATACTTGATAAAAAATCAAAACTGCTGAAAAATTAACAGTTTAGTCCAGTTCTTCTAGGGCTTTTTTTTGCGCCCGAGATAATTTAATCGGCGTCATGACGATAATTTCCACCAAATGATCCCCCCGACTCGGTCGACCCAAACGAGGCGCACCCTGACCGGAAATTTTGAAAACTTTGCCATTTTGCGTGCCGGCCGGAATTTTTAATTTATATAAACCATTAACGGTTTGGACTTCTATTTTGTCACCCAAAGCGGCTTGGCGAAAAGAAATTTTTTCTTTGGTGATAATATCATCACCGCGCCGAGCAAATTGCAAACTGGGTCGTAGACGAAAAGTCACCAATAAATCTCCGGCTGACTGACCATTACTACCGGCCTGACCTTGACCGGAGATTTTAATCGTTTGGCCATTGTCGATACCGGCGGGAATTTTTATTTTTATCTCTTGTCGACCGTTTTTGACGCCAGCGCCTCGACAATCAGAACAAATTTTTTCTGCCCGACGGCCGGCCCCCTGACAATCCGGACAAATACTAGCCGTGCGTATGGCTCCCAAAATTGTCTGAGCAACACGTTCGATTTGACCACGACCGCCGCAAGTCGCGCACGATACGATCTTGCTACCCGGCTGCGCGCCATCGCCGCCACAATTCCGACAAATAATCTTTTTTTCTAAAGTCAGAGTTTGCTCTGCGCCAGTCATGGCTGTCATAAAATCAATCGTCAACTGAATGTTAATATCCTGACCGCGACGCGAGCGACGAGTACGTGATTGTCCACCACCAAAGCCAAACATCTGACCAAAAATATCACCCAAATCACCGACATCTTCAAAGCCAAAACCGCCAGCCCCTTGTTGCGACCGGGCAAAATCAGACCAATCAAAACCCCCCGCGCCACCACCAGCTTGATTGAAAGCACTACCAAATTGATCATACTGTTGACGCTTTTGCGGATCTTTCAAAACCTGATAGGCTTCGTTGACTTCTTTAAATTTAAGATCATCACCACCGCCTTTATCAGGGTGATGCTCGTGAGCTTTTTTGCGAAAAGCTTGTTTGATTTCTTCAGGGCTGGCGTTTTTTTGAACACCGAGTATGGCGTAGTAGTCTTTGGACATTATTTAGTTGGTCGTTGTTGATTGGCAATTGTTGAATAATATCATACCGATTCGACCCTCTCTTGTCATCCCGAGC
>CAZFXZ010000025.1:0-10237 GCA_964523165.1 uncultured Gammaproteobacteria bacterium
CTCGTTATGACACGCCAGTTTGCGGCAATACTTTGACGGAAATCGGTGAAGATTGTGACGATGGTAATACCGCCACCGGCGATGGTTGTTCAGCCTCGTGTTTACATGAAGGTCCGGCTACGTCGTTGTTGGCCGCTGGTCCGATCCAAGTGGCTAAGTCAGAAAATAAAGGTCATGCCGACATCACGGCCAAGGCTGGCGGTGTGTGTCAAGACAGCCTCAATACTTTTTGCTTAACCAACGCCGACTGTCCCGGTAATACCAATTGTTTATGGGATGAATACGCCAAAGCTGGCGTGGCTGATCTAAATGTCGTCTGCGGTTTTAGTGAAAATGAATGTATCGCCAAGGGCGGTAATACTTTTGGCGCTGATAGTCGCGGTTGTTGTCAATTGCGTCCGACCGTCCAAGCGACATATCCGCCGTCAGGCGCGACGGGAGTTTGTCGCAACACGGCCATCAACGTTGATTTTGATCAATTGATGAACCCGTCTAGTTTTAGTGGAAATGTTGTAGTCGAGTACAATAACGGTACAACGCCTTGTCCGCAAACCGGCGGTGATATTTCGTGGTGGCCAACTTTTAAACAAAAAATTACTCGAGTGTTTGATCAATCGGTTAGTACGGCCTTATCGGCTACGCCCTACGGTCCGGCTTGGCGACTGGCTCAAAGCGTGGTGGCTCCCGGACCAAATTTTAGCCAAAACACTTGGTGTCCGATCCGCGGTACGGTCGGTCAAGAAACTTACAATCTCAATCCCGATCGATCGGCCTCGCGTTTGATTTTTAACCTGCAAGAAATTTTACCGGCCAATCGCTTGGTCCGCGTCCGCTTGGCTGATCAATTAACTTCTAGGGCCGGCGTGACTTTTGCTCACAGTGTCATAACGGGCAGTGAATATGTCTGGCAATTTACGACCGGTGATGGAGTTTGTCGATTAAATTACGTGGCCGTCGATCCGCAACAAGCCAATTTCTTTGCTCCGGCGAATATTAGTTTAGATCCGGACAACGACCCTGACGGTCAAAAAGCTTTTAATATTTCAGCCCACACCGTTGATGGTCGTCTGATCCAATCAGTACCAGATTTATACAGTTGGACTTGGCAATGGAACGTTAATGATGCTGGTAACTTAATAACCGATTTTGATAGTAGTTTGCCGCTAAATGGTACGAGTCAAATTTTGCGAGCCACAGGTCAAAATGGTTCGGGCGCGGTGGTTGGTGCGGCCACCATCACGGCTGATTATTCGGGTCAACAACTCGGCCAAACTTTATCGGATCAAGCTGATCTAGTAGCTTTGATGTGTGAAAATCCTTGGCCGGAGCGAGAAACTTTCCCCTTTGCTGATACGGCTGACACTCATCAGAGTATTTTCCAGACCGGTACGCACATGAATTTTTCGACTTATTATTGTCGTGACGCCGGCCCGACCGGCCCGAGTGGTGATTTGCCGGCCCTACGTGCCGCCAACGCCCAAATCCCAGTTGGTCAAACCGGCATTTTGCGCCACGTCTTGTTGACTCACGATCAATCTGATGACGCGATTTTGTTTAGTGCCGAGACCAATCCGCAACATTTATCAGCCAAAGCTTGGTATGCTCAACGTTTTAGCGGTAATCCATCAGATATCACCGTCGATGGTTATAAGGGCTTACGTGAAAACAACACTTACTATCTCAACACCGGCAACCTGTCAGGCTCGACCATTTACACCGGCATTTTTATTGCTTCGCAATCCAATCAATCGACAGCCACAACTCAAAATATTTTCAATCAGTTGATGACCAACCTGACCTTCAATGCCAATGTCCAAACGGATAATTTGTGTCACGGCACAGCCGACAATTCTTTGATGCAGCGTGAAGTGAAAGTTTGTAGTAATGATTTGCTCAAAAACTGCTCTTTTGATACGGATTGCCAAGATGGTGGGGTTTGTTCAGCCGTCGTGCGCAGTTGTAGTAACCGACCCAATCAAGCTTGCGCCGTTGATAATGATTGTTGGTGGAGTGAAACTGACAACGGCCAATGTCGCGAAGTGACTCTGAGCGAGCCAATTGGTTGTTCGGCCGATATTGATTGTTGGCGCTGCACGGCCGGGACGAGTGATTTAGTGAGCGGTCAGATTTGTGAAGTCGCAGCTCGTGATTGTCCGGGCGGGGATTGTTTCAAAGAATCTTACTGTAATAGCGACAAAGATAAAATCGTTCGCAACGTGACACGGGCCGCCGATTTGCACGACATGCAGATTTTGCTCGATCGTTATCGTTTAGCTAATGGTAATTTCCCCAGTCTCAATGCCGGTAGTTATGTACCCGGTTCAACTTTTGACACTTGGCCGTCTTGGCAATCAACCTTAGCCAACGAGTTGGGTCAAAAATTACCGGTTGATCCGATAAATCAGTTTGTTGGTTGCGCTGATCCTTATAACCCGGCGACGTGTTGGGATGAAAAGGATCTCGGTTTTCAATGCCCAGCTATTTCTTACTCTTACGCCTATCGTTACAATTCTTCATTGCCAAATAGTGATGGTCATAAAGCCAAAGTTACGGCCCAAATGGAGTTGCTGCACGGTGGTGCGGCTTTAACTTGTGGTAGTGACGCGCTCTGGGATTGTGCCGATTATGAAGAAGTTTTAAATCCAGTTTGTGAAAATTTCGCCGGGTTTGCCGTCAACGACAGCGATTATGATGGGGTGGCTAACGCCGCCGATAATTGTCCTCTGCAACCAAACGGTTATCTTAATCGCTGTACAACGCCCTATGGCGATAACTGTTGTCCGTTTGATGATCCGCAAGCCTGCTGTCCGTTTTTACCCGATGATTGGAATTATGGTGACAGTGTTAGTTTTGACGCCGATGATCCGGTAACGTTGTATTGTGGTCAGGCGGACCCCGATCATGATGATTTGGGTACGGCTTGCGATTTGGTTTGTCCCAATAATTCGGCCAACGACCCTGATGGTGATTTTATTTGTGGCGGTGTGGCTGCTACGGCTGACAATTGTCCTTACAATTACAATCCGACGCAGGTTAATAGTGACCGCACGGTTTCTTACAATTCTTCGGCCGATGATTCGCCAACTTGTTTGCTTTGGAGTAGTCCCGGTTGTCTAAACGGCGGCGGTGATGCTTGTGATCAAAACTGCTCCAGTGCCGATGCTGACGATTGTCAGCCACGTTGCGTAGCTCATGATGGTCTAACTTGGACCTGGAACGGTTTTGGTGGTCAGGCCAATTGTTGTGGCGATGATCCGAGTGAAAACAGTGGTGTAGAAATTTGCGGCGATGGTTTGGACAATAACTGCGACGGCTTGATTGATTTTGTGCCTGATGGCGATGGCGATAATGCTTTGTGGTGCGGCTTCCCGGCTGATTGTCGAGATAATAATCCTTTTATCGCCCCCGATTTGGCCGAACATGAAAGTAACCCCCAATCTTGCATGAAGGATTCTGACGATGATGGTTATGGCGATAGTTTTGTGGCCAGTCCCGCTCCACCAACTGACATCGTGGCCGGTACTGACTGTAATGACAATAATAAATTTATCAATCCCGGCGCGGCCGAAATTTGCGGCGATGGTTTGGACAATGACTGTAATGGTCGCACCGACATGAATGACGGTTGCGTGCCGGTGAGTTTAAAAATTAAGGATGTTGGAGCTGTCGATGCTGACGATTCATATTTTGTCAGACTTTATCATCCGGCTAGCAATCAGGTCATCGACGAAATATATTGCAATGCCAGCACTAATAAATGCTATCGAGCTAATCCCAATGGGGAAGTCATTGATACCGGTTTTGTCGATGGCAATATTGATTTTAATCAAATCAAAGAAGGTGAGTATTCTCTGACTCTTTATCCGGCCGCGCCGATCGATCAAATTGGCAGTTTGGGTTTATTTCATGGCAAAAATGTGGCTTTTGCTAGTGTTGAAAATGCCGGGGCGGCTTGCACTCACAATTCACAAATGGGTTTGATGAGCGGCTTGGATCACGGCGGTCATTGTAATTTTATGAACGTTAATCAATGGTGGGGCAAGATCAGCGGTTCGGTTTGCCAAATTGGGGCTTTTGATGGCTCGGGTAACCAATTTAGAATTTGGGGTGAAACCAAAACCAGTAATCCGCCGGCGCCTTATAGCGATCCCTACGATGCTCATATTACTGTCGGGGATGATGATTATGCTGGTTTGATGCAATGTTTCAATTTAAATACGACGACCGACAACTACACGTATTATCCAATTCGCCTCGACAGTCCGGCGGTATCTATATATTCTGTTAATAGCACCGCACCGTTTATTGTCCAAAATTATCCCGGCTATGAAATTTTGCCAAACTTTACTTTAGGGGGCGCACCGGTCAAATACGATCGAGACATTTGGTTTAAATTTAATTTCAAAGCTTGTAGTGGTGGCTGTGATGGTGGCGGCAGTTTTGATTTTATTCCCCAATAATTTATGGTCGACCAATTTACATTAAACAATCAACCAAGTTTCAACCCCCTGCCTCAGGGTCCGACTAACCGTCGAATGATTTTTGGTCTTGGGATAGCCGCTGTCGTGGTAATTGTTTTAATTATAATGTTTGTTGTGACTAGAAAATCTGATCAGTCGGCAGTTGATCAAGTAAAATCTGATCAAGTTAGCACCGATGTTAAAATACCGACCTCGGCCGATGAAGTAAAAAATGATCAATCTTCGACCGACCAAGTAAAAATTGAATATAGTCTGGCCACACCCGAAGCGGAAACGAAATTTTTGGTCGATAATCCCGTTACTGATTTACCGCCAGATAGTGATAATGATGGTCTGTCGGATGGCCTAGAAGCGATGTTTGGCACCAATCCTAATAACCCCGATACTGATAGTGATGGCTATCTGGATGGCGATGAAGTTAATAATGGTTACAACCCTTTAGGTGGGGGGCGAGGGATAAAACTTTTTCCTTAAATATTATTTAAATAAAATATATGTTTGAAAATATTCCCAACAACAATCCTACACCTCAAGTCGAGCCCGAAGATATTTTGGGTGGTGTCGACAAGACCACCCCACCGCCGCCAACTTTTAATCGTCCAGCACCGATATCGCGATCAACCATGTTGGATGGTCCAGCTACCACCGCGACTAATCCCATGATGCCACCGTCACGTTCTTACAAAGGTTTAATCACGGCTGTCATCGTAGTAATAGTTGTCGTGGGCGTGGGGGGATTGGCTTGGTATGCTTATGGCCAATATTTTAGTGCCTCACCGACGGTGGTCCCGACGACGGTCAAGACTACCACGACCGATCAAAAATCGAGCGATAAAACTACTAATCCCACTACTGTCACGACCAATCAGGCAACGGCCGATCTGGATAGCGATTCTGACGGTATCGCTGATGCTAAGGAAAAAACTCTAGGCACCGATCCTTATTCACTCGATAGTGATTTGGATGGTTTGCATGACAAGGCTGAAATAGATGTTTATAAAACCGATCCTTTAAAGCCCGATACTGACAATGATGGTTATAAGGACGGCGAAGAAGTGAAGGCCGGTTATGACCCCAATGGCCCAGGACGTTTGTTTGAAGTCCCAGCTAACTAAATTATGAAAATGTTTTCTTTCAAAAAAAAATCAACCGCCCCGACTCCCGTTGTTCAAGCAAGTATTGACGATAGTGCTATCCATGTCATGCCCAATCGTTACTATCGAGTTGTCAAACCGGGCTTGAGTCATCAAACCAAAATAATTCTTTGGTCAAGTCTAGTGATCGTGTTGTTAGCCGTGTCTGCGGTGGCCAGCTGGTGGTATTTACGACCGTCACCGGCCCTGCCGGCCGTATCAGACGAGACGGTTACTACCACGCCGCCACCGACGACAAATTCCCAGACTAATTCCACCACGTCGGAAGCTACTCAGCCAGCGATTAGCGAAACGACTGATTTAACAACGCCCACGCCGGCCGCCGCCCCAACATTGACTGGCCTATTGCCGGATAGTCTTGATACCGACAAAGATGGTTTGACTGACAATGAAGAAAAAATTTACGGTAGTGGACTCAATCGCCCCGATACCGATCGGGATACTTATCTTGATGGTCAAGAATTAATCAATGGCTATGATCCGTTGATCGCCGGCAGTGCTCGGTTGGAATCAGCTACAACGGTTGTAAAATATGTCAGTAAATTGCAAAAATATCAATTTTTACAACCTCGATCTTGGACATTGACGGCCAGTGATACTGAGGGCCGACAGATGAAACTTCAAGCCGATAGTGGGGAAAGTTTTGAAATAGTTGTTTTTGATAATGCCGACAAGCTATCACTGCAAGTTTGGTTTGACAAATTTGCCGGTCAAAAAGTTGGTCGACTGATCGCCAAAGCCAATCGGCCAGAAATGATCATGACGGCTGATGAATTGACGGTTTACTTTATGTCGACCGATCAAACCCGAGTCGTGGCTGTTGATTACAACGCACCAAAAGAATTAACGGCTTTGAATTTTCGCAGTACGTTTAAGATGATTTACGGCAGTTTTGAATTTTTGCCTTAAGGATCTAAACATGCTGACATTGGAGTTGATAAAAAAAGTCCCGGCTCCGTGGTCGACAATCAAGGTAAAAAAGGTTGTCAGCACCGCCTTGCGGGTTGCTGATTTTAATAAGTCTGGTCAACTGACGGTTAGTTTGGTTAGCGGGGCCGATATTCGTCATTTAAACAAAAAATATCGTTTTCAAGATAAAGTTACCGATGTTTTGAGCTTTCCGTTATTAACTAAGGACTTTCAAGCTTGGCCCGGCCAACCGCTGGAATTGGGGGACATTGTGATTTGCTATCCGCAGATTGTTCGTCAGGCCAAAACTTTCAAACGTTCTGTCCAATATGAATTTTGTTTGATGTTGGTCCATGGCACACTTCATTTGCTGGGCTATGATCATGAACGAAGTGCCAAACAAGAGAAGGTTATGACGACATTGACCAATCAGGCTTTAAGTCTCTTGGGTTTTAAAACTGACTAGTGTATAATAAGTAGCGTTTATGAATCAATATGATATTATCGCCGGACTAGATATTGGCTCATCGGCCGTGCGTATGGTCGTGGGTCAGCGTGTCCCCGACCAAAAACTCAATATCATCGCCGCCGCCGAAGTCCCGGCTGAAGGCATTAACAAAGGTACGGTCGTCAGTATCGAAGACGCCGTGGCCAGTATTTCTAAATGTCTAGAAAAAACTCAAAAGATCGCCGGTTTGCCCATCAGCAGTGCTTGGGTGGGTATTTCTGGCAGTCATATTATTTCCCAAGAGAGTAAGGGTGTAGTAGCTATTTCTCGTTCTGACGGTGAAGTAACCGAAGAAGACGTCGAGCGATCTGTCGAAGCAGCCCGGACCGTAGCCACGCCATCTAATTATGAAATTTTGCATGTTATTCCCAAATCTTTTACCATCGATGGTCAAACTAATATCAAAGATCCTGTTGGCATGACCGGTATTAGATTGGAAGTTGACGCTCAAATTATTCAAGGTCTAAGCTCACAGATCAAAAATTTGACCAAATGTGTTTATCGAACCGGTTTGGATATTGACGATTTAGTTTTGTCTATCTTAGCTTCATCGGAAGCCGTTTTGACCAATCGTCAGCGAGATTTGGGTGTCGTCTTGATAAATATTGGTGCGGCCACGACCAGTGTGATAGTTTTTGAAGAAGGTGATGTAGTGCATTCGACAGTCATCCCGATTGGCTCCGATCACATTACTTCTGACATTGCCATTGGTTTGCGCATTTCCATTGATACGGCCGAGGAAATCAAGCTCCAGTTTGGCTCCGCTCTGCCCAACGACATTGCCAAAAAAGAAGAAGTCAACATTGGTGAGTTTGATTCGACGATTAGTGAAGACGACGCCGTGGTGTCCAAAAAATATATTTCCGAAATCATCGAAGCTCGCGTCGAAGAAATTTTTGCCAAAGTCGACAGTGAGTTGAAAAAGGTTGATCGCTCGGGTAGTCTGCCGGCCGGTGTGGTTTTGATTGGCGGCGGCGCTAAATTACCGGGCATGATCGAGGTTGCCAAACGCAAATTGCGTTTACCGGCCTGCTTGGGTTTTGCTCAAAACATTACTAGTGCTATTGATAAAGTCCAAGATCTAAGCTTTTTGTCGGCCGTCGGTTTGGTCGTCTGGGGCGATCAATTAACCAAGGGCAAACGCGGCGGTTTTGTCATGTCACGATTCAAGAGCGTGGGTGAAGTCAGTAACAAGTTGCGCCAGTGGATGCGCGACATCATGCCTTAACTAAAATTACTTTTCAGGCCGGCGGAATTTTGTTATACTTCTTCTAGAAAATGTTAATGTTGATAAGTTGAACAATAATTGTGTTCGTCAAGTATGGCTGAAGTTAAACCCAATATAGAAACATTTGCCAAGATAAAAGTCGTCGGTGTCGGAGGCTCTGGCGGCTCAGCTCTAAACCGCATGATCGCCGCCAAAATTAAAGGCGTTGATTTTATTGCCGTCAATACTGATGTGCAAGCTTTGTATTACTGCCAAGCTCAAACCAAGATTCATATCGGCAAAACAGTGACTAAGGGTTTGGGGGCGGGTATGGATCCGGAGCTGGGACGTTTAGCCGCCGAGGAAACACAAAATGACATTCGTGATGTTTTAAAAGACGCTGATATGGTCTTTGTAACCTGCGGTTTGGGTGGCGGTACGGGTACGGGTGGCGCGCCAATCATTGCCGAAGTAGCCCGCGATCTCGGGGCTTTGACGGTGGCGGTGGTGACCAAGCCATTCGCCTTTGAAGGTGCGCAACGTCGCTCGATTGCCGAAAAAGGTTTAGAAGAATTGCGTAATCGCGTTGATACGATTATTACTATTCCCAACGATCGCTTACTGCAAATCATCGACAAAAAAACTTTATTGCTGGACGCGTTTAATATCGTTGATGATGTTTTGCGCCAAGGCGTCCAAGGTATTTCTGAACTCATCACCATCCCCGGTTTGATCAACGTCGACTTTGCTGACGTTAAAGCAATCATGAAAGATAGTGGCTCGGCTTTGATGGGTATTGGTCAAAGCAAAGGCGACAATCGAGCTATTGAAGCGGCTAAATCGGCCATCGCTTCGCCCTTACTAGAATTATCGATTGAAGGGGCTAAGGGTATATTGTTTACGATTGCTGGTTCGGCCAGTTTGTCGATGCATGAAGTCAATGAAGCGGCCAAAGTCATTACCAACTCGGCTGATCCAGATGCCAAAATTATTTTTGGGGCCATTGTCAATGAAGACATGGGTGATGAAATCAAGATCACCGTTGTGGCCACTGGTTTTGAAAAGGGCCGCAAGCCGACCGAAGCTTTGAGTCAATCATTGTCCTACAAACCGTCGAAGTTTATTTCCAAAAAAGCTGATGAAGAAGTCGAAGAAGAAGATGGCGATGAACGTCTAAATATTTTTGGCCGCAAAAAACCCGAGCCGGAAAAGTCCGAAGAAGACGAATTGGAAATCCCAGCTTTTATCAGAAAAAAAATGAAATAATAAAAACCCCGCCGCTAGCGGGGTTTTTTGATATAAATCCCGTCGCTCGCGAGCGATGGGATAAAAAAACCGCTTAGTCGACTAAGCGGCGGCGGTCTTGAGGTTGCTCAGCTCTTTGAGCAGATCCGATATCGCGTTGGTATCGCGGTGGACGGTCTCGCGAGCCAGGATCAGTCCGTCGGTCAATTGACGGACCTCTTCGATCATGTCGGGCAGCTCGTCGAGATGATCGGCGTTGTTGATGATCAACGTCAGCGCCCTACGCTGGTCGGGGTCGTTCAGCATGGCCTCGATTTTGGGGGCCAGGCCAGGGTTGTTCTCCAGCGCTGTTTGGATGTATACGACCTGTTCGGTCGTGAGTTGCAGAACGGTGTTCATGCGCACCTCCTTGCCTGAGAGATTAGCTTATCTGTTTTGAGCTGTCAATGTGATTTTTTGTCCAATTTTGCTATAATGTCGACATGACCAAATTACAGCTTTTCAACACTTTGGGGCGTCAAAAAACCGTTTTTAAGCCGACTAAAAAATCAGCAGTCACTTTATATTCTTGCGGCCCGACGGTTTACAATTATGCTCACTTGGGCAATTTGCGGGCTTATATTTTTGCCGATATTTTAAAGCGGGTTTTGCAATATAATAATTATAAAGTAAAACAGGTTATTAATATCACCGATGTTGGTCATCTGACTTCCGATGGCGATGAAGGTGATGA
>CAZFXZ010000026.1:0-9616 GCA_964523165.1 uncultured Gammaproteobacteria bacterium
TACAAAGGTCGGCTTGGCGCGGATGGAAATCGCGCTGGACGTGCAAACGCAAAAGCCAGCTTTACTGCAAGACCTACCAGTCGAGCAGTCGCGAAAGCGGAAGTTAGTGATCCGACCGTGCGATATAGGACGGCGGAAGCTCAACGGATAAAAGTTACTCCGGGGATAACAGGCTAGTCTGGTCCAAGAGCTCATATCGACGACCAGGTTCGGCACCTCGATGTCGGCTCGTCGCATCCTGGGGGTGAAGAAGCTCCCAAGGGTTTGGCTGTTCGCCAATTAAAGCGGCACGCGAGCTGGGTTCAGAACGTCGTGAGACAGTTCGGTCTCCTATCCGCTGTGGGCGTCGAAACTTGCGAGAATTCTTCCCTAGTACGAGAGGACCGGGAAGAAGCAACCTCTTGTGTACCAGCTGTTCTACCAAGGGCATCGCTGGGTAGCGAAGTTGCGTCGGGATAAGCGCTGAAAGCATCTAAGCACGAAGCCCATCTCAAGATTAGGTTTCATAGATTCCTCCGAGACCAGGAGGTTGATAGGCCGTAGGTGTAAGCTCCGTAAGGAGTTGAGCCGAGCGGTACTAATAAATCATCGTGTTTAACCACAAAAATTAGTCAAACATGATTTAAGGTTATAAATTAGCTTTGACTTTACTATTATAATTTCGTCCTAGATAAAGGACGTTACTGTCCTGGTGCTTCTTGCAGCGGGGGTCCACCTGTTCCCATTCCGAACACAGAAGTTAAGCCCGCTAGCGCCGATGATACTGACTACGGGAAAGTAGGTCAGCGCCAGGACAGTAACGTTCTTTTTTGTTATAATAAAACCATGAAAAATATCGCCGAGCTAAAAAATTTAGCCAACAAAACTGTCTTGGTCCGTTTAGATTTGGATTTGCCGTTAGATAATAAGGGTCGAGTGATAGATGACACTCGAGCCATCGCGGCTAAAAAAACTATAAAATATTTATTAAGTAAAAAGGCCAAAATAATTGTTTTGGGACACTTGGGTCGACCTAACGGCCCCAAGGGGGCCCCTTATCGGGTCCGGCGCGTGGCTGGTTTGTCCATGAAAAAAATTGCCCCGACCTTACAACGGGTTTGGGGCGTGCCGGTGAAAATGTCGCCGATTGTGGGTCATCAACGTTCGGGCGAAATAATTTTATTGGAAAATACCCGATTTGAAAAAGGTGGAGAAAGCGGCGATGATAAATTGGCTTATCGTTGGTCGCGACTGGCCGATATTTTTGTCCTAGAAGCTTTTGCCACCGCTCATCGAAATCACGCTTCGATCACTGGCCTGCCAAAATTTTTACCTAGTTATGCCGGTCTGCAACTCGCCAGTGAAGTTGATAATTTACAGGCGGTTTTTGATCGACCGGTGTCGACAACTGTGACAATCGTTGGTGGTAAAAAGATTAGTTCTAAAATTGCCGCTATAGATAATTTAGCCAAGCACAGCCAATATGTTTTGGTTGGTGGGGCCATTGCCACTCATTTTTTTAAGGCTTTAAAAAAACCAGTCGGTAAATCTTATTATGAAAGTGATCAAGTCAAACAAGCTGCTAGTTTATTAAAAAAATATAAAAATAAAATTGTTTTGCCGCTTGATTTTGGGGTTAGTGATGACGTGAACAGTGATTGGCGGGTGGATAAACCAGCGGAGGAAATTTCTAAAAATGATATGCAGCTAGACATCGGTCCGCAAACCGTCAAGCTGTATAGTCAGATTTTACAGTCCGCCAAAACTGTCGTTTGGGCCGGACCGCTTGGTTACTATGATAATAATTTTTTCAATCAAGGCACAACAACTATTGCTAAGGCTCTGCAAAAAAATAAAGGCCTAAAAATTATTGGTGGCGGTGATACGCTCGCCGCTTTGGAAAAAGCAAAATTAAAATCGGCGGCTAGTTTTATCTCCACTTCTGGCGGAGCGATGTTGCAATATTTGGCCGGTCAAAAATTAGCTGGATTGCAAGCTTTGGATGACAATGAAAAATTATACGCTAGGCGTTTTTGGAATTTGCGTCAGCTGACTCAACCAGCCGCCAAGCACGGTTTTGGCGTACCGGCTATAAACATTCGCAGTAAATTGATTTTACAAGGTGTCTTACAAGCCGCTTATGAAAATAAATCACCAATCATCTTAGAAATCGCCGAATCAGAAAAAGACTACTGTGGCATTTCTTATCAAAAATTAGCCGATTGGTCTGGAGTTGAAGTACAAAAATTAAATAAAAAATATGGCTATACCGTGCCGATTGGTTTGCATGCCGATCATATAAAACATGACGTTAATAATGCCTATCGAGCGGCGGCGGCCGGCTTTTCCTCAGTTTTAGTTGATCAATCACATGAAAATTTTGCCAACAATATTATTTTGACGAAAAAAGTCGTAGAAAAATTAAAAGAAAAAAACATTGATGTCGAAGGTGAATTGGGCGTGATTGGTGTAACTAGCAGTCAAAAACAGCTGAGCAAAAAAGAAGTTTTGCGTTTAGCGCCAACGGCCCAACAATCGGTACAATTTGTCAGCCAAACCGGCATTAGGGCTTTTGCTGGGTTTTTTGGCAATGTCCACGGTCATTATAAATTTACGCCCGTCGTGCCCTGGGCTAGAATGTTGACCATAAAAAAAGCTTTAGAAAAAAATAATTTGCCGGCCATACTAGTCATGCATGGTGGGAGTGATTTGGCGACTAAAAATCTATCTCATCAACAGGTTTTTAAAAAAGCTATTATTTGCGGTTGTCATAAGTTTAATTATGCTACGGATATTTCCGATATTTTGTGGCGTGATTTGCCGACTGATTTAAAAAAAGACATGATCAAAGCGGCTGGCAATAAAGAGGATTGGCGCAAAGCTTTGGGTCAATTTCAGACTAAAATAGAAAAATTACCCAGTAAAATTCAGCAAAAAATCATCAACGATATTGCCAAACATTTAACCGTCATGATGAAAAATGCTTGGTTGTCGGGTGGTACCTCCTGGTTGTATGATGTTTGATGATTCGATGAAAGAATAACGTTCAACGTAAAAAAAGAATTCAGAATACAGAATTCAGCGGGTGGGTAGGCCACGGATAAATCCGGCAAGTAACTTTCTCACTAAGGTTACTTGTTTTTCGATATTTTGATGTTCTTGATTGTTGATGTATTCAAGATCTCGGCAAATAATCATTTGATATTGTAGCTCGGCCAATGAAGCTTGGGCGATGTTGTAAAACCTAGCTTTTTCTTTTGAAGAAGTTCGACTAAATCCCTCGGTAATATTAGAAGGTACCGAGACTGCGGCTCGACGTATTTGATCTGCTAACCCAAAATCTTTTTTGTCAATTAATCTTTGGCTAATTTTGTAAATTATGATCACGAGTCGATGGCCTTCTTGCCAAACTTTCAAATCGTGGAAAGATCTAATTGTATTCATGCTTGCAATCTATCACAATAGTTCTAAACTAAATCTAAAATCTTGCTCAATTCTGTATTCTAAATTCTGAATTCTGTATTCTGAATTCTTGACGAAAAAGGTGTTTTGCGGTAATCTGGTAAATCAACGTTAAACACGAGAGGGGCGCGTTTGGCGTCGCTCTTTTCATTTTTGAGGAGGATAACAAGATGAGGTTGGCTACTTTAGCTTCGGCCAATATGGAATATATCGTAGCAAGCGAATTTGTTGATCGTAACACGCCGTTGCCGGCTGAAGTGTTGGACGGCAAAATACCCGGCTGTCAGATCGTGCCGGATTTTGAAGATGATCAAACCGGCTTTGAAATTTTGCTTCCCGGTGGGAAAATGCTTGTCATCCAACATTCGAGGCCGACTCTGGGCTACGCCGGTAGCTCGGTCAATCTGGCTCGGATCGCCAAGGCCTTGGGTTTAGAAGTCCAGTCCTGGCTGGCTATCGCTGACGATCCTCATGGTCAGGCGATTTACCGGTTTTTGGAAAAAAATGGCGTTCGGGTGAATCCCTTGGAATGTTCGGCCACGGCCCTGACGGTTGGGGTTTATGATGAGATGGTCAAAAAGACCACGCTCTTC
Source organism: uncultured Gammaproteobacteria bacterium (assembly GCA_964523165.1). Classification (GTDB taxonomy): domain Bacteria; phylum Patescibacteriota; class Patescibacteriia; order JACRDY01; family JACRDY01; genus CAZFXZ01. The sequence goes on from CAZFXZ010000026.1 coordinate 4,035, forward strand.
ATGCAAAAACCTAAACCGCACGAATATTCCTTGTCACCAGAAGTTCGACGCTCGGTGATTTTCGAGATGTCGCGGTGGTCGCCACAACTGGTGGCTATGACTTCAATCGGTGAAGTCGAGCTCGACATCGTGCCGGAAATCGCCGAGGCTATGACCAACGCCATGACGCTTTTCATTCCACGTATATCAATACTCGGCAAGCCGCGTCTGCAAGATCGGGTACTGAAAGCCATGGCGTGTTCGCGTCTGGTTTGTTTCAATCGGCGTGAGCTGCGCCAAGCCTTGGGGACTTTTAGTCACGACGAAGAGTTCAACCCCGAGCAACACTTGCCGGAGTTGATCAGTCGTTTTCGGGGCCATTATCAGGATGACGATCAAGAACATTACGTCGTCGTGACCTGCGGACCACATGGTGAAGCCGCCGCCATTCATCGCGGGGGAGAAACTAACGAAATCATCATCCAGCCACCGCAGCAAGTTGAAGTGGTGGAGCCAACCGGCGCCGGCGATGCTTTCGCTTTAGCCGCGGCTCTGGCTTTGGCCAAAGGTCAGCCCTGGAAAACGGCCTTGTCTTGCGGAGCAAAATTGGCGGTCGCCAACAGTCAAGGACCGGGCGGAGGCTGGGCGGCTGGCCACATCGACAGTACCTTCTTCGATCAAATCAAAACCGACGAGTAAGCTCATCGGTTTTTTTATTTTTCTAATTTTTTTTAAATATTTTTGATAATTTTGGCGTAAGCTTCGTCGTTTTTGTCCCACAAATCGCCTAAAAACGGTTTAGCGTAATCTAAATATTTATCAGTTGCTTGTAGATTTTCCCAGTCAAAGAAGTCATCTGGTACATAACGATAATTTTCTTGACCGACGACTTTGTCCAGTGAAACAATATCAGTTTTTATTTTTTTACCATCACGAATAACCGTCGGCATAAAACCAAACTTATCTTGAGCTAAAAGTTCAATAGCTTTTTGGCCGAGTTTGAAAGCCATATCACGGTCAATGTCGATGGCCGGTCCGGTTTCCAAAAAGTTACCCGGATAAATGGCTTTGCTGTCGATGGCTAATTTTTCTTTGAAGGCATCACGCAAGGCTAAACAAATATAAGATTGACGTTTGGTACCATAAGAATCTTGTTGATCATCGGCAATGCCAGTTAGAGGTTGATCAAAGTGGGCTTCTTGGCTGACCACCACACAAGCAAAATTGCCATTACGGCGATAAGCCTGCTCGGTTAGGCGCATGACTTTTTCTAAACTAACTTCTTTTTCAGGTGGGATGATGACATCGGCCCGACCGCCAGCACCGGCCAACGCCAACCAACCGGCGTGCATGCCCATGGCTTCGACGACAAAAATCCGCGACAGAGCATGAGCGGCATCGGTGCGGATTTCTTTGACGACTTGAGCCATTTGCCGAGCGGCGCTGGGATGTCCCGGTGACCAATAAGTAGCAGACAAATCGTTATCAATGGTTTTGGGTAAACCAATGATTTTTATATTTTCTTTTTCAAAAAGTTCTCGAGCCGCGCCCAAAGTGTCATTACCGCCAATGGCTACGACGTAATCAATATCATGTTCTTTAAGTTTTAGCTTTAACTGCTCTAAACCATTTTGCGTTTTGAATATACTAGTCCGGCTAGATCGCAAAAAAGTCCCGCCCTGTTTGGCGATGACCTTAGAATTTATGTTGCTGATATCAATTATCTGACCATTGTCGAGTAAACAAGCCCAACCGTATAGTCCGCCGGCAATTTTCATTTTGGCTTTTTGCGCGGCGCTAATCAGGCCGGCTAAAGTCGGATTTAAAGCTGGGGCTAGTCCGCCGCCGGTGAAAATCAAGATTTTTTTACCTTTCAATTTATTCATAAGGTACGCCGATTCTATCAGAAAAGTTAATTTTTGTCCAGACTATACTTATAATATTATAGCATACTAATTTTACGACAAATACTTATTTTAAAAGCCAATCAGGCTGTTTATTTGACAAACCGGCTTGGCGTTATAAAATGATTTAACTTCTTTGGAAGTGGCTATCTGTCGGTCTTTGACATTTTACATCACATGGGAGGGCGGAGAACGTGCTAGTACCATTACGTGGCAGCTTTGTCCATTATGTCGTTGGGGATTTTAGACGCCTCAACGATCAGTTACGTCCCTGTCCGGTCTGCTGTACCGGTCCGGCCCCGCATTTCGGTCACGACTGCGATATGCAGTTGATCGAAACGGAAGCCGGCCATCGACTGTGGTATTGCCACGGTCCAGGCTGTGATAGTGGCTGCGGTTTTGCTTATCCGGCCGACTGGGCGCCAGAGCGAGGTCGCCAATTGGCCATGCAAAGAAAAGAATGGTTGCGACAAAATCCACCCGCAATTCAACTTCAACAAATCGAGGTGACAACATGATCAAGAAAATCGTCTGTATCGGAGGTGGTACGGGCTTGAGCAATCTGCTTCGCGGTTTGCGCGAGATCCTCAACATCGTCATCACTGCCATCGTCAGTATGATGGACAGCGGTGGCTCGTCCGGTCGCTTGCGTGACGAACGCGGTGCTTTGCCGCCGGGCGACTTTGTACGTTGCGTGGCGGCGCTGATGACGACTCAGACGCACATGGCCGATGTCTGGAAAATCATCTTTCGCCATCGCTTCCAAAATCTCAGCGGCGGAAACGGTCTCGATGACCACACCGTGGCCAACCTGCTCTTCACGGCCCTGCAAGAGATGTACGGTGATGTCGGTATCGCGGCGCGCATGATGTGCGAATTGTTTCAAATTCGCGGCACGGTCTTGCCGGTCACGACCGCTTCGGCTCAACTCTGTGCCGAGCTCGATGATGGCCTGATCGTGCGGGGGGAAACGCACATCGATCGGCCGCGACATAATACTGATCGTCGTGTAGTCAAGTTGTGGTTGGAGCCGGCTGTTTCGGTCACGCCCCAGGTCATTGAGGCTATCGGTCAGGCTGATCTGGTGGTCATCGGTCCGGGTGATCTCAAAACCTCGATCGATCCGCCGTTGTTGGTGACTGGCATGGCTTCGGCTCTGCAAGCGACGCCGGCCAAAATCTCCTACATCCCCAACATCATGACCAAAGCTGGAGAAACTGGCGGTCCGAGCTACGCTTTTAAGGCCAGCGATTTTTTGGCGGAAGTCGAAAAAGTCGTCGGTCGGCGCATGGACTACGTGCTGGTCAATACGCGTCGCCCGTCAGGTAGAGCTTTGGCGGCCTATGCCAAAGAAAACGCGGTCTTTGTCGAGCCCGACCTCGACGATCCACGCGTCATCAAGGCGCCGTTGATTTATCCCGATAACGACCTGGCTCGCCACGATCGCACGATTTTGGCCAGCATTATCGCCGGCCTGCTCTAAAATTTGTTCCTTTGGCCCTGCTTTCCAGCCGGGCTTTTTTTATTTTTTAAATAGTGTTAGGGTAAAATCATGTCCGAAATCAAACTTCATGAGTCGTGGAAAAGTCGACTAGCCGAGCAATTCGCCACACCATATATGGCTGATCTGAAACAATTTTTGGCTAGGCAATACACCGCCGGGAAAGTAATTTATCCGGCACCCCAGTATATTTTTAAAGCTTTAGACTTGACACCGTTTGAAGAAGTTAAAGTTGTAATTTTGGGTCAAGATCCTTATCATGGCCCTCATCAGGCCCATGGCTTGTGTTTTTCTGTACCGCAGGGAGTGCAAGCTCCGCCGTCTTTGCAAAATATTTTTAAAGAATTAGTCGCCGATCTGGGTGTTGATTATCCGCAGACAACTGACTTAACAGCTTGGGCTAAACAAGGCGTGTTGTTGCTCAATGCCACTTTGACGGTCGAACAAGGTTTGGCCGGTTCACATCAAGATCAGGGTTGGGAACAATTTACTGACGCTATAATACATTTACTCAATGACCAAAAAGAAAACGTCGTCTTTATTTTGTGGGGAGCTTATGCTCAAAAGAAAGGCGAGTTTATAGACAAAAATAAACATTGTATTTTGGCCGCACCCCACCCTTCGCCGCTTTCGGCTCATCGCGGTTTTTTAGGCTCACGGCCGTTTTCGCAAGCCAATGACTACTTACTCTCGACTTTGCAATTGCCGATTGATTGGTCGCTATGAGAACATAGAATTCAGAATACAGAATTCGGCTTCAAATATTGAAACCGGTGGTAACTAGTGGCTGAATTCTGTATTCTGAATTCTGCTTCATAACAAAAACCCCTGGAATTCCCACGGGGCTTTTGTTTATGCTGACAAAATTACTTGCGCTTTTTGGCAGCTTTGCGCTTCTTAGCAGCCGGTTTGCGCTTAGCAACTTTTTTCTTCGCAACTTTTTTCTTAGCGGCTTTCTTCACGGTCTTTTTCTTAGCCACCACTTTTTTCTTAGCTTTTTTCTTAGCCATATTATCACCCCCTTTTAGACAAAAGGATTTTTCTTTTGGGAAGACAAAATAGTTTTAAAACTTTTTTCATCCCTCCCTTTTGTTTTTTGTTTTAAAATTGTTTTTAAAAACAATTTACTCTTATATTATAAAATCTTTTTGACCAAACAACAAGATAAAAACAAAGAAAAAAAATAAAAACTGTGGATAAGTTTTTATTTAAAAATTTTTCTAAAAAATATTTTTTGTAATTTATTCCTTATTCTGTTGTTTGTCCATCAAATTCTGCTTCGTGATCAACCGCTTGTTGTTTGGTTTTTCTGACGATGCCATCTTGATGATGAGCGGGGGAGTAAATAGTATAAAGTTTTAATGCTTCACTGTCGGAAGTATTGATAATGTTGTGTTGAGCGCCAGCCGGGACAATAATCGCACTACCGTCGCCAACCTCATATTCATTACCATCAATAATGCATTTACCTCTTCCTGACTCAAAGCGAAAAAACTGATCGTTGTCAGCGTGAGTTTCTAGGCCGATTTCTTCACTGGGGGCTAAACTCATTAAGACTAACTGACAATGATTAGCTGTGTATAAAACTTTACGAAAATTAGTATTTTGCAAAGTCTGTTCTTCAATATTAGCGCAAAAACCTTTCATATAGTTGGGAGTTATGATTTAGGCAAGATTATTATAGCAGAAAAGAAGCAAGATGGCTGGGCTGGGGGGCGGATAAATATAATGCACGATGTCGGGATTCACGACAGTGTAACCCCGCCTTCTCTATTTCTCGCGCATCGATCATTGAAGCCGTGCCATGTAAAAAATAGCGGACTTGACTCAATGTCTCATCGCTCTCAGACGAAATTAATCTTTTTTCCATAGATGAGAGTCCATTGTTATTTCACCTAATTTATATTTTTTTAGGTCCTAATTCGTGGAATTGATTTTCTGAGTATATTCCAATCCCTCTTAATTTTTTATCTTCCCTAGTGCTAGTGGTGTATAGGGTAATGTGCGGCAGGGGAGTGGCAAATTGTTTCCCCAGTAATGAATTTAATTTTTTGTAAAATTCCTCCAAGCCATTAATTTTAGCCATTTGGATTATTGATTGGCGTTTTTCGGGAATCGTTACCTCGGGATTATTCGGATCTGGATCGTTGTATTCTTTTTGTATATAATAAAAATCATTTTTTAAAGCAACTTCCCAT
>CAZFXZ010000027.1:0-9486 GCA_964523165.1 uncultured Gammaproteobacteria bacterium
GGTGTTTTGGGGTGGCCGGTTTGGTCCACGCCCTAGGCTTGTCGTTGGAAATCGGGGCCATCGTAGCTGGCGTGTCATTAGGCTCGTCGATTTATCAAGCCGAAATCGTCAGTAAGATCAAGCCCTTGCGCGATTTTTTTATTGTTTTGTTTTTTATAATCTTGGGTAGTGAAATCAGTTTGACTGGTCTAGGTCAGGCTTGGTCAGCCGCTCTAATTTTGTCAGTCTTTGTCTTGTTGGGCAATCCCTTTATTTTGTTTATATTATTTAGAGTTTTACATTTTAGTCGACGCAATAGCTTTTTGGCCGGGGTCACGGCCGGACAGGTCAGTGAATTTGGTTTTGTTTTATTGTTTTTAGCTCGCGGCTTGGGCTATATTGGCGACCGCGAATTAACCATTTTCACGATTATTGCCCTAACCACGATCTTCTTTTCTTCTTATCTGATTACTTACAACGAAAAGATTTATCATGTTTTGCGGCCACTGATCCATCGTTTGTTTGGTCGAGATCGTTATGTCGCGCCAGAATCGTCAAATCAAGATTATGAAGTTTGGTTGTTTGGTTATCATCGTATGGGTTGGAAAATCGCTCATGCTTTGACCAAAAATCGCCAACGTTTTGCCGTGGTGGATTATGACCCTGAAGCCATTAAAAAATTACAGGGTCAAAATATTCCGGCCTTTTTTGGTGATGCTTTTGACATCGAATTTTTATCGGAATTGCCTTTAGCTAAAGCCAAAATCATTATTTCCACGATTCCCAACGTTGAGGACCAGCGTATGTTGATAGATTATGTTCGGCGAATTAACAAAACAGCTGTGGTCATCACGACGCTTTATTATCCGGATCATCTCGACAAGTTGTATCAAGCCGGAGCTAACTATGTGATGTTGCCGCATTTTTTGGGCGGTCAATGGTTGGCTGATTTACTCAAGAGTAAAAAGGCTTCCAAAGCTACTTTGAGGTCTTTGCGTCAACAACAAAAAGCCGAACTTTTGGATCACGCCAAAATTTTAACCAGCAGTTATTGATATGTCGGAATTTTACAATGCTAAACGCACTCGCAATCTCTTTAGCCCAACCGATAAAGCGCCTTTCAAAATCAGTCGGAGTAAAATCGATTTGTTTTTGGAATGCCCACGTTGTTTTTATTTGGATCGTCGTTTGGGTATTGCTCGGCCGCCGGGTTTTCCTTTTAATCTCAACTCGGCCGTCGATTTTTTGCTCAAAAAAGAATTTGACATTCATCGCCTCGCTCAAACTTCACATCCTTTGATGACCTCGTATGGTTTGTCGGCTGTGCCTTTTGCCCACGCCAAAATTGACGAATGGCGAGAAAATTTTAAAGGCGTGCAGTTCCTTCACCCGGCCACTAATTTAATCATCACTGGAGCGGTTGATGATTTGTGGGTCAATCCGGCCGGGGAAATAATTGTCGTTGATTACAAAGCCACGTCCAAAGACGGTGAAGTTAGCCTCGATGCCGATTGGCAAATTGGCTATAAACGCCAGATGGAAGTTTATCAATGGTTGATGCGTCAAAATGGTTTTAAGGTTTCTGATACTGGCTATTTTGTTTATGTTAATGGTCAGACCGATCGGGCGGCTTTTGATGCTCGATTAGAATTTGACGTTAAGTTGTTGTCTTACACCGGCAATACCGATTGGATAGAACCGACGCTGACTGAGCTAAAGAAATGTTTATTGCTCGACAAACAACCACCGGCCAGCAAAAACTGTGATTATTGCGCTTATCGCCAGACGGCCGCCCAAGCTTCAGCCAGCGAGAATAAAAAATAGTTAACAACTTGACAGTTGAGAATATTTTGCTATACTACTGACTATTAATGCCAAAGACCACGGGCGATCAATTAAGTCCCGTGCAGGTAATTTCCTCGCAATTTTTGTCGAAAATTGTGGTCTCCTACGGCATTCAGCCGTATTTTTTGTATAAAATATGCCAAAAACACGTCAACAAAAAGAAGAAATCATCAGTTCGGTTAGTGACAAAATCAGTCGTAGCAAGGCGGCGGTTTTTGCCAACTTTACCGGTCTGAACATTGTTGAAACCAACAATTTGCGCAAAGAATGCCGTGACAACGATGCCGAATATTTGGTCATCAAAAAGACCTTATTTGCTCGGGTTTTGGACAAAAGCAAAATCAGCGATGTCGATGTCAAAAGCATGGACAAAGGTGGTGTCAGCTTGATCGTCGGTTTTGGCGATGAAGTTTCGCCGGCTCGCATCTTGGCCAAATTTGGCAAAGGTCGCGATGAGTTGGTCACCATTGCTGGTGGTTTGCTCGAAGGCAAAACTATCGATGCTGACATGGTCAAGCATTTGGCGGCCTTGCCAAGCAAGCAAGAGTTGATCGCCAAAGTGGTCGGCAGTTGTGCCGCGCCGTTGTCTGGTTTGGTCAATGTTTTGCAAGGCAATTTGCGAGGTTTGGTCTACACCTTGCAAGCCATTCGTGAACAAAAGTCTTAATTTAATAAAAAATAATTAATCTAATTATATGACTGAAGAAACTACGCAAGACAATAAGGCCGTGGAAGTCCCGGCTAAATTCGCTTCGCTGGTTAGCGAAATCGAAAAAATGTCCGTCCTCGATTTGGCCGAATTGGTCAAAGTCTTGGAAGAAAAGTTTGGTGTTTCAGCTGCCGCTCCGGTGGCTATGGCGGCCGCTGGGGCCGCTGCCGCTCCGGCCGCTGAAGAAAAGACCAGCTTCAACGTCGAATTGACGGCCGCTGGTGACAACAAAATCGGCGTGATCAAAGTCGTCCGCGAAGTCACTGGTTTGGGTCTAAAGGACGCCAAAGACCTAGTTGATGGCGCGCCGAAAATGGTCAAAGAAGGTGTCAGTAAAGAAGACGCCGAGGCCATGAAGAAAAAGATCGAAGAAGCCGGTGGTCAAGTCGTCTTGAAGTAAATTTGATCAGCTATTAAAAAAACCTCCCACTCGGGAGGTTTTTTGTTTTTAGAAAATATGTGATATATTGCCTAGGTAGTTCTTTTTGGAGGTCGGATATGAATTCAGTCATCCTTGATCCTCGATCTGAGGATCGCCAAGCGCGAGAAATGTTGCGGCAGGCGGGTGTGTCGCCCGGCAATGTCAACACTGGTGGAAATTTTCTGACCGTCAATTCGGCGCAACAGATCATCGCCCATGTCCAGGCGGAAGGACGGGACGTCGCGATCAAAAAGAACAAACGCTGAATCATTGTCGATCAACGCGCCAATCCAAACCGAATCATTCGGTTTTTTTTATTTAAAATGTTATAAAGAGATTTGGTAAAGTTTACTATCGCTCAAGATAAAAGCTCGATTGTTTTTTTGATCGACAGCCATGGCTGTTAGCCCGCTAAATTTATCAGAACGATATTGGGCCTGAAGCAAACCGGTGTCTTTGTTGATCGCGATCAGACGCTGGCTTGATGGTTCTAAAATATAGAGTAAATCGCTATTTTCATCCGTCCAGATGTCGGTTGGGTCAGTCAAGGCTGGCTCAAGGCCGGAAAGTTGATAATTTTGTTTTTGCCCCCCAACAAATTTTTGCACTTGCCCATCAGCAGTCAACAAATAAATGCCACCGTCGATAGCCATAGCTACGACTTTGCCCAAATCCCGATCAGACTTGATCCAATTTTGGACCTGACCAAAACCAGTCAAAGTTGGCGTGTAGCGATAAATTTGATTATTGGCGGGACTGACGACGTAGAGTCGATTGCTGTAGACCGCCAAATCGACAATTTTGTTTGCTTGGCCGTCAAGATTTATTTCCAAATTGGCTAAACCTTGGCCAACGGCTTGGGCGGTTAGATCAAACTGACTTAGGCCGTTTTGATTGTGATAAAACAACAAAGCGTTGTCACCGCGCAGAGCCGAAGCGACGATATCGCCCATGTTGCTATTGATCTGCAAATCGACAATTTCTTGGCTGGTTGGATTGAAACGCGCTAGACGCTTACTTTGTCGGCTATAAATATAAAGTTGATTTTTGGCCCAAATCAAACCATCGGCTGGACCAATCGTCTGACTGACATCAATTAATACCTCGGGGTTGTCAATGACGGTGAGATGTTGAAGTTTGCTCGAGACAATTTGTAATTGGGCTTGTAAATCTTTGATCGCCGAACGTTGGCTGCGCGTGGCCGTGGGTAATTGAGCGATAAGGTCATTGGCTTGAGCAACCAAAGATCGAGCGGTGGTTTCGTCTTTATAAATCAAAGCTGATTCAGCGGCGGTTTTTTTATCAGCAATTTCTGTCAAAATGGCTTGATATTGGCTGTCGCTCAAACCCGATTGTTTAGCTAGGCCGGTGGCGATCAAGCTTTGTAAAAACAAGGCCAGTAAAATCGCCAAACCAACGATGGCGATTTTTTGCGGCCGCGATAAGGCATAAAAATTGCGCAAATATCCAGCCAATTTGTTTAACCAGCGATTGACCAAGATCTTTAATTGCCGAGTGCGTTCTTGTCTACCACTAATCAGGGCGCTAAATAATTGTTGTAAATTATCCACTATCACCAAAAATGTTTTTTTAATTTTTTGACCCAATCTAAAGAAGAAGTTTTTGCTCATCGTGAGGTAAGACGATTTAGAGCTGGCGGCGATTTGATTGGTAGTACTCAAGACGGGCTCGGTCAAGTCGGACTGGACATCAATGGTGGTTGTTAACTCCTCAACAATCAAATCAGTTTTGTCCAGATCGTCATCAATTTCCATGATGGTAGTTTCGGCCACGATCGCTGGCGATGGTTTGATCGGCTCGGCGTAAAGCTCTGAATCCTTGCGCAGTTTATTTTTTTGATATTGCTGATAAGCCTGAGAGATTTTTTGATTGGCAGTTTGGTAAAGATAAACCGCCAAACGTTTTAGCAATCCAGCCGCTAAGGCTGAATATTTTTTGAGATTGAATTTTAACGGGGGAGTGAGGTAATTTTCTGTGGTTTTTTCGGTCGCCAACAAATTTTCTAAAGAGCGTTGGGGTAGACGAATGTCTTTTTTGATCGTGGCTTCAGCATCAGTCGGAGTCAGCTTGACTACCACGGCGGCAAAAACCGTATTGATACTGGCTTCCAGCAATAAATCGCGCAAATGTTGGGTGGCGGCCGGGGGCTCCAGCGTGGTGACGGTTTGTTTTATTTTATCCAATGATAAATAATCCAATAGACTGGCGGTGCATAAAACGACGGTGTCGCCGACTGACAATTCGCCACTAACAATGTTGGCGATGACTTTATAAGGATTGACCTTGGTTTGACCACCACCACTCTGATCTACAATGTCGATCAGCCGATATTCATTGGATTTCATGGGATGGGCCAACAAAGCCTTGGGGCTACCAACGTGAGCAAAGTGTAGTTGTCGATCTTTGAGTACGCCGATGATGATATTGAGCTTTTCCACATAAGCCGCTAGCTTACCACCTTTTATCAGCTCAATCAGTCGATCATTAAAAGACTGAATAGAATGTTCAAAAGTTTTTTCGACCGAGATGGCGTGACTGGGACGATCGGTTTCCAATTGGACATTATCTGAGCCGTAGTAATCATTTTCGATTTCACTGACCAGCGATTCGACGGTGTCCCACAAAGCCCGATCCGGCGATTCGATTTCAATAATACCAAAAAGCCGACCCAGAGCTAACTCTTTGTCCAACGACGGACTGGTAATAAAAATTTTGGAGGTCGAGCGGCTTTTGTCCGGGGAGTAAATGTAGAGTTGACTGAATTGCGGAATCATAAGTGTTGTCTTGTTGGCTGGGCTATATTATACTACAAACACCCTTAAATGAAAAATCCCTTTTTACTTTATGCTTGAACACTTATTTGGTTCAAAGGCTCGCGTTAAGCTCTTGCGCCTACTTTTGAGCCACGAAGATCAGTCTTATTATATTCGTGAATTAGTTAGGTTGACGGGTCTACAACTCAACGCCATCCGCCGCGAATTGGACAATCTGGAAAAATTTGGACTAGTCGGCTCATTTCAACGCAGTGAAATGGTCGAATATAAAACTCAAGATGGCAAGAAAAAAACTCGTTTAAGCAAGAGCAAACAAAAGAAATTTTTTCAAATCAACACTGAACACACTTTGTATCCGGAGCTTAAAGCTCTGATGCTCAAAGCCCAACTTTTGGTGGAAAATGATCTGGCGGCCAAGATCCAAAAAATTGGTCACGTCCACTTTTTGGTCTTGACCGGCATCTTTGTTGGCACGGTTGGCGCCCCCACGGACTTGTTGGTCGTCGGCCTGTTGCCCAAAGATAAATTGGCCGGACTGGTCAAAAAATTTGAGCAAGAGCTAAATTATGAAATTAATTACACTTTAATCACACCGACCGAATACCGTTATCGCAAATCAGTCACCGATCGCTTTATTTACGGGATTTTAGAAAATAAGAAAATCGTCATCGTCGACGAAATCAATTAATTTATGGGTCAAATTTTGGCCTTATTGTTATCCGGTCAATTGGCTTTGGCCGAACCTATTTATGTCGACCCAACAACGACTAATGTTTTGATTAGTGATGTGCAAACCAGACAACTACAATCGGCGCTGCCGGTCTGGCCAACTCTAGTCGACGGCACGGGCTTGGCGGCTGGTGATTTGGGTGGCGACGGTCGATCGGAAATTGTCACGACTGGTGGTGTTGATCAAGCTCCCGAAGTTAAGATTTGGCGAGCTGACGGCTCACTGATCAATAGTTTTTTGGCTTATGATAAAAATTTTGTCGGTGGGGTAAAAGTTGTGGTGGCCGATTTGGCTGGCGATGGTCAAGCCGAAATCATCACCGCGCCGGGCGTGACCGGTGGCCCGCACATTAGAATTTTTAATAGTCAGGGTCTAGAACAAGCTGGTTGGATGGCCTTTGATAAAAATTATACCCAAGGAGTTTATGTGACAGTTGGCGATTTTACGGCTGATGATGGCTGGGAAATCGCCGTAGCTCGTAGTCATGCTGTAAAAAAAGTCGAAGTCCAATTTTTTGATCGCTTTGGCAAATTATTGCAAAGCAGCGTTTTGGCTGATCAACCAACCAGTTTGGAGCTATCTTTAGCGGCTGTTGATTTTGGTGGTGATGGTCGCGATGAATTGGTCGTCCAGGGCGGTTATGGTAGTGATGCGATATTGCGACTTTATCGTAGTGATGGCTCATTAATAACTTCTTGGCCGGCCTATGATAAATTTTTTGGCGGGGTCAATATGACAGTTCTACCAAAAGACGGTGGCGATCAATTATTGGTTAGTCCCGGCCCAACCGGCGGTTCACATGTCAAAGTCTTTTCCGGTAATCAAATTTTAGACCAAGAATTCTTTATCACCAGTGCTGATTTGACAAATGGCTGGTCAATAGCAGTTGGACAATTTGATGATGACAGCAGTTGGGAGATTGTCAGTCTGCCGCAACGTTATCAACAGTCTGTCGAGCCTGGTAAAAAGATCAAAGTCGACGTGGGTGCCAAACAAATGTTGTACATTTATGAAAATGGTTATTCGATCAGACATTTCAAGATTTCTTCGGGCCTGCCTCGCACCCCCACGCCGCAAGGTAATTATAATGTTTACCGCAAGCGTGAATTAGTCCGCATGTCCTGGTATTATGGCGAAAATAACCCAAATAATTACGATTTGCCCAATGTGCCGTGGGTTTTGTCGTTTAAGGGTCCCTATACCATACATGGCACTTATTGGCACAATAATTTTGGTCGACCGATGAGTCATGGTTGTATCAACATGTTTACTCCCGACGTTGGTTGGTTGTACGGTTGGGCCGCGCTGGGCACGCCGGTGGAAATTTTTAGCCAGTAGTTGCCGTTTTGGCTGGCTTTTGCTATACTTTTCAATGGTTGTAAAAAACCATTTTTTAAAAACCTAATTCTAAGCACTACGCTATGGCCAAGATGACCAAAAGCCAAATGCTCCAAGCATTGGCTGACAAGACCGCTATGTCAAAGAAAGACGTTGCTTCTTTCTTGGACGCTCTAACTAACATGGCTTACGACGAAGTCAAAAAAAATGGGGAATTCACTTTCCCGGGTGTCGGTAAGCTAGTCAAGGCTCATCGCAAAGCTCGTCAGGGCCGCAACCCAGCCACCGGTGAAAACATCACCATTCCGGCTAAGACGGTGGTCAAGTTCCGCGTGGCCAAAGCCGCCAAGGACTCGTTGCTCTAAAGTTTGCTAGGTTATTTACAAGACCCCCGTAATGGGGGTCTTTTGTTATAAAAAAATAAACCCCCCAGTTGGGGGATTTATTTATAACAACTAAGCTACTGATTTGACACCGGGTAATTAAAGTTTAGAAAAAATGTTGAAGATTGTCAATTTAATTTAGTAGAGAGTGGATCTAGGGGGAATCGAACCCCCAAGCCCCGGTGTCAAATCGGAGCCTAGTCACCAGACATTAGACCCACTCTCATAAAATGAGGTTACCATTGTCAGATTAAAAACATTCTAAATTTTGTATTAAAAAATCATAAAAAGTTTTATTTTTTGTCAATAAATGATACAGTCTATGAGTTAGTATGAGAATCTTACCACCATTATCAATCTCGGTACTTACCGGAAATGCCGAAGAATATTATATTAGCGCTAGAATTTTGTGGGTTTTTGGTAATAATTTCATGTTGCCTAGTACGATGGGCTTTTGTTTTGCTAGAAGTTTAGAGATTGTCATGAAGGCATTCCTGATTTTTAAAAGTAGTAGTTTGCCGTCAAATAGTCTTAAGTGTTTGTATGGTCACAAATTATCTAAACTTAGAAGTGATTGTGGTGAATATGAAAGTTTTTTTGACGATGAGTATCTGAAATCTTTTTGTTTATCTTTTGACGATGTTGTTGGCAATGAATTTTTGAGCTATGGCCCCTCCTTAGATGATATTAAGCCGTTTCATTATAGGCATATTAATTTGATGGATATAAAAATGTTTGACAAAATAACACTTGGAGCCTTATCAAAAATTTATTCTTTAGAGTTATCGCATGGAAGTCTGTGGAATGGATCTTTGATTTTATATATACTCTCCGGTGGGGGTTGTGGAGAAAAATGGCAATTATTGGTAAATAGCTGGAATAATAAGGGGTGGAATTTTAATCCAGAACATAATCATATCAAAGAAGCTTTAAGACACGAAAATGATTCCGCGGATGGTTTTATTGCAAGTAACGAAAGTAGGCAATTTTAAATAATAATTTATGTCGACTCTTTACATTATCGCCACGCCGATCGGTAATCTCGAAGATATCACTTTTCGCGCGGTGCGGTTTTTGCAAGAAGTAAAATTAATCGCTTGCGAAGACACTCGTCAGACCAAAAAACTGCTCGATCATTATGATATTAAAACGCCGACGGTTAGCTATCATCAACATAGCGGCAGTCTAAAAGTTGATAAATTGCTAGAAGTTTTGGCGACTGGCGGTGATGTGGCCTATGTTTCCGATGCTGGCACGCCGGGTATTTCCGACCCAGGTGGATTGTT
>CAZFXZ010000028.1:0-9176 GCA_964523165.1 uncultured Gammaproteobacteria bacterium
CGCCTGCGGCGTAGCCGCTGGCAGGCGGGGCTCAGCTGGCCATAAATTAAAACATGTACTATACTTACGTTCTGTTAAGCGCTAAAGATAGCAAGCTATATATCGGATTTACTGGCGATCTTAAAAAAAGACTCGGTCAACATGCCAAAGGTCTAGTTGAGTCCACCGCCAATAGAAGGCCGCTAAAGCTTGTTTATTATGAAGCTTGTCTCAACAAAGAAGACGCTATCCATAGAGAAAAATATTTTAAGACAGGCTTTGGTAAATCTTTTTTAAAAAAAAGAAATAGTAGTTTACAATGAGGGCCCTTAGCTCAGCTGGCTAGAGCGCTTCCATGGCATGGAAGAGGTCAGGGGTTCGAATCCCCTAGGGTCCACCAGCACTAAATAGGTTTTATATACACAATCCTTCAGCTCAGTCCCAAAGGGATCCCTTCGGGACTGGCTAGAGCGCTTCCATGGCATGGAAGAGGTCAGGGGTTCGAATCCCCTAGGGTCCACCAGCAAAATTTTACCCATGAATCTGTCCGATAAGGCTTTCAAAAAAATTCTCGTCGCGCTAGCTTTTTACCTAACGTCGCTTTTAGCGGCAAACACTCTCGGCTTGAAAATCATGCCGTTTTTGTTTGGCTCGCATTTGTCGGTGGCGGTTTTTTCTTTTCCTGTAGTTTTTTTGATGACTGATGTAGTGGGGGAGGTGTATGGTAAAAAAATTGCCAAGCTTTTTGTCTTAGCCGGTTTGTTGAGTACGGCTTTGTTTATCGCCTATTCTTTTATATCGCTAGCCATGCCTTGGTCGGCTCAAGGACTGTGGGCTCGCGACGGTTACAATCAAATATTTGGCTTGTCATTGCGTATGGCCGTAGCCTCGCTGGTGGCTTTTGGCGTAGCTGAATATCAAGATGTTTTTTCTTTTTTCTTTTTCAAAAAATTCTGGGGCACTAAACTTTTTTGGCTCCGCTCGCTGCTGTCTAATCTGTGGTCACAACTTATCGACGCAGCTTTGTTTATGCTTATTGCTTTTGCCGGTATTTACGCTTGGCCGACATTGATCAACATCACTTTGACCTGGTGGTTGTATAAAGTCGCCATGGGTGCAGCTTATACGCCTTTGTTGTATTTGGGGTTGAAATTATTACGCGATGACAGCTCTGACGCGACTACCGAGCCTACCTAGTTTATGAGATTTTTAATAATTTCTTCGCTTTATCGATATTTGAGCTTTGTCGCGCCGATCAGCAAAAAATCGGCTGAAATACTGCGACAAGTCAGCGGCGTAGAACCAACTTTGTTTTTTGCGCCACGTCTTGTCGATTGGCAAAACAAAGTTTTTCATCAAGACGTTGTCGACAAAATCGTCAATCTTTATCAAACCAAAAACTTGCCGTTGACTGACCAAACTCACGGTTTGCGTCTACACGGTTTGATCGATTTGGGTCGACCGGGTAACCGCATCCACTATGCCGACAACGTTGCGGCCAGCGTTGGCGTGCTGACAGAACAAATCAAGTTGGTGGCTCAACTAGCCAAACTAGCCAAAATCGACACGGCTAAACATCCCTCAATCATCACTATTCATTTAGGTCGGAGCCGCGGTAAATTAAACGACGAGCTGGATAGGATAGTCGACATTTTCAATCAGGTCAGCGATCTAGCCGCCCAACATCACGTCATTATCAACATGGAAAATGTTTGGAACCCCGGCCAAAAAATTGAATACTCTTTGGGCTCCAATTTGTCAGACTTTGTTTATATTTTTGACAGATTAAAACAACCACAAAATTTTGGTCTGACGTTTGATTTTGCTCACGCCCTGATCCACTATCAAGGTGATTATGAAAAAATAAAAAGTGATTTACAAAACTATAATCTATTAGAAAAAATTACTTACTTACACCTGACTGTGCCCGGCCATCATTATCGCCATAAATTAAATTGGAAAATCGATCCGCGCAAATTGCCCGGCCTAGGACCGGTGGTTTATTTCTTTTACAAAAACCCCGACGGTCAAAGCGGTATAAAATATCTAAAAAATGATTACCCATCAGAGCTACAAAAACTTTCTGAGCTAATAAGTTTTGTGGCTAAAAATTCTATTTTGAAAAAAGATAAAACTTTTCATTGCGCGACCGTGGAAATGGGCGCTAAAATCTGGGGGACGCACAGCGGCGCGACGATTTCTGACATCGCCCAAACTTTTGATTTCTTCAAAGCCAGCCTAAACCAATAAATTATGTCTCTAGCCATTGGCATCGTCGGCCTGCCCAACGTCGGCAAATCAACACTCTTTAAAGCTTTGACCAAAAAGCAAATCGACATTGCCAACTATCCTTTTTGTACTATCGAACCAAACGTCGGCATCGTCGAAGTCCCCGACGAACGTTTACAAAAATTAGCCGTGGCCGCCAAAGCCCAAAAAATCGTGCCGACCGTGGTCGAATTTGTCGACATCGCCGGTTTGGTCAAAGGCGCCAGTCAAGGCGAAGGTTTGGGTAATAAGTTTTTGTCCAACATCCGCGAAGTTGACGCCATTGCTCATGTCGTGCGAGCTTTTGACGACGCTGATGTCAGTCACGTGTCCGGCCAGGTCAATCCGTCAGCCGACGTTGAGACAATTAACATTGAGTTAGCTATCGCCGATTTGGAAACCGTCAGCCGTCAACACCGCGAAGCGCAAAAAAAGACCAAGTCGGGCCTGGGTAAAGATTTGGAGCTGACTTTAAAAACTTTAGCCAAAGCCCAAACGGCTTTAGAAAATGAAACCGCTTTACATTTACTAACTTGGGATGAAGAAGAAAAAAAGATTTTACAACCACTTAACTTGCTGACCACCAAGCCGGTTTTATACGTCGTCAATGTCAATGAAGATAAAGCCGGACAAAAATTTTCCCTACCCGGCACCCCCGACGAACAAATCGTTACCATTTCCGCCAAGATCGAAGCCGAGTTGGCCGACCTCAACGACGAAGACAAAAAAACTTATTTGACCGAACTGGGTTTGACGGCCAGTGGTTTGGATCGCCTGATTGTCGCCGGCTACAAACTTTTAAACTTACTGACTTTTTTTACGGCCGGCGTCCAAGAAGCTCGAGCTTGGACAGTCACGGCCGGTAGCACCGCCCCACAAGCCGCCGGCAAAATCCACACTGATTTTGAAGCCGGGTTTATCAAGGCGGAAATTTGTAACTGGGCTGATTTTGTAAACTATGGCGAGTTGGGCTGTAAAGAAAAAGGCCTGATGCGGACCGAGGGTAAAAATTACATCATGGCCGACGGCGACACTTGCCATTTTCACTTTCACTAGATTGTTTTTAATTTACTCCGGGCGTATGATAAAAGCAGTTGACCGGAGGTCGCCATGACAATCAAGAGGGTCCTTGTGATTTGTCTGGTCCCAGCGCCTCTTTGGCCGGCCATCTGGGTCGGTCGCAAAATCCTGGACGGAGTGACAATCGTCGCCGGCGGTATCCTGCTTTACCACTTACTGGGCGACGACCCACATCCGTCTCGGTTATAAAAAATGAACTTGCTCTCAAAGTTCATTTTTTTATCAGGCTGATGATTTCCCGGCTGACTTTTTGCCCCGTCCGCCGATAGATGATTGGTTGATCAATTATCCTAAAATCTTTATGGCCGGCTAATATTTTAGAAGTTTTTTGTTCAGCAATGATCGGGAAAATCATCACGACAATACCGCCGTTTTTTAAAACTTTGGCAAATTGTGATAGGGCGGCGCGATACAAAACGCTCAATTCGTCGACGATTTTTTTGGCCTGATCAGCACGAGGTTGGTAGCGCAACGGCGGACCCAAATAAGGTTCAGTGATAATGGCGTCAATGCTTGATGGTTTGATTTGCTCTGATAATTTTGTCGCGTCTAGCTGATAAAGTTGCGGCTGAGCAATATGAGGAGAGTGTTGTTTTATAAAAGTAAAATTGTCGCGACTGTCAGCAATGGCTTTAGCCGAAACATCACTACCGATAATGTTTTTGTAGCCCAACAAGGCGGCTTGCGACAAGATTGTACCCGAGCCGCAAAACGGATCAAGCAATACGGCCGTCTTGTTTTGGCCGGCCAGATTGATCATGACCTTAGCAATTTTTGGTGGCAACATGCCACTAACCACATCGCGTTGCGGCCGACCAACGTCAAACTTGTTGTATTGACCAAAGCTTTGCACGGCTAAAGTTTTGGCGACAAATATTTCATTCCGATCAGCAATCAAACAAATTTCCGCGCCGTTTTTTAATAATCTATTTTTAGCCACCACGACTGAGGATAAAGTTTTTTCGCTCGAAGTTACCAAGCGGGCGGAAATTTTTTGGGCTTTGTATTTTTTCTTAACTTCCAAACCAAAATTTTTAGGCAACTTTAGATTGCCGGCCAAGCTGTAAAGCGAAAAACCAAAATGCCATTTAGTATTTTTTTGTGGCAAAAATAGCTCGGCGATGATGTCCGGATTTAATTTTTCAGATGGCAATTGATAAACAACTTGAGCGATTTTGATCGTGCCGCCGAGTTGTTGTAAAAAGTTTTCCGCTTCTAGCGGTTGAGCAGTTTCCAAAAACAAAACTTCTTCTGACAGATTTAAGGTTTTGTAAGAAATTTGTCGGCGGCGCAACAGCGAGGTAATTTCAGCTACTGACAACTGGGGCGTGTTACCTAAAATAAAAACGTATTGCATAATTTATTACTTTTTGTCAGGCACGGGGTCGTAGCCGCCCTTAGAAAAGGGATTGCAACGAAAAACCCGCTTGATAGTCAACCAACCGCCCCGGACCACCCCGTGTCGAGCAATGGCCTGAGCGCCGTATTCCGAACAAGTCGGGTGATAGCGACAATACCCTTGGGGGGTCAATATTTTGCCCAAAAATCCATGATCTAAAGAAATTGTTTTTTGATAAAGTCTAATCAAAAAAATTATGCTGGCTCTGACCAAAATGATAATGTTTTCGATAAAAGACATCATATTGGCTAAAATTAGAGCAATTTCGCCCTTTTAAGCAAGCTCAACAGTTCTTCTTCTAGCTCTGGATGAGTTTTATCCAAAATCCCAGCCTTAGGTTTAGTTAAAATGACAATGTCGTATTTTGGGGTAATTTTATCTAAATTTAGCCGAATTATTTCTCTAAGCTGGCGCTTGAGCTTATTGCGTTTCACGGCTTTTTTGCTAATTTTAGTGGAAATTACAAAACAAAAACGGCTTTTTTCTAATTTATTGGGTAAAAATTTCAAACCCAAGGTCAGGCCAAAAACTTTATAGCCTTTACCGATAGCCTTTCTAATGTCTCGATCTTTTTGTAGTCTATACCCAGCTGGCAACATAGTAACTTTATTGTAACAAAATCAGGCGCCTAAAGACACCTGAAAATATTGGAAAGGGGACATCTTGACTTTAAGCCGAAAGCTTGGCCCGGCCCTTAGTGCGACGGCGTTTCAAAACAGCGCGACCATTTTTGGTCGACATTCGTTCACGAAAGCCGTGTTTTTTGGCCCGTTGGCGAGCTTTAGGTTGATATGTTCGTTTTGGCATAAATAATTTTTAGCTCGACATAAATCTATCACAAAGCCTTAGCCGAGTCAACTAACAAGGGCTTTTAAACCTTTTCCACCGGGCGTCCACAGCCTATTAACATTTAACTTGATAGCCTCATTTATCCCCAACCCCAACTGTGATAGAATGGACATTACTAAATCAAAAACAAAAATCTCATGTCTATTGTTTCCTCTATGAACGAACAACAGCTATGGCAATCAGTCCTGGGCGAGCTCGAGCTCAGTGTTTCTAAAGCCAATTTTACTACCTGGTTTAAAAAAACTTTTATCTGCAGTCTAGCCGAAGACAATATTGTCGTCGGTGTGCCCAATACTTTTACTAAATCTTGGTTAGAAAAAAAATACAATCGTGACATTCTCAAAATTTTGGACACTTTGACGGGCGGGCGAGTGCGACGCATCGAATTTAAAGTTGAAACCACCAAGCCCGTACTAACCAACATTGAGATCACCACCGTCCCAACCGAATTAGAGCCGGCCAAGCCCGAGCCGGTCACACCAACACCGACCAGCCCGACAGTTACTTTTACACAAAATAGCGTTGCTAAAAACAACGGCCTAAACCCACGTTATACTTTTAGTGGCTTTATTGTCGGCAAGACCAACGAACTGGCTCATGCCGCCGCTCAAGCCGTTTCTCAAGCACCCGGCAAGGCCTACAATCCGTTCTTTATTTATGGTGGTGTGGGTTTGGGCAAAACTCACCTCATGCAAGCCATCGGCCACAAAATCGCGGAAAACGATCCGGACAAAAAGGTTTTGTATATCAATAGCGAAACTTTTACCAATGAATTTATTCGCGCTATCCAAAGCGGGCGTGTCGATGACTTCAAAAAGCGCTATCGCTCTATCGACGCTTTGTTGATTGATGATATCCAGTTTTTGGCTGGCAAAGAGGGGACTCAGGAAGAATTTTTTCACACCTTCAACGCCCTACACCAATCCGGCAAACAAATCGTGGTGGCTTCTGACCGTCCACCCAAAGCCATCCCCGCCCTCGAAGAACGCCTGGTTTCGCGCTTTGAATGGGGCTTGATCGCTGATATCGGCTCGCCGGATTTTGAAACACGTTTGGCGATTTTACGCGCTAAATGTCGAGAAAAAAACGTCAATTTTGACGATGAGGTCGTGCAATTTATAGCTACCAACATCTACAGCAACATTCGTGAGCTCGAAGGCGCTCTTAATAAAATTTTGGCCTTTGTCGACATCAACAAAATGGCGCCGACGCTGGATAATGTCAAAAAGGTCTTGGCCTCTTGGACCACAACTGGCGACAAAAACAAAAGCATCACCGCCAAACACATCCTGACGACGGTTTGCGATTTTTATGACCTACCTTTGTCAGACCTAATTGGTTCTTGTCGCGAAAAGAGGTTGGTCGTACCGCGCCAAATCGCCATGTATTTGATGCGCAACGAGCTCAAAGCTTCCTTCCCCGGCATCGGCCAAGAAATGGGCGGACGTGACCACACCACGGCCATGCACGCTTGCACCAAGATCGGCAAAGAGATTGAACACGATGAAAAAATCAGACAAGACATTTCCCACATCAAACAACGACTCTACAACTAAGAGGATAAGTTGTTGGTAAGATATTTACAGCCAGTTAGTAAACAACCAAAAATAAGTTGATAACCACAAAAATTAAACACAGCTTATTAGACGTCTTCCACAACCAACCAAACGACTGCCATTTTTATCCTCTCAGCACACACAGCTCCGCCCACAGTTTTACTCACACCAATTATTAAACACCAATTACTCCAAACGGACTTTTCCCCACTTTCCACAGGCCTTATTACTATTACTTGTTATATATATTAATTAATAAATAAAACTATGCACGTCCTCTGCACACAAGAAAATCTTTGGCATGGTTTATCAGCTGTTAGTCACATCGCTGGTAAGAATACAAACTTGCCAATCTTAAATAATGTCTTAATCAAAACCGAGGAGGGCGGTGTCAGACTATTATCGACCAACTTAGAAATTGGTATTAGTTGTTTGATTCGCGGCAAAGTCGAAGAGCCGGGCGAATTTACTTTGCCGGCACGAGTCTTGGGTGAATACGTTTCTTTATTACCCAAAGAAAACGTCCATATTTCTATTGCCGACGGGCAAGCCACAATCAAGGGTGGGAATAATGAAACTAAAATAAAGGGTGAAGAAGCTTCGGAGTTTCCGACCATTCCGACGATTGAAAAAACCAACCCCCTGGCGGTAAATGTCAGTGACTTATCGCAAGCCATTAGTCAGGTGATATTTTCCACCTCTATGTCAGAGACTCGACCGGAAATCAGTGGCGTATTATTTACTTACAACCCCGAAACAAAACAGCTAATTTTGGCAGCCACCGACAGCTATCGTTTGGCTGAAAGAAAAATTAATGTTTCGGCCGGCGGAGCAGAGGCTAAAAGAATTATTATTCCAGCTAAAACCCTGCAAGAGGTTTTGCGGATTTTGTCTAACGCCAAAAAAACTAGCGACGAGGCTGGATTGGTACAAATTTATAGCACCGACAACCAAATTCTATTTGTTTATGACAACATTGAGTTGATCTCTCGGGTTATCGAGGGCCAATACCCGGAGTATCAACAAATCATCCCATCGAGTCATGGCACTCAAGCCATTGTTGGCGTAGATGATTTAGTCAGAGCTACAAAATCGGCCAGTCTGTTTGTAAAGTCCGGTATCAACGACGTATCTTTGGAGTTAAAACCAGAAAGTGAAATAATTGTTTCTTCTCTCAATGCCCAGGTCGGCGAAAGTACGCAGGTTATAACAGCCAATATCTCCGGCAGTCAAAACGCGCTAGTTTTGAATTATCGTTATTTCTTGGATGGTCTGCAGGCTATCAACACACCCGAAGTGGTGATCGAAGCCACGGACAACAACACGCCGGTGATCCTAAAACCGGTCTTGCCGTCCGCCGACGAAGGGATTGATAAAAATTATTTGTATTTGATAATGCCGATAAAGCAGTAGCCGGTATTCAGTATTTAGTATTCAGTAGTTCAGTAGCGGGGTATGAAAAATAAAATAATAAAAAGTATTTTACTGGTGGGGGTAGTTTTAGTATTGGCCGGATGTCAAACGGTGGGTGGCTACCTACAAGATCGTCAGGTAAAAAAAACCGCCCCGTCGCCAGAGGTTGATCAAAAAACCGACCAGCGGGTTGTCACCGAGCCGGCAGTGCCAGCCACGCCGCCCGTGAGTAACGCGCCGCAGAGCTATAAATTATTTTTTTCCAACAACCAAAAAGATCCTAATCTGATAAATTGCGGCGCGGTTTACTGGATTTCGTTAGTCGATGACAAGCAAGACGTCGAAGCTTTAACCAGATCATTAGAATTGTTGATCGCGGGCGTGCCGACGAAGTGGCAAGCCGTTGGCTACCACAGCGTTATCCCTAAAGATGTTAAAATCAACAGCCTAAAAGTCGAGGGCGACGTGGCCTATATTGATTTTGATGAGGGCTTAAATAAAATCGCTGGCAGTTGTGCCGTCCAAGCCGCTCGCTCACAGCTCGAAAACACCATCAAATACAACGCCAAAGAAATTTTGGGTCTCAATATCGCTCAAGTGGTTATCTCTGTGAATGGTGACGCGCAAGTGGC
>CAZFXZ010000029.1:0-7995 GCA_964523165.1 uncultured Gammaproteobacteria bacterium
TGAGCTTTCGATCTTTTACCTCCTTGTTGTTAAAGCGATCAAAGGCTCAATGATGATCCCCTGACATCGGGGCTATCGCGACCCTCTTTGCACGGGCCACATTTATGCGGCCCCTACAAATCGATCGGCGACTCAACCTCGATGTCAGGGATTATTTTTGATACATGTTTTGGATGAACTTTTTATATTCCTCTAAACTCATATCGGGTTGCGGACTAACTAACATCGGCTCATCACTATTGTCAATTTGATTATTATTTTTGACGGCAATTTGCTCTTCGCTAATTTCGCTAGCCACCGACACTTGTCGCACAGGGCTGAATTCTGAATTCTGCATTCTGTATTCTGAAGTTTCTTCACCGGCTAAATAAACCACAACCAAACTGATCAAACTACCAATCATCAAAGCGACTAGCAAGTTGATCAACAAATTAGGCTTGACCGGATGATTGGAAGTCAACGGCGCGTCGATACTGCGGATTTCTACATCGCTACCACCACCGTGATATTGATCACCTTGATTAACCAAGACCCAAGAAATGGCTTGAGCGTAGGCCACGGCTTGATTGCGATTGGGATTGTAAACGGAAATTTCAATAATACCGGTTTCCGGCAAGACATTGGTTTCGACCATCTTCTTCCATTCACGTTTGCGCTTGACCGGATCAGTCGGCAAAGTGTCGATGGTTTGATATGGCGCTTCCAAGGCTCGATCCAAGAAACTAGACGTATAAACAACCGCCGACAAGTTGTCAGCCATTTTTTCAGCCGAACGAATAGCGGTATAGGCGTCAACGGCCGGGCCTTGTTTTTGCACGACCAACAGCTGGACAGTACTGCGATATTTAAACGGTTGACCCAAAACCAAAGTCAAAGACATCGTAGCGATCAAGACAGCCAAAATCACCAATAAAATAGTCGGAGCTTTGGATTTAATAGATTGTAGATATTGACTAAAGGTCATAATTTGCTTCAATTTGGCCTAAAATTGGACAAAATGACTTAAATTAGACGATTCCAACTTTAGGTTGATTTGCCATCTTAGCATATAAATATATTTTTGTCAAGAGTTTAAAGCCCAAACAAAAATGGGATGTTTAACACCCCATCTTCTGCTTTTTTTATAGCCCTGTCAATGATTTTACTCTAGAGTCAAAACAACAACCTGCTCTTGGCCGGCGCGCCAAATTGTTAGGTCCAAAGTACTGCCGGGGGTATAACTTTGGATCAAATCAGACAACGAATTTTGATTATTCACTTCTTCACCTTCAACTTTGAGCACGACGTCGCCGACTTTCAAACCAGCCTTAGCTCCCGCCCCGCTGACTCGATACAGATAAGCTCCCCGTCGCAAAGCTCCAACCGACTGATCAAAGCTTGGCGCCATAGCCAAATTGTTTAAAGAAAAATAAGTCAGACCGGCACTGGGACGTTTAATAGCCTGATCGCGAAAAATCGTTTCAATCTGAAAGGCCAGATGTTTAAAAGGTAAAATTATTTTTTGACCATCAGCTGACACATCGACCAAGCCGATCAAACCACCAGTCATGTTTAAAACTGGACTACCAATCATGGCTTGGTCCAAAGAGCCGGTCGGACGATAAAAAGTCGGCAGAGTTTCGGTCGTAATAATTTCTTCCAGACTAGTTTTGTTGGCCAACCAATTAGCTTGACTGACAAAATCAGTCAGGGCCCCGCCATCGACAGTCAGCATGACTAAAGCTTGACCGATATTGACCGAAGTAGTTTTGTCATAGCTGGCCGCTGCTAAATTACGGGCCGCCACTTTGACAAAGGCGGCTTTAGTCAACGGATCAATGATGATATTTTCGACTGACAAAATTTCCCCGGTCGCCGTTACGGCGATCAAATTTTGTTTAGCCGGTAAATTGTCAGCGCTCGTCAACAGCCAACCATCGCTGGTCAAAATCACGGCTCGAGCTAAGGCCTGACTCGGCCAATAAGCGGCTGTTGACGCCTCGGTGGCGTTGATCGGTTTTTTACTAAATAACAAAACGGAATTATCGCGCAAACTATTGAGCAAACCACCAACTTCAATTTTTTGCGGATTTTCCAAAGTCCCACTACCCGGTTTGCGAATAACCAATTCCAACGGTTGATCGGATGAATTTTCAGAAATCAAACGATATTTACTGAGGAGTTCAAAAAATCGACCATTAACCTCCGTCAACAAATCGTCGTCCAGCACGGCATCAAGCAAAATAGTTTTAGAAAACATATCACCGGCCAAGCCGGCACCAAAGCCAAAAAGCGTCGCCACGATGACGGTTGAAATCAAAGTTTTACGACCGATTAAATTATTACGAAATCCTTCAATCATATAGATATTAAGTAATTATAGCCACTGAGCGGACAATAAGACCACGACCATGATTGCTCCGCCAATGGTAAGATAGCGGATAATCATGGGTTTAGTCAAAAGTGACAATAAATAATTACGCGCCAAATTGACCAACAAATAAAACAAACTAACAATCAAAACCGCTTTGACGTAAAACGTATTGGGCAAAAAATGCACGACCCAAAAAGATTCAACCAACAACAAATCCAAGATTACGACAAACAACCAGCTCTGACGAAAAGACAAAGCCGAGATCCAAAATGATTGATAGATCAACAACGTTACGACAAGCAAAAATATTAAGGCCGCTTTCCAAACATCAGCTTGCAACAAAGCAATAAAACTATACGAGACGACCGAAATCAAAAACAATGAAATCATGTTGACATTACCGGAAATAGTTTCAAATGAACCCAAGGGATAATTGGCGCTGTGATAAAAACGATCAAAAATATTTTTGCACAACAAACCTAAAGTCACGGCCATGATCACAATGACCAACTGACCGACAAAAAAGTTTTCTAAAATCAAAAGATAAAAAAACCAAGCCCCAACGTTGATGATCGGTGAAATAGCAAAGCGCCAAAATTCTTTAGCGTGAAGTTGTTTTTGGATTTGCGCCACGGCGATTGGCCGGGAGGTCAACTGCCACAAACCAAACAACAGCAAAACTAAACTCAGCAAACCTGTTTCCAAAACCGATTTGGGATAGAGTAGCCAAATTTCCCACAGACCGGCCGTCAATAAGGGCAAGGCGTAAACCAAGATTTTTTTACCAATTATCGGAAAATTCATAAATGAAAATAAGGCAGATCAAACGTCAACCACCTTAGCTTTTTTGAGCCAAGTTAGCAAGTCGAGACTACAAATCAGCCTTGACCTGATCGGTGGCCAACCACGGGTATTGTCCCAGCAAAATATCAAGATTGGCGTCTTGAGCCATGACGGCCGGATAGTCGGTAGCGGCCTTCATTTCAATGGCCGTAAAGATCAAAACTAACTGAAGGTGTAAGCCGCGATATTGCTCCGGCACGCGCAAGGCCAACAGAGACGTTTTGGTTTGAGCGGCTTGATTGCGGAGTTGATTTTGGACATCAAGATTTGTCGCCGCGTCACCTTGTTGCAAAATATTTTGTCGGGCTGCCAAATAATCACTGACGATTGTCGCCGATTGATTTTCATAATCAGCTGCGAGTTGAGCTGGAGCAATTGGCGCCAAACCAATAGGCAAACCGCCCGGCGTTTGACTTTTGAAATAAACAACGATACCGATCCCGATGGTGGCTAAAATGATTATCAGCCAAAAAATTTTATGTGACATAAAATAAATTTTTAAGCGACCATGTCGCGTTCATCCAATAAAGTATAAATTTCTTCGAGTAAGACCATCAAAGCCGTAGCCACCGGAATAGCCAAAATCACTCCGACAAAACCGCCGATTTGCGCGCCGATCAACAAGGCCACGATACTGACGACTGGATTTAAGCCGACAAAATGCTGCATGACTTTGGGTACCAAAATATTATTTTCCGCCCACTGCATCAGCATATAAAAACCCAGCGTGACGATAGCCAAGGGCGGCGAAATAGTAAAGGCGATAAAAACTGCCGGTATAGCGGCAATGATCGGACCGACATATGGCACAAACTCCCCGACAAAAGCCATCAAGGCTAAGACCAAAGCATATTGACGTAAGGCCGGATTAACAAAACCCAAGAGGTTTAAACCACCGTAAACCAACAAGCCCACAATCAACGATAATAAAATTTGCCCTCGCAGCCACAAACCAATTTTATCGCGCATCTTGTAAAGTAATTGCGTCAAAAATGGCTGATAGGCAGCTGGAGCAACATAGCGCAAAATTTTCTTGACGGCATTTTCTTCCGTCACTAAATAAAAAGTAATAACCAAGACGACAAAAAAGGCTATCACGCCACCAAAGATATCGGTCACCGTCGAAAACAGTCCCCCACCTGAACTGGCAAAAGACTTTTCCAGCGATTGGATCTCGCGAGCGATATTGTCAGCCAAGCCGTACTGCTGTGACAAATTTTTTAAATTATTAAAACTATCAGTCACGTTGGCCCAATAAGACGGAAAGTTGATCATCAATTGTTGAGTTTGAGTGATCAAGGCCGGGACGAGCAAAGTCAGGGCGCCGGCGATCATGCCAAAGAGTAAAAAATAAACGATAAAGATGCCGACCTTGCGCGGTATATGCCCCCGTTGCAGCCAGGACACAAGCGGATCAACAGCCGAAGCTAAAATGATGGCCACAAAAACAATCCCGACCACACCTTTGATCAAGTACAAAAACCACAGCGCCAGCAAGAGCAAAGCGACTTTGATAATCGAATAAAGCGAGATATCGACTTTTTGTCGTCCTGACATATTTGTGTAATTTATTATAAACTATTTTGGCCCTATCGGCCAGACCTTGACCGTGTTAAAATAAGATGCGATCATCGTAGTCGCCTATGACCGAATTAGCTCTCAATAAAGCCGCTAACTTTAATTACAAAATCACCGAGACTTTTGAAGCCGGTTTGGTTTTGCGTGGCTACGAAGTCAAAGCCTTGCGCTTACATCAAGCGTCACTCAAAGAAGCGTTTGTCAGTATTCGTCTACACCCGCGGACCAAAAAACCTCAGGCCTATCTGGTCAATTGTCATATCCCTCGTTACAAACCGGCCGGACCACTACTCGACTACGATCCGACACAAAGTCGACGACTGTTGCTTCACGATCGAGAAATTGCCTCATTATACGGATTTTCCGGCCAAAAAGGCTTGACAATTGTGCCTTTACGCCTATATACTAGGGGCACGAAAATTAAAGTTGCCATTGGAGTAGGGATCGGCAAAAAGCAATTTGACAAGAAAGAAGTGCTCAAACAACGCGACGTCGATCGAGACGTTCGCCGGCAACTTTCCGCGCGGGGATGACTTGGTTTCGCTGGGAAGATCGTGCTTGAAGTTTGGGCGAGCCGAGAGCCTTCGCCTTTCTCGTAAATCCAGGTGAAGAAATGATACGTGCCAACACTATCAACAAAGTAAAAGCCGCGGTCAAATCTGCATTTAGTCCGATGGCTTTTGCGCCCGTCCTCGCTTAATTAAGCTTGGACCATCGGCCGACGGTGCGCTTACCGCTGTCGAAACCGGTGTCACATCAGTAAGACGCTCGTCGTCAACTTATCGCTTGACGACGCTAAGACTTCAGCGATAATGATCACAGCCGGTTTTGCCGGTTTTCTCACGACTGGGATCAGCAGTTAAAGCCGGCTACGCTCGTAGAACTAAATTTCACACCTTTTCAGACGCGGGTTCAATTCCCGCCATCTCCACCATTAATAAATACCATGCGTCGAACATTTAGACGAAAAAATAATTTTCAAGTTAATAAGCCGCAAATCCTCTATCGGGTCAACGGTCAGATTCGCGTACCAGAAGTTCGTTTGATCGATGAAAATGGTCAACCAGCCGGTGTGGTGGCCACGACTCAGGCTTTACAACAAGCTCAAGCGGCCGGTTTAGATTTAGTTGAAGTTTCACCCAAAGCTGAGCCGCCAGTGGCTAAGATTTTGGACTACGGTCAATTTAAATACCAAAAAGAAAAAGAACTAAAATCTCAAAAAATAAAACAAAAGACCGGCGAAATCAAAGGCTTGCGTTTGTCGCTGCGCATCGGTGAGCATGATCAACAAATCCGGATCAACCAAGCGCGTAAATTTTTAGCCGAAGACAACAAAGTAAAATTGGAAATTATCTTGCGCGGTCGAGAACGTCAATTTACCAATCAGGGTCGAGAAAATATGGAACGCTTTGTCAAAGAGTTGGGCGACTCCGTCAAAATCGAACAGCCCTTCGCCGCTCAGGGCGGAAAACTTTCAATGGTTATTGCTCCTATTAAATAATTTATATGCCAAAACTCAAAACTCACAAGAGTATCGCCAAACGGGTCAAGCAAACCAAGACCGGCAAAATCATCATCCGCAAGGGTGGTCAAGATCACTTCAATTCCCGCGAACGCGGCAATACCACGACCAACAAACGTCGCGATATTACCCTCAGCAACACGGAAAAGAAAAACATTCGCAAATTACTCCCCTATTCATAATCTAACTAAATTTCACCCTTATGCCTCGAGTTAAACGCGGCGTTGGTCACGTCAAGAAACGTCACGCCCTGCGCAAAGCCGTCAAAGGTTTTCGCGGTACCCGCAAAAACACCATTCGCCAAGCCAAGACCGCCCGGACCAAAGCCGGGGCTCACGCCTATGAAGGTCGCAAGCTAAAAAAACGCAACTACCGAGCCTTGTGGCAAGTCCGGATCAACGCCGGCGCCCGCGAACTGGGCACCACTTACAGCGCCTTGATGGCCGGTCTAAAGAAAAACAAGATTGAAGTCGACCGCAAGATTTTGGCCAAGTTGGCTGCTGAATTTCCCGCCGCTTTTGCCGCTATCGTCAAAGAAGCCCAAAAATAAATTAGATCAAAAAACTCCCCCGCTACAACGGAGGAGTTTTTGTTTTTCTAAATAATTTTAAGCTACTTGCTCTTGATCAATATCTGACTCAACATTTTTAGTCTCGGATCGTAACTGACCTCGGGTCATCAGACTGTTGATTTTAGCTTCAACCAGACTGGCCCGCTTATCAGCCCCGCCCAATTTAGCGGCCGTGGCTTCGGCTGAGTTTAACATTTTTAACAACTCCAAACGTTGCGGTGAATTTTCAAAAGTCATCAGGCGATTACGCAACTTATCAAAGACATCAAACTCCACGACTGGTTGACGCTCTTTGTTGGGCGTGGCGACTGGCTGATAGGCGGCCCGGCGTTCTTCAGCCAAAGCTTGCTCTTCGGAGTAGTTGTCAAAAAGTTTATCAGCAAAAACTTTTTTACCTCCTTGACCTTGGATAGTTTCAACAATTTGATCATTGGTCGCAACTTGAGCCTGAGCCTTATCAGGGTTGCTAAACAATTTTTTGACCCCACCCCAAAAACTTGACCAACGGCTAGGACGTGACGCCGGGGCCACGGTTGGCGTCGCGGGTAAATCTTCTTGCTTTGACAAACCTTCTTGTTCCAAAACTACGCCGGGAATTTCTTGACGGAGTTGAGCGATGCGTTCAGTGACAGTTTGACGTTGCGGTTTGGCGGGGACTTTGGTCTCGGCCACAAAAGCTTGAGCGGCCGATCGGGCGCTGTCAACCAATTCTTGTTCAGCCGCCGTCAGCGGTCTTTCTGATTGACTAATTTTTTGTAAATCATAACGCTCGGCGTCTGGTTGTGATTCTGGTGCGGCGGCAAAAAGATCGATTTCCTCAATCGACTCTGGAGTGTCGGCACCCTCATCGGCCGTAGCTAAATGTTTTGTATCCGGCATATTTTCTAACATATTTTAAATCAATAATTATACGCTTTATTATACTCCAAACTATATCTTTTGTCAAATGCACAGCTTGACGCTTAGGTTTTTGGCCTCTATAATACCGAGGTATTTTGGACCCGTGGTGTAGTGGTTAACATGTCTCCCTGTCACGGAGAAGATCGCCGGTTCGAATCCGGTCGGGTCCGCCATTAACATAATTACCGTAGAGAAGATCGTCCCGCAAGGCGGGATCGGGTCCGCCAT
>CAZFXZ010000030.1:0-7641 GCA_964523165.1 uncultured Gammaproteobacteria bacterium
TAAATTATAAAGATTGTTCTCCACCTGGGAGATTGTTGTTAGTTGAGAGTTTCCGAGCGCGGCTGACGAATTTCGTCCGGACCAAAAGACACCGGCAAAGCGCCGGCCTCGGGGTCATCTGAAGCGTGTTTATCAACTTGAAATCTGACGACGCTGTCTTTTTCATAACAATTGACCAGTTTGGCTAATTGCCAATCCTGACCAATTTTTGCTTCGACTTGCTGACCAATTTCATAGCCGGCTTGACGGGCCAACTCGGCCGATTGGACAAAACGATTTTCCAAAGCCGCAGCCTCGCGACCGCGACCAAATCCAAATATCATATTGTTGTTATTATTTATTATTATATTAGACGTTTTTAGGTGTTGGACATATTACTTTTTTTTGAAATTTAAAGCCACCGAATTGATACAATAACGTTGGCCGGTGGTCGCCGTCGGACCATCATCAAAGACATGGCCAAGATGCCCGCCGCAACGCGCGCACAAAACTTCGGTCCGATGCATACCAGCACTATCATCAGCTTGCAAAATAACGGCTTGGTTATTTTGCGGTCGATCAAAACTCGGCCAACCGCAGCCCGAATCGTACTTGTGTTCAGATAAAAATAACTCCGCTCCACAGCCGGCGCAAAAATACTGTCCCCTGTCATGGTTTTTGTAATACTGTCCGCTAAAAGCCAGCTCCGTGCCTTTTTGACGCAAAATTTTGTATTGTTGCGGAGTTAATTTTTTTTGCCAATCGGCATCATTTTGAGGCCATGTTTGATCATTCATATATTTAATATAGCGATAATTATCATATAGAGCAAAGGTTGACAAAAACAGCCACATTAAGTAAGGTCTCGACAACGCTTAATTGGAGGGTGTGATGTCGACATTGCAACGGTTTGAGTTGCTACCACTTGAAAAATTGATCGAGGAAATCGTGGCCGAACAGGGCGATCATTGGCGACTGTTCGCCGAGGAATTCGGGATCGTCGAGCAAGATGTCGACGAGCTTCAAAAAAGTATCCTCAAAGCCATGATCAAACATTTTGCCAATATTGTGCTGTCGATGGACAGCAAATACGTCGGCGAATTCCTGGTCATGGCCATGCGCGGGGCTTTGCCGCTCGATATTCAAGTGCCCAAACGTCAGGATCGCGCCAAATCGGCGACGCTGATCACCTACCTGCTGGCCAGCAGTCAACTGGCCGAAGAAAACAAAACGACGGTCTTGCAAACGGCCGTCGAGGAAGTCGTCGAGACTCTCGGTCATCGCGGACTGACGAATGCCACGATCTGGCTGTTTATCAACCACGACGCCGACAACCAACACAGTCACCTCATCATCGAGGCGCTGCTGAAAGCCCAAGATCTGAGCGCTCAAGGCGCCGTACTCGACGATACCGTCGACGCGCTCAATATGTTGGCCTTTGAGACCGGGGCCGTGAACGAATAATCGTCAAACTGCCAACATCGCTTGAGCAGTTTTTTATTTGACAACAAATTTCCCAGCTGTTACCAATATAAGAAGCGTCTGAAAGGAGGGTAGAGATGGGGAAGCGTCATTCGACCGGACCGCCATATTCGGCTTGGGAGCTGGCCGAAATGGTTTTGAACCAAAACGGCCACGGCCGCGTCCCGAATCACCAGCAACTGACTTTTGTTTGCTTGGTGGTGCTCAACAGCAAAATCCCAGCCGACAAAAAACCGCGATTGACCAGCAAACTGATCGACCACGTTGCCAGTCGGCATGATATCAATCATGGCGAATCTGAGCTGTTGGCCAGAGCTTTGCGGTCGCTTGACGGTCAAAGGGCTTTTTATCAAATGATCGGGGACCGTGGGACTCATCGTCGCTTTCGCGACGTCTTGCAATTGTTAGAATAATCGTCACTCGCCTGGCGATTTTTTTATAGGAAAAGTCAAACCATCTCTGATCGACAAATCGGACAAACCACCCAGTTGATCAAATATTGCCGTAGCTTTTTGATCATCGGCCCAGGAGGTTTGAAAATCAGAAGTGGCCAATGGTTTGACCTGATACGACACTTCATCTTTTTGTAAAGTTACAGCTACGGCCAAGCTTTGCTGAGTTTCGACAGAAAATGTTTGATCAAACAAAAAGTTGCCCAGACTATAAAAAATTGGTCGATTTTTATAAACTTCAATATTTTGAATAACATGAGGATGGGAACCAATCACGGCATCGGCCCCGGCATCAACGAAACGATGGGCTAGCTCTTGCTGGCGAGCGTTGGCAATGGATTGATATTCATCTCCCCAATGCGGATAAACGATGATCAAATCAACTTTATCGCGCCATTGAGTGATGGCCGCCAAGGCCGGCGCGGGATCACGACCCCACAAATCATGATGGCCGACAAAAGCGATTTTTTTGCCTGCCACTTCTTTAACTAGGGTCAGATTTTCGGCGTTAGCCGGATGACCAAAAAATTCTATACCCGCGTCAGTCAAAAATTTCACAGTCGCAGACAAACCTTTAGCGCCGTAATTATCAGTGTGATTGTTGGCTAGACTAACTATACTAATATTGGCTTTGGTCAAAACAGCCAAGGCTGACGGATCAAAAGTAAAAGTCGTGTTGCGCCAATCGCCGATCGGACTCCCCAGCGACACAGACTCATTTTCCGTCACCGGACCTTCAAGATTGGCTATGACAAAATCATAATTTGCAAAATCATCCACCAACGGAGCTAAAGGATAATCTAGACCCTTAGTATTTATGGTTTTGCGAATATTGCGATCTAAAAACAAATCTCCAACCACCAAAAATTTTACCGGCGGCTCAATGGTTGGCGATGACAAGATCTGTTCTGCGGTAATTGGCGCTGTTGGCCACAAAACAATCGCCGCGGCCACAAAAACCGCCCCGAGACCAATAGTCGCAGTGACAACAAAAAATATTTTTATTGGCAATTTAAACATAAATTTTATTTGATGTAATGCCGACCAATCAGTGAAACGGTCCATTGCCAAGCCACGGCTAAACGTTTGCGTTTGGACAAAAATTTAAACAAATAAACCGTTCGCCACAACCACCAAGCTAATCGACCAGAAATTGTCAGACCAAAAATTTCCCCCGCCGCCTGCCAACGACCCAATGAGATTAGTAGTCCCTTGATCCGATAATTAAATTTTGTTTTTTGTCGATTGTTGATATCGGCCAAAATATTAATGGCCGCCGTCCGACCTTGACGCACCGCGACTTGGGCCAACATTGGCAAGGGTTGGGTTTGACTGGTCGGACAAAAACCAGCCACATCACCGACGGCGTAGATATTTTTTTGGCCGATGACCTGTAAATATTCATTGACGGCCAAGCGCCCCGACAATAAATCAAAATTGATATCACCGGCCACTATTTCTGGCTTAACACCCGCCGTCCAAATGATTAGGTCGGCATCAATTGTTTTACCATCATCAAAATAAATTTTATTTTTTTCTAGACTTTGGACTTTACTTGATAATAAAATTTTGACCCCCATATGACGAAGTTTTTGGTCGGCGATATATCTGACACCGCCGGGAAATTCGGTCAAAATTTGTGGCCCGGCGCTGATCAACAAACATTTGGCTTGAGGATTTATATCGGCGGACAGATCGGCCAACTCACCAACCAACTCCACGCCGGTCGGGCCACTACCAATCACGGCTATAGTCGGAACGTCTTGGCTATACAAAACCTTTAAAACATTTTTCTTGACCTCTAGGGCCTGCGGCAAAGTTTTGAGCATCAAAGCGTGTTCAGCCACTCCCGGCAAATCATAGTCATTGGTCGTCGCTCCGGTGGCCAAAATCAGATAATCATAATTTAGAATTTGGCCATCAGATAAAACAACCTGGTTGGCCTGACTAATGATTTTTTGAGCTGAGGCGGTAATGATTTTGGCTTTGCCCGACGGACAAAGATAATCAAAAGATTCGATAATGCTGTTGGCTGACAAACTCCCGCTGGCCACTTCGTGTAACAACGGTGTAAACAAAAAGTAATCCTGCGGATTGACGATCGTCAGATCGACTAGATTTTTTTTGACCGCCGGACGCAGTTTTAGAGCGGCATAAACACCACCAAAACCGGCGCCAATGATGACGACTTTAGTTTTGACTTGCTTTTTCACAACGATACAACCAGTAAGAATAGACCACCAACAATATCACGACGATCAAGATTGGTAACAATGTCAGCCAGACCAGTTTGTCAGGCCAGACCAAACCCAAAAGTGAAATCAGACCGACGGCAATAAATAGCTTACCGCCCAAGTGATGAGTTTTGTCCCAAACATTATCGCTCGACAACGTCCAAGGCGTGCGGATACCCATAAACCAATTGCGTTTGGTTTTACCTAAAATTAAACCGAGCAACAACCACAAACCAGACATAGCCGGCGTCAAGCATAAAGTGAAATCAAATTTATAACCCAAATTCCAGAGTAGTTGCAAAACAAACAAATAAGCCATAAAGATCATTAAACCCAACCAGAGTATTTCGTAATATTTTTTGAAACTGAGGATGTTGGCTTTTAACGGATCAAGTTTGGGCAAGACCACCGACAAGATTAAAATTACCAACATAACGATTGGCAAGATCGCCAAGGCCCAAAATTTATTCATAAATCCGTCGGCGACACCATCATAATTCCAATGACTGGCCATACTGGCTGGCAAAATTGGATAAAAATAAACCGCCGCCGCGACCACACCCAGCCAGATGAGCCACGACAAGCCTGACCAAATTTTATTTGGCATATTATTTTACTTTAGTTTGTTTTAAGATTTTTTTGGCAATAATAAAAACTATCAAAGCCAAAATCAAAAAGTGTAAGAGCTCAGCCAAAAAAGCTCCCCAGCCTAAAACTATCGGGCCAAGCGTCAACGTCGCAGTTTGCCAAGCCGCACCGGCTAGCAACGGATTAACGAACGGCATGATAATATTGTCGACCAAAGACTTGACGAGCGAGTTGCTAGCCGCACCCATGACAAAAGCCATGGCCAAACCGACGATATTATATTCTTTGATAAAGCCGGAAAATTCTTTGAGAAGTGGTGACATAATTAGTTGGCTGACTGGACGATAGTAACAGTTGTCAAGCCATCGCCGCCCATAGCACTAACGGCCAAAGTGCGTTGATCTTTTTGCGCGCCAATCATCATTGTACCACCATAGTTGGCGGTCGTGGTAATTGTCCAACCCTGCCTGACTAATTCACTTTTATATTTTTCAATAACATCGGACGACGACATAGTGGTTTGGATCGTAGCCGACACACCGTTTTGCTGTAAATCAGACACCGCGGTTATGACTTGGCCGTCGGGGACATAAACATCGGTTGGGAAGTCAGCCGGCAAACCGACATTGGCGCCAACCGCGACACTACCTTGATCAGTTGTGGCTGTCCAATTATCGCCATTGAAATCAACATCGGCTGCGCCGCCAGTTTCTTGCTCAATCGCCCTCTCTAGAGCTTTGTCGGTCAGACGCCGACCACAACCGGTCAAAATCACAGCTGCCGACAACAAAACCACAAATAATAGAGTTTTTTTCATAAAAACAACACCTTAATATTTATAAAACAACGTCTTTATATTAGCACGTTTTATAATATTTAAAAATTGACGTAAAGACATCTGACCGCTATAGTAGGCTTGTTTTATGACTACCACACCCCCAACTCGCCACCAGCTTTTTAACCAGCTATTTGCCAATCAACCAGCCTGGAGATTTAAACAACTCCAGCAAGCTTTTTATACGCCAAATCTGTCAGGCTGGTCGGATGTTTCGACCCTGCCCGGTGCCATGCGTCAAACTTTGAGTGAAAAAATGCCGTGGCTATCTTTGAGC
Source organism: uncultured Gammaproteobacteria bacterium (assembly GCA_964523165.1). Classification (GTDB taxonomy): domain Bacteria; phylum Patescibacteriota; class Patescibacteriia; order JACRDY01; family JACRDY01; genus CAZFXZ01. Next base: position 5,848 of record CAZFXZ010000030.1, read on the forward strand.
ATTGACACAGTAAAGACCAATCGCGATAATGATACCTACAAAGCTTTACTAAAAACTGTCGACGATTTGAAAATTGAAAGCGTCTTGATGAAAAACGCTCGCGGCTCGTGGACGATTTGCGTGTCGTCACAGGTCGGCTGCGCTATGAAATGTGTTTTTTGCGCTACGGGTCAAATGGGTCTCAAGCGTAGTTTAAACAGCGATGAGATCGCCGATCAGTATCGTCTGTGGCGAGATTTTTTGGCCAAAAATTTTAGCGACGACCAACGCATCAGCAACGTAGTGTTTATGGGTATGGGTGAGCCACTAGCTAATTATGAGGCCGTCAAAGAAACTATCAAAACCTGGCTTGACTATACCGATCTGGGTCACACCCACATCACTGTTTCCTCGGTCGGACTATTACCGCAACTGGAAAAATTACTTGATGATAACGATTGGCCGCCGGTCCGGGTGGCGATTTCTTTGCATAGCGCCGATGAAACTTTACGCAAAAAAATTGTCCCGACTTCGGCCCCTGAGTTTTTGCCGCAATTGGGCGATTGGATCAAAAAGTTTTTGGATAAAAATAATCGCCGGCGCAATCACCTGACTTTTGAATACATTATGTTGCGGGGAGTCAATGACACACCACAAGCCGCCAAACAGCTAGCCGACTTTACCAATCGTTTGGGTAAAATAAAAATCAACCTCATTCCCTACAACTCCATCAATACGCCCGGCCTAGACAAGAGTGCCGATGTCACAATCGAAAAGTTTAAAAAAGTTTTGCGCGACTGTGGCGTGCTGGTCACCCAACGCCAAACTATGGGCGATGATATAAACGCGGCCTGCGGCCAACTGGCTAACAAAAGTTAAAATTTGCGGCTGTCGTAAGCCCAGTGCAATAAGGCTTGACGTTGACGTGGTCGACAGGTCAGGTCGTTGGGATAACAATTTTTTTTGATTTGTCCGATATGTCGCTTCATAGCTTTCCAACGTTTGATCTGCAAAGCGTCTTCGGTTGGCAAACGTCGACCGAGATAATAACGACAATACCATTGAAACCAACCGCGAGGGTCGTGCTTGGCATTGATCCAACCTTTTTCTTGCCAAACTTTTAGCGGTTGGCTGGCATGCTGAGCAAAATAATTTAACTTGTCATTGTGAGCTTGGGGGCTTAATTTAGCTTTGACAAACCAAGACTTGGGGAATTCTTTTTGACAATCAGTCATGTATTTCCCACCAAAAACCCCCAACCGCAACATCTCAGCCGGTGTTAACTCCGGTTTAAACTCCGGATCAAAATCTCGCCCCATCGGCACGGTTAATTCGTAGCGATATTTTTTTTGCATTTTGTCATTGACGACAATGACACGTTTGCCGGGCATATTAATTTAATTGCCACAAATAAAAATTTAAAAGGCTGGCAAAGCTCACCCAGGCTAAATATGGCCACAGTAAAAGACTGGCGGTTTTAGAGACCGACCAAAATCTAATTATCAAAAACAAAATCATTAGCCACAAAACGGCGATTATAATTAAAGCGCCAAAAATATTTTGCTGGCCAAAAAATATGATTGACCACAAAGCATTAACTGCTAGGTGTAAAAAATAAACTATTAAATTAATATCAATCTTTTTTATTTTTTTATAAATTAAAAAAGATGAAATGCCCATCAGCGTATAAAGCGTCGTCCAAACTGGAGCAAAAAGCCAACTCGGTGGGTTAAAACTTGGCTTGACCAAACCGGCATACCAAGTCGGGATAACCGGCGCCGTAAAGATCGAGCCGATAACACCAGCCGCTTGAGC
>CAZFXZ010000031.1:0-1308 GCA_964523165.1 uncultured Gammaproteobacteria bacterium
TTTGTTATTGTTGACAAAAAATCTTAGTTTGTTAATGTTGATTATTATCAGTCCTTTCTCTTGGCTCGGAGTGTAGCCAAGTCTGGTAAGGCTCCGGCTTTGGGAGCCGGGTACCGCGGGTTCAAATCCCGCCACTCCGACGATTCGGTCCGTGGCTCAGTCTGGTCAGAGCACCTGCCTCGGGCGCAGGGGATCGCGGGTTCAAATCCCGCCGGGCCGATTCGGGACGTAGCTCAGCCTGGAAGAGCGCCTGCTTGGGGTGCAGGCGGCCGCCGGTTCAAATCCGGTCGTCCCGACTATGGTTGGCTAAGCACGATAATCTGTAAAGAAAATCGTGCTATTTTTTTTTCTTGACACTTCTTGATTGGGTAGTAAAATAATAGTGAGCTTCACTATTGGTATTTATGACCACATTCGTTCTAGGTTACCTTGTGCATTGGGGCCTTACATCTGGTCTGGGCCGCTGATTCGTTCGGAGCCCTGACTATGCGGGCGCCATACTAGCTTTTTGCTAGAAACGTCTGTGGTTGCCAATAGTGAGCTTTTGGTTATATAATCGCCCTGCGGCGATTTTATGTTAAGTAAAATTATCGGTCCGCCGATAGGCGGAGCAGTTGGCCGTACAACATTATCGGGCTGTAGCGCAGTTGGCTAGCGCGCATGCATGGGGTGCATGAGGTCGCGGGTTCAAGTCCCGCCAGCCCGACCATTTGCAAAATGGGTTTCCGCTCATCGGCGTAGCCGTGAGCGGACCCGCTCGCTGTGACGAGCGGGCAAGTCCCGCCAGCCCGACCATTTAAGTCCCGCCAGTCCCGTCACTCACGAGTGACAGGACCAGCCCGACCAAATGCGGGCCTGTAGTATAGTGGTAGTACATCGCATTCGCATTGCGGAGACGGGAGTTCGATTCTCCCCAGGTCCACCAAAAAGTCATCGGCCGTCTGGCGGTGATTTTTTGTTTGTGGTAATTTATAAGTAGTTAGTAATCTTTTGTAATCAAGGGGGTGATATTATGAAAGGTTTACACATGGTGGCTTATTTGTTGCTTCTAATCGGTGGCCTCAACTGGCTATTGGTTGGTGTGTTGGGTTGGGATATTGGTGAATTATTTGGCGGTATGGATGCTATGATTTCTCGCGTTATTTATGTTTTGGTTGGTTTGTCAGCTTTGTTGGAAATTTTTTCGCACAAAGGATATTGCAAGTATTGCGCTGGAGAAAAAGCTTAGTTCTTAAATTATTTAAAAACATCGCAAAACCTCTTAATCAAATAAGAGGTTTTGTTTTAAATAAAAAAATCACGTCAGAA
>CAZFXZ010000031.1:1408-4869 GCA_964523165.1 uncultured Gammaproteobacteria bacterium
AACGTGATTATGGACTAATGTCCAGCCATGGACAGTCCGATAGGGCGCAGGCCGTGATGTCGTCACAGGAGCTGTCGGACTGGGCCAAGAGCATGCAAGTTGACCAACAGTCGCAACCTTGGCCGCTCAGACCCAAACTGGCGCAGGCCAATTCGGGTGTCGGATACTGAGCAAAACAGCTCGTGGCTATGGCCGCGATGTTGTCACGCTCAATCTCGACACTCAGATTGGTGTCGTCGTCTTTGACGATCTCGTCGGGCGGTGGCGAATCGTCTTGGTCGGCCCGAATTTCCAGCCAACAGACGAAAGCCACGACGATGATGATCATCTCCACGAGGTACCAGAAGTTTTTCATGAGATCCTCCCTTAGAGCGCGTAGCTGGCGACGGCGATACGCAAGGCCTCGATGGTTTTGTCGATATCGGCGACATGGCAAGCAGACAGTTGCAAGATGCGTCGGGCGGCTTTTTCTTTACCGCTGGCGATGAGCGGTTGCACGGCCAAATGACATTGTGCCGTCTCGACGTCCGTGACGATCTTTTTGGCGTTGGTCAACGTTTCGTCGTCCAACGGCAAAGACTCGACGAATTCGCGAGCGGCGTTGGTCTGGCCCGATTTCATCAGAGTCTCGGTGATGATGATGTCGTCGTCGGTCAGTTGCGTCGATCGTGGCCAGACGGTAAAGCAGATCAGACTGACGATCAATATCGTAAAAACCAGCCACGACACGATCGTTTTGTGACGTTTGGAAATGTACATACAATCATCCTCCTAAATCAGGTGTGTTTGCTCATCTTATGGATCAGGCTCGGAGTTGTCAAATCAAAAACCCCGCAAGGCGGGGTTTTTAGGCGGCTTTTTTGACAAGAGTCTTCAAACAGCTGGTGCAAACTTTCTTTTGCTGACCGTCTAAACGACGTGATTGCAAATTGAGGAATTGTTTGCGTTTGGTCGCGATATTGCTATGTGACCGTGAAACAGCTTTTTGCGCCCCTTTGCCGCAGATGTCACAACGTCGGGACATAAAAATTGCTTAGTAGTGAAAAATAACGTAAAATGAGGATAACATAGTCAATAAAAAATATCAAGCCCATGCTTTTATCTTTACTTTTTAGCGAACCACAATTATTTTTTGTCATCTTTTTGGCGGTTGTTTATGGTATTACCGTCCATGAATTTTCTCACGTCTTGGCCGCTTATTTGTTGGGGGATGATACTGGCAAGCAACTTGGTCGCCTGACTTTAAATCCGGCTGCCCATCTCGAGCCTTTTGGCTTGCTGATGATTTTGATGATCGGATTGGGTTGGGGCCGACCAGCACCTTTTAACCCTTATAATTTAAAATACAAACGTTGGGGTCCGGCTCTAGTCGCCATGGCTGGACCATTGGCCAATATTTTAAGTATTTTGTTATTTATCGTAGTTTATAAAATCTGGATTTTTAGTGGCTTGGTCATGGGTGACTTGGTTTATTTGTTTATACAATATCTATTATGGATCAATTTGGCTTTGATAGTTTTCAACTTATTACCCATTCCGCCGCTGGATGGTTCGCGGGTGTTGCTGACAATTTTGCCCAATAGCCTAGATAATTTTAAATTTTGGCTGATAAAAAATGGGCCATACCTCTTGCTGGGCCTAGTTGTATTTGACAATTTTATATTAAATGGGTTGTTATTTAATTTTCTGCTTTTTAAAGCTTCATCGATTGTTAACATATTTTTATAGCCCAACCCCTTGACGTTTAAAAAATCGAGTGCTATTCTACGCTTACCTAAATGGCTGATAATTCAGCTTTTTTATTGAAAAAATCTTGGCTATGCCAACAATTAACCAACTTATTCGCAAGGGCCGTCACTCTAAGCCTAAAAAATCTGAAACTCCAGCTTTGGAAACAACGTTGGATTCTTTGCATCGTAAGCAAACTCGTTTAAAAAAAGGCAGTCCGGCCAAGCGCGCCGTTTGTTTGAAAGTTTTTACTCGCACGCCCAAAAAGCCAAACTCGGCTTTGCGTAAAGTCGCCAAAGTTCGTTTGTCCAATGGAGCTGAAGTAACAGCTTATATCCCCGGCGAAGGTCACAATTTACAAGAACACAGTGTCGTCTTGGTCCGCGCTGGCGGCGTCAAAGATTTGCCCGGTGTGCGCTATCGCGTCATCCGTGGTGTTTATGATGCCCAAGGTGTGTCTGATCGCAAACGTGGTCGGAGCCGTTATGGCGCCAAACGTCCTAAAGTTAAAGCCGAATAATTATGCGTGGTAAACAAGCCCCCAAACGTCCAATTTCGCCTGATCCTAAATATCAAAGTTTAGTTGTCGGTAAGTTTGTCAATTATGTCATGGAACGTGGCAAAAAAAATACCGCTCGCCGTGTTGTCTACGGTGCTTTTGATGTCATGGCCGACAAGACCAAACAAAATCCGTTAGAAGTTTTTGAAACGGCCGTTAAAAATGTTGGGCCGATGTTGGAAATCCGCAGTCGTCGTATCGGTGGCGGTAACTACCAAATCCCCATGCCGGTTTCGGCTGAACGTCGTCAATCTTTGGCTTTTCGCTGGATCATTGCCGCCGCTCAGGGTCGCAAAGGTTTGCCTATGAGTAAAGCTTTGGCTTTTGAACTCATTGATGCTTTTAATAAAGAAGGCGCGGCCATCAAAAAACGCGACGATGTCCACCGTATGGCCGAAGCCAACAAAGCTTTTGCCCACTTCGCTCGCTTTGGTCGCAAGTAACACCATTTATCGGCTTGTCATTATGCTCTTTAACTTAATTCTTCATTCGCGCACTAACCACTCTTTGTAGTGGTTTTTGTATCTATTTTTTTATGGCCAACGATTACAGTCTAGATAAGCTTCGCAATATCGGGATCATCGCCCACATCGATGCCGGCAAAACCACGGTCACCGAGCGCATTTTGTTTTACACCGGCAAAAAACATAAAATTGGCGAAGTCCATGAAGGTCAGGCGGAAATGGACTGGATGGAGCAAGAACGCGAACGCGGTATCACCATCACTTCGGCGGCTACGACTTGTTTTTGGAAAGATTGCCGTATCAATATTATCGATACACCTGGGCACGTCGACTTTACAGCTGAAGTTGAACGCAGTTTGCGCGTGCTCGACGGTGGCGTGGTAGTGTTTGACGGGGTGGCGGGCGTGGAGCCGCAATCCGAAACTGTCTGGAATCAAGCTGATAAATATAATGTCCCACGCATCGCTTTTATCAATAAAATGGATCGGACCGGCGCTGATTTTTACAAAGACTTAAAGTCAATCCATGATCGTTTGACCAAAAATGCCCATCCGGCTCAATTGCCGATTGGGGCCGAAGAAAACTTTTCTGGCATCATCGACTTGTTGGAACGCAAGGCCCGCGTTTATCTAGATGATTTGGGCATGCAACACGAAGATCGCGATGTGCCCGAAGACATGAAAGAAAAAGTTGAACAATATCGTCATCAA
>CAZFXZ010000031.1:4969-7368 GCA_964523165.1 uncultured Gammaproteobacteria bacterium
CGGGTTTATTCCGGTAAAATCAAGGCCGGCTCTTATGTTTACAACTCCACGACCGGCAAAAAAGAACGCATGGGCCGGATTTTGCGCATGCACGCCAACTCTCGTGAAGAAATTTCGGAAATCGGCGCTGGTGATATCGGCGCGGCCGTGGGTTTGAAAGAAACTTTTACCGGTCACACGTTGTGCGATGAAGATCATCCCGTGATTTTAGAAGCTATCACTTTCCCCGAGCCGGTTATTTCGATTGCTATTGAGCCCAAGACCAAAGCTGACCAAGAAAAAATGGGCATTGCTTTGCAACGCTTGTCCGAAGAAGATCCGACGTTCCGCGTCCGGACTGATGAAGAAACTTTGCAGACCGTTATTTCCGGTATGGGTGAATTGCACCTCGATATCATCGTCGACCGCATGAAACGTGAATTTAAGGTTGAAGCCAACGTCGGCGCGCCGCAAGTCGCTTACAAAGAGACCATTACCAAGTCGGCCGAAGCCGAAGGTAAATACATCAAACAATCGGGCGGCCGCGGTCAATATGGTCATTGTTGGATCCGCGTCGAACCGCAAGAAGAAGGCAAAGGTTTTGAATTTATTGATGAAATTAAAGGCGGCGTCATCCCCCGTGAATACATCCCGGCCATTCAAAAAGGTATCGAAGAAGCCAAGACTAAAGGTGTTATTGCCGGCTATCCGTTGATCGATTTCAAAGTTGCAGTTTTTGATGGATCTTATCACGAAGTCGACTCATCTGAAGCGGCTTTCAAAATCGCCGGCTCGATGGCTTTGCAAGAAGCTGTTCGTAGGGCCGGTCCGGAAATTTTGGAGCCAATCATGAGCGTTGAAGTCGTCACGCCGGAAGATTTCATGGGCGATGTCATGGGCGACATCAACTCCAAACGTGGTCAGATCAACGAGATGACGGATCGGGGTGACAAAAAAGTTATTCGGGCCGACGTGCCGTTGGCCGCTATGTTTGGCTATGCCACCAGTTTGCGTTCGGCCACTCAGGGTCGAGCCAGTTACAGCATGGAGTTTAAGCACTACTCGGCTGTACCGCGTAACGTAGCTGAAGAAATTATTAGTGGTAATAAGAAATCTTAAAAGTATGCTTTCGACTAGCTGGCAACAAGCTCTCGATTTTGCCGCTCGGCACAATACCGCCGTGGTGGTGGTTGATAGTCAGAGTGACAAGGCTTTTGTCTTGAGTCCGCTCGACCAACAAATTAAGCCATCTGATATTTCGGTCGACTACCAAAACTTGACAGAAGAGGAGTTCTTATCTAAAATCAACCGTGAAATTTCACTTTGGCGCCAAGCTCGATCGACGGACTCGCAAACCGTCCGACCGTCAGCCGTCGACGTCGATGGTGAATATCAATTCGAGCCGATAATTGAAGAGGCCGAAGAAAATAATTTAAACATTTAATTAACATCATTTTAGGCGATAGTTGGCTAAAACCACTTAGTAGTGGGCTATCGCTGCGGGAAAAATAACATGACGACATTTGATCGTTCCAAGCCGCACGTCAACGTTGGTACTATCGGCCACGTCGACCACGGCAAGACCACTTTGACAGCCGCCATTTTGGCCCGTTTGGCCACTAAGGGTTTGGCTGACAGCCGCCCCGTCGACCAAATCGACAAAGCGCCTGAAGAAAAAGCTCGTGGTATTACCATTGCCACTGCCCACGTTGAATACCAAACTGAAAAGCGTCACTACGCTCACGTTGACTGTCCTGGTCACGCCGACTACATCAAAAACATGATTACCGGCGCAGCTCAGATGGATGGCGCCATTTTGGTTGTTTCAGCTACCGACGGCCCGATGCCACAAACTCGCGAACACATTTTGTTGGCTCACCAAGTCGGCGTGCCGAAAATTGTGGTTTTCTTGAACAAGGTTGACCAAGTTTCTGATCCGGAATTGATTGACTTGGTTGAAGAAGAAATCCGCGACTTGTTGAAAAAATATGAATTTGACGGTGATGCCGCTCCGGTTGTCCGGGGTTCGGCCTTAAAAGCTTTGGAAAATCCGTCCGGCGATGAAGCTAAGTGTATCGATGATTTGATGGCGGCTTTGGATTCTTACATCCCTGAGCCTCAACGTGTCGTCGACAAACCTTTCTTGATGCCGATCGAAGACGTTTTCTCCATTGAAGGTCGTGGTACGGTCGTGACCGGTCGTATCGAACGCGGTATTATCAAGCTCAACGAAGAAGTGGAAATCGTCGGTATCAACGACACACTAAAGACGATCGTGACTGGTATCGAAATGTTTAATAAGCAACTTGACCAAGGGCAAGCTGGTGACAACGCCGGTATTTTGCTCCGCGGTACTCGCAAAGATCAGGTCCAACGCGGTCAGGTCTTGGCCAAAACCGGCAGCATCACTCCGCATACCG
>CAZFXZ010000032.1:0-7272 GCA_964523165.1 uncultured Gammaproteobacteria bacterium
ATCGGGCAATAAATTTTCTTTGACGTCCAAAGGATACACAGCTAAAAAGCCGGGTTGGGCCACGGTTTGACCGTTGGCTTTGAAAGTAAACTCTTTATCTAGATCACTAATCTCCAGACTGACATTCAATAATTCCGCCGGGGCCATCTGACTAGCCACGGCCCGACGCCAAATTAAATCATATAATTTCAACTGTTGGGGTGATAAATAATTTTTGACCTTATCGGGCGACAAAGTAACATCGGTTGGTCGGATAGCTTCATGGGCTTCTTGGGCCGAACGACTTTTTGTTTTGAAACGTCGCAGACCACTAGTGGCCACATCACCATAATTTTTTTTGATATAAGCCTGAGCTTCGGTCAAAAACTTTTCTGACAAACTTAACGAATCGGTACGCATATAAGTGATCAAACCAAGCTGCTCACCAGAACCAACGTCCAAACCTTCATAAAGCTGTTGAGCTATCATCATGGTTTGTTTGGCCGAAAAACCAAACCGACGGTTGGCGGCTTGTTGCAAGGTCGAAGTTTGAAAAGGTGGCAGAGCTTGTCGCCAAACTGATTTTTTGTCGACCGCACTGATGGTGTAATTTTTATTTTTTGCTTTGTCGACAACCTGGTTAGCTTGTTCGGCGCTGGCCAAAGAAAACTTTTTTAAAGTTTTGCCGGAGATGGCCAACAAATTAGCCACCACGCCCTCGGCTTTGGTCGTGGTAAAATTACCTTCAATCGTCCAATAATCTTGAGCTTTAAAAGCCTGAATTTCTCGTTCACGTTCTACAATAAGACGCACCGCCACTGATTGAACGCGGCCGGCTGATAAACCTCGAGCGACTTTTTTCCACAAAAATGGTGAGAGTTTATAACCAACCAAACGATCGATAATGCGTCGAGCTTGTTGAGCGTCAACTAAATTTTGATCGATATCGCGCGGTTCTTTGATGGCTTCGACGATCGCCGTCTTGGTGATTTCGTGAAAAGAAATTCTTTTTTGTTTGGCTGGCGGTAAATCAAAATATTGAGCCAAGTGCCAAGCAATGGCCTCACCTTCACGGTCTTGGTCAGTCGCGTAATACACCATTCCGGCCTTGGCCGCTTGTTTTTTTAAAGCCGTTAGACGTTTTTGGTTGGCCCGGGGTATGACATAGTGCGGACTAAAATCGCCGTCGACATCGACACCGAGTTGACTTTTTGGCAAATCGCGGACATGACCATAAGATGATTCAACCATAAATTCGCCAGCCAAAAAACGACTAATGGTTTTAGCCTTGGTTGGTGATTCAACGATTAAGAGATTTTTGGCCATGGGGCAGTGCGACGATTTTTTAAGATATAATTTTCATCAAACCATTTAGTTCGTAATTCACCAGTCAAAAAGAAAGAGCCGGTCACGACAATCAGATCAGATTTGTTAGCCTTTTGCAAAATAACGTCTAGAGCATGCCAGCAATCCAAGCTAATGTCAACAGTTGATGTCTTAAACCCGGCTTCGATGGCTTGTTTGACCAAAGCCACTGGATTGGCCGCTTGGCGACTGGATGTTGAAAAACGCGTCAACATCAAGCTGTCAGCCATCGGCCGTAGCAACTGCAACATACCCCGACTGTCTTTGTTAGCGGCCGCGCCAAAAATTAGGTGGCAGTTTTTATATTTTAGATCGGCTAAATTTTTGATCAAAGTTTTTATCTTGTCGGGATTGTGAGCCCCATCCAAAATAATCTGCGGTTTATTGGCCATGGTTTCAAACCGGCAAGCTAAAAAAGCTTGGGGCGCTTGAGTCGTGGGATAGCCCAAAAAATCGGCTATGGCCAAAGCCAGCGCGGCATTGGGCTGAGGCGATTTTATAAAATGGCTCGAAACGTTTTGACGGCGGCAAATTTGTTGGAAAAGTTTTTTTATTTTTGAATCAGTTTCGGCACTAAAAAATTCACTGCCCGGCTTAATAATCCCGGCCTTATCCAGAGCAATTTTTGATTTGGTCTTACCTAAAACTTCTTGATGATCCAAGTCCACGTGCGTGATAGCCGTGACGACCGGCCGGGTAATAACATTGGTGGCGTCATAACGTCCGCCGCAACCGGCTTCCAAAATCACATAATCACATTTTTGATCAGCAAAATACCACAAAGCCATGGCCAATAAAATTTCAAAATAAGACGGCCGACCGCCACGACTTTGGGCCATCAATTCAATAGCTGGTTTTAATTTATTGAGATATAAAACAAAATCGTCCGGGCTGATAAGACGATCATCAATTGCCATACGTTCGATGGTCGTGGTGACGTGCGGTGAAGTAAAGGTCCCGACTTTTTGGCCCTGAGCGGTTAAAATGTTTTGCAACATGGCCACGGTCGTACCCTTGCCGCTCGTGCCGGTCAAATGAATGAATCTTAATTTTTTATCGGGCCGGTTGACGGCGGTCAATAATTTTTTGGTCCGCACAATGTATTGACGTAAACCATGGCGGTGGCTCATATAATCAGCGATCGGTAAATTAGCCAACCCTTCTAACCATTTCACGGCGCGCTGATAATCGACAAAATTCATATTGGCCATTATGACAAGTCTGGTCTTGAGCGTCAAATTCATTGAACAATCGTAGCGTAATGTTGTCCACCACAATCAGCGACCAAGCCGGCTAATTCTAATTCGGTTAGCCAAATGCTTAATTGTTTTGTTGATTGGCCAACGGTCATGACCAATTGATCAATATGAATTGGCTCAGCTGATAATTGCTGATAAAGATTTTTAGCGGCCGGACTGAGCAAATTGAGAGCGGGCTCAATATTTTCTTGGTCAGTCACCGGCCAATTTAGAGCCGCGGCAATATCAGCGTAAGTCCTGACCAAAACGGCGCCTTGAGCAATCAGCTCATTAGTGCCGACGGATTGCGGACTGCTAATACCACCCGGCACGGCCAAAACTTCACGATTATACTGCAAGGCCAATTTAGCCGTGATCAAAGCGCCACTTTTTTGGGCCGCTTCGACAACCAACGTCCCCGATGTCAAACCGGCAATGATTCGATTGCGCAAAGGAAAATGAAAAGTTTTAGCCAAGACACCCGGCGGAAATTCGGACATGATCGCTCCACCGTTGTCTAAAATCTGCTTAGCCAAATCTTTGTTGGTCGCCGGATGAAACGATGGCCAATCTAAACCAGCGCCGATCACCGCCACGGTCGGAATATTATTTTGCAAAGCGGCTTGATGGGCCACACTATCGACACCCGAGGCCAAACCAGAGACCACGACCAAATTTTTGTTGGCTAGTTGTCCAACCAATTTTTTCGTCACCGAGCGACCATAAAAAGAAACTTGACGACTACCGACGACCGCCAACCATCGTTCAGCTTTGGGTAAGCAGCCACGAACAAATAAAGCGGCCGGATAATCGGGAATGTTTTTTAAAGAAGTCGGATAGTCATCATCTTCAGGTAAAATGACTTTTATTTTTTGATCAGACAACATCGTCGCCAAATGAGCCAAATCGATGGCTGACCGGCTAGCGCAAATTTTGTCCAGATTTTTATGCCAAAAGCCAGCCTGACGAATTTCTATCATCGATAAACCCCAAAACGTCTCTAGATCGCCAAAAATGGCCTTAATTTTGCGTATTGTGACGGCTCCGACGTTTGGTAGCAAATAGGCTGCCGCCGTGTAAATTTGAGCATTTTTGGACATACTATTGACAAAAATTAGATAATATGCTAATATGACTGGTTATTGATTAATGATAAGAAATCGTACCTAAACACAATCTAAACTTCGCCACTCGTTGTGCCGGCGGCCAAATTGAAGGAACCCCTCCTAAACCTGATAAAGTAGCCACCAAGCCAAGGTTTCAGACATTTGTCTAAAAATCTTGCGCCGGCACAATGGTTGGGGAATATTAAAAATAGTACATTTATATATCTATCCCCCCATCAAAAAACCCTCGATTTTATCGAAGGGTTTTTTGTTTCAGAGAATTATTTTTTTAATTCCCCTATCACTTGATCAATAATGTCAGGTAATTGTTTTTTTTCCTCGGCGGTAAAAGTCTTTAAGACAAATTGATCAGTTGGTATTTTTTCTAATAAATCATTAGCGACGCCCAAACGTAGGCGTTGAAAATTTTTACTTTTTAGTTGATCAATGATCGACTGCACGCCATTGTGGCCAGCCGAGCCGGAATTTAAACTAATTTTTATTTTACCAAAAGGCAAATCTTTATCGTCATGAATGACGACAATATCACTTAATGACAAACGATATTTAGTCAACGCCGCCGTTATGGCCAGACCAGAATTGTTCATGAAAGTTTGCGGTTTGAGTAAAACAATATCGTCGGCCTTGATCAAACAAATTTCGCCGGACAGCTTTTTGTCTAAACGCCATTTATTTTTACCGGCCAATTTGTCTAGGACTAAAAAACCAATGTTATGTCTGGTGTATTTGTATTTGAGACCGGGATTGCCCAAACCAACTATTAATTTCATATTATTTTATTGACCAGATCGGACAATTCTTCGTCGGCATAAAAGTCGATCATAATTTTGCCGCCTTTTTTGTCTTTGACAATATTGACTTTGGTGCCCAAGGCCTGACGAAGTTGTGTCTCATAATCAAGATATTGGGCTGAAGTTGATAAGGTTTTGGTGGGATTTTTCAGTCGCACCGCTTTTTCGGTTTCACGAACGGTTAAACTATCCCGCAAAATCCGTTCAAAAAGTTTGGTCTGGGCTGTCGGATCAACAATGCCGGCTAAAACTTTGGCGTGACCGGGCGAAACCTTGCCTTCCATAATGGCCTGCTGAATATTTTCCGGTAAATTTAATAAGCGCAAAGCATTGGTGACGACCGAACGGCTTTTGCCAACTTTATTGGCGACTTCTTCTTGAGTCAAAGAAAATTCTTCGATCAAACGTTGATAAGAAGCGGCTTCTTCGATCGGATTGAGATTTTCACGTTGGACATTTTCAATAATAGCTAATTCCAACTTTTGGTTATCAGTAGCTTGTCGGACAATGGCCGGCACAGTAGATAAATTCAACAAGCCAGCCGCTCGCCAACGTCGTTCACCGGCGATCAATTCATAACCGGTTGGTGTTTTGGTCACCACTAACGGTTGAATAATACCATGTTGTTTAATCGAATTGGTCAAATCTTCCAAAGCCGAGTGCTTAAACTCACGGCGTGGCTGTTGGGGATTGACGCTGATTTGACTGACCGGTATTTGCAAAATTCTTTCACCGCCAAAAGTTTCGTCGGGTTTATCCGGCAAGGGCGTAGTCGGTAAGGTTGTAATTTTTTTGGGAATGAGAGAATCAAGTCCGCGGCCTAAAGCCATATAATAATATTAGTAGTAAATTATTTTTTCTGACGCGAAACCCACCATTCATCATCTGGATTATCAAACCACCAATGGGCTGAGTCCAAAGCTAAAGCTTTAGTCGTTAATTCTCGACCGACGTCGGTCTTTAATCGTTTAATGGCTAGACCAATCCAATCAGCCGCTCGTTGGTTACCAGTGTCGGCTTGTTCTTTGAGAGATAAAATGAATTCGATATTATCGGCATCCTTAGCCAAAAGGGCTTCAGCCGATATTCTTTCTTCATACTGATCAATAGTTTGCTTGATGTCGTCACCAAAAGGTAAGCCTTCGACTAAATCATTAATGGCCGCTTGTTCATTACCTCGACCATATTTTTGGTGAACATAATTAAGATCAGCCGTACGGGCTTCGGCCGTATCGTGAAACAAACACATGGTCAAAACTTTTTCCAGACTGACCTGACCGTCGAGTTTAGCTAAAGCATAACCGATATAACAAACTCGATTGATATGTTCGGCTACACTCTGCTGACCACTACCCAAAAACCAAAAGCCCGACCGTGGCGTTTTGGCCAAGATACCAACTTCATACAAAAAATCAGCGACTTTGGAGAAATCTTTATCGGACATAATTTTCGGTGTCGATTAATTCTCGTGACAAACGATCATAGGCTCGCGCGCCTTTGGACAATGGTCGATAATGAAAAATCGACTGACCATAAGACGGCGCTTCAGCCAAGTGTACCGTCCGCGGTATAACCGAACGAAACACGCGATGCGGAAAATGATGATAGAGTTGTTCCATAACATCATTCGACAGGGCTAAGCGTCGATCAAACATCGTCAGGACGGCGCCCAAAACATTAATAGTTGGTTTTAAATTTTCTCTCACCAAATCAATCGTGCCCAATAATTGGCCCAAACCCTCTAAGGCTAAGTATTCGGCCTGAACTGGGATCAGCACTTCATCAGCCGCCACCAAACCATTGATCGTCAACAAACCCAAGGACGGCGGACAGTCAATCAAAATATAGTCATAAACTCCAGTGGCTTCTAAAATTGTTTTGTGTAAAAAATATTCACGTTCCGCTTCACCGACCAATTCAACAGCGGCGGCGGCTAACGACGTTGTGGCCGGGACAATCGACAAACCGTCAATACCTGTGGGTCGGATGGTTTGCCGCAACGGCACAGCTTGCGACAAAGCTTCATAAATGCCATGAGTTAGGGATTGATGATCAAGGCCGAGAGCCGAAGTAGCATTGGCTTGCGGATCAATGTCAATCAATAAAACATTACGGCCTGCTCGAGCCAAGCCGGCCGCCAAATTGACTGAGGTTGTGGTTTTACCCACGCCACCTTTTTGATTTACTACCGCGATAATTCTGGTCATAGAACAGTTTTAGTATAGCAAATTTGGGCCAAATAAAAAATGATCCGTTGACAATTGGAGATTTTTTTCCTATACTGTGGTGGCTTATTGATTGAGCCGAAGTGGCGGAACTGTCCCAGGAAGGGACCCCTTCGGGGGCAGACCCGCCGTCGTCCCTAAAGGGACTCTGGCGGGCACGGCGCGCACTTTATTACAAAACTCCATTACCAGTAGCTGGGGCCGCGGTGGCGGAACTGGCAGACGCGCACGACTCAAAATCGTGTGGAGTTTTCTCCATGTGGGTTCGATTCCCACTCGCGGCACCACTTACTGGTAATAGCGCACGCCTGTCCGCCATAGCGATAGCGGCGGCGGAACTCAAAATCGTGTGGAGTTTTCTCCATGTGGGTTCGATTCCCACCTTCGGCACCATCATCATCGCGGGGTAGAGCAGCCAGGCAGCTCGCCAGGCCCATAACCTGGAGGTCGCCGGTTCAAATCCGGCCCCCGCAACCAGAAGTACCCTAGCTGAAAAGAGGGGGTTTTTATGTTGTTATTTTTATTGCGTGGAGGACGTCCCGCACAG
>CAZFXZ010000033.1:0-5231 GCA_964523165.1 uncultured Gammaproteobacteria bacterium
CGTCGGGCGGCGGATGAGCGGCGAAGGCGGCCGACGCAAAGGCGAGCGTCAGGGCCATCACCATCAGGAGCAGTCGTCCGAATTTCATGCGGCTCTCCTCTTGTTGGTTGCGTCTCTTCGTCTTCTTCTTGGGTTTTGGTCGGCAAAAGGGATTTTGCCGTGTAGGTACACTGTGGCACCTCCTTTCTCCCAACTTGTTAAGCTAGGGGTTGGTGGGGCCGACCAAAGACCTTATAGAATGAACGAAGTGTTATTTTCAAGGTTAACCGAATTGTGAAAATGTGTCAAGGGGGGGGTAATAAAAAAGACCCCAACAAATGCAGCAGTCCGTGGGCTGAGTAGGTCTGGTACTCACGGGCTTTTAGCTGTCATCTGTCGAGGTCGTGATGCCAAAGGACAAAGATTGGGGGCGCGGGCCACCGGCAGGTTACTAGCCCACCGTTCGATCTGGCCCGCGCCCCCTTGATCTGGGACGGGTAAGCCTTTTTCCCCAGCCACCACTCGGTTTTTTGGATGGCGGGCAGTGGTTGTGGGGGGCTTTTCGCAAGACCTCGATGGAGGAATCTCGAGGTCTTGGTGGGGCTAGTGCCGGGCGTGGCGGTGTCGGCCGCCTTTGCGATAGTTTTTTCTCACCGGAGAGCCCTTTTTTTTCTTGACGTCGAAACCTTCGTCGCCGGATCCGCGCTGTTGGGCACGACGGGGCGGGGTGGAGATTTCGGTCGAACCAGCCAGGGGGTACCCGTTGAAAGTGGGCAAGGGATTCTCCTTAATAAAAACAAACGATAAAACCGATTTTACCGATTTTTATATTTTTGTCAAGGTTGGGAGTGCCTAAGGTTGATTTTTTAAAAAAGTTTGCTATACTGGCGAGGCGTTTTTTGATATACCATAGACAGGCCATCAGGCGCGTGTAGCTCAGTGGTTAGAGCACCACTCTTATAAGGTGGCTGTCGATGGTTCAAATCCATCCACGCGCAAGGTATGGGCGGTTAGCTCAGTTGGTTAGAGCGCTACATTGACATTGTAGAGGTCACAAGTTCGAATCTTGTACCGCCCACCATTCTTCGCTCGCTAGAGCGAAGAATGTCCCTCCGTAGCCCCAAAGGGGCGAAGGGGGACAAACAACATTTATCCTGCTGATAACGACGCGAGCTACGAATGGCACGGCCAATAAATTACTATGTACTACGTTTATATCATTCAAAGTGTAAAATACTCAAAACGGTTTTACATCGGCTTTTCAAAAAACATAAAAGAGAGAATAGATGAGCACAATAGTGGTAAATCAACTCATACCAATAAATTTAAGCCTTGGAAATTAGTTTACTACTCAGCATTTAACAGTAAGAAAAAAGCTCTAAGTTTTGAAAAGTATCTCAAGACAGCCTCTGGCCTGGCTTTCAGAAACAAAAGACTAATTTAACCCCGCCATGGCGGGGTTTTAAAATATAAAAAAATCCCAAAACTTTTTACGGTCTTGGGATATATAAATCGCGAGGAAAAAATCAGGGCATTTGTGGAGCGACGATCACGGCGCGGTTGGCATCGTCAGGACGCACGACTTTGAGTGGTCGACCAGGCATGACCACACCGTCCAGCGTCGCGCCTTCGAAATTGGCCGTTGCCAAACCCTTGGCGCCGGAAAAGTCAGCGTCGGTCAGATCGGCGCCGGAAAAGTCGACACCGGAAACGTCGGCATGGTCAAAGCGCACCCCGGCCAGTTTAGTGCCCTGAAATTTTGCCCCAGCCAGTTGAGCCTGGGAAAAAATAGCCAACACCGCAGTCGCGCCCGAAAAGTCGGCGTTTTGGGCTTTGACCCGGGAAAACTCCGCGCCGCAAAGCTGACTGCCGGGGAAAATGGCCCTGGCCAGATCGCTTTCGACGAATTTCGCTTGGCGCAGATCGGTGCCGGCAAAGCTGGCGTCCACCAATCGACAGTAGCGAAAGTCGGCTCGTGGCAACTCCAGGCCAAAATATTTTGCCCCGGCGTGGTCTTGCCCCGAGACGTCATAAGCCGTCGCCTCGCCGTTTACTATTTGATCAAACACCGTTCCTGTTAGGGGAATTAGCATTGAGTCTATCCTCCTCGTGAAGTGTTTGTCATTTCGACATCCAGACTGCCGTCGACATGACAAACTGTGAAAAAGAACTATTTTTTGTCTGGCCTTAATCCGTATGCCGTATACTGTATTCCGTATGCCGTATACTGTATTCCGTATGCCGTAGAATACGGATTAGGGTCAAACAAAAACTCCCGCGTGACCGCAGGAGTTTAATTTAAGTAAAGTTTAAATTATTATATCCTGCGTCGGGCTAGTGGTTTAACAGCGACCACGACAAAGCTAATCAACCACAAGGTGGTCAATGACAACAAATTAATCAAACTGAGATTTAAGCTTTTCATAGTCTTTTTTCACTATAACCAAGATATTGGCAATCGTCAATAATCTTGTGGATAGCTAAATAACCAAGGCTTTATTGATCTCGTCAACGATGGTGCTTTGAGCCAAAGCCAGATCATTGCCGTGGATATAAAATTTGGTCAGTATTTTTGTGCCAACCGGTTGATGAATTTTAAAATAAGAGATCGGATCAAAGTTACTTAAAGATTTGATCAACACGCCGATTTTACCCTGATCTTTTTCGTAGCAAAGTACGATGACTTCCACGCCCGGTACGGTACTGATCAGCTCATCGATGACGTCGGGCAAATTTTTGGTCGTGGTGTTGGTTTGATGAAAATCGTCTAAGTTGATGGTGGCACTGACAATCTTGTTGCCGGCCGTGGCCTGCAATCTGGTCAAAATAATACCCCAAAGTTTGAGCGTGGCCAGATCGCGGTCGTAATAAAGATGTTTGATAACCTCTTCACGACGGGCTTTGTTTTCGATTAACTCGCTAGAGTTGCGCAAAGTTTTGGGTGTGATAATGCCGGCTTTAAAACCTTTGGTTTTTTCGACCATGCCGGTCAGTAAACAAGTGTTGATGTCGGCGTCGAGCTTATCAATGTCAGTCGCTTTGAGTAATTCATAAACCACGCCACAGGTTGAGGCTAGAGTTAAGTCAATCAAATTAATCTGGCCATATTGCTCGTTGTTTGGCAAAGAATCAATATTCAAAATTGGTCGATCATAAAACAAATCACGGTTGTCGACAAAAATATTGCCCAGCGCTTCCAAGTCCGGCGTGTCTAAAGTGATGATCAAATCATAATCCCAGCTGGGTGGTTGGACGTTCAAATCTTGGGCGCTGAAAGTCCCTTGACTGGCGCTGATAAAAATTTTTAGACGATCATCGACGACATCGTAAGAAAACTCTTCGATCTTTTTTCCGTTTAAGGGCAAGCTGATGATGAACTTTTTGTTGTCATCGAGATTGTCTTTGATGCGTTCTAGGCCCGGCAAAAATCTGAATTTGTCTGAAGGTTTGAAATTGCTACAAACGATTTGCGGTTGCTTGCCTTGTTTTTCAAAAAATTTCAACAAAGCCAAACTGGCGGCCACGGCGTCGCCGCTAAAATCTTTTTTAAAAATGATCAGCGGTTTTTGGCTCTGTTTGATCAAAGTGATGGCTTGTTCGATGGTGTTTAGTGTCATAAAGTCTAGAGTACAACATAGTAAAATATTATTTAGCTCTAGTCAAGAAAGTTGAAAAAAGGCCCAAACGTGCTAAAATGACAATATTATGGATAAGACCTACGAAGCTCAAAAGTTTGAAGAAAAAATTTACGATGATTGGCAAGCGTCGGGTTTTTTTAATCCCGACAAATTGCCGGGCGATCGACCTGAAACTTTTACCATTATTTTACCGCCGCCCAACGCCACCGGCCGTTTACACATGGGCCACTCCATGATGTTAGCCATCCAAGATTTGATAATTCGTTTTCAACGTATGCGGGGCAAAAAAACTTTGTGGTTGCCGGGTACTGATCACGCGGCCATCGCTACCAATGCCATCGTTGAAAAACAATTAGCCGAGCAGGGTCAAACAAAAAATGATTTTAGTCGTGAGGTGTATGTCGATAAAGTCAAAGATTTTATCATTCAATCACAAGATACCATTCGTCAGCAAATCAAAGTCATGGGTGGGAGTTTGGATTGGTCGCGTGAAGCTTACACTTGGGATGAAAAAAGAAATTTAGCCGTGCGGACAATGTTTAAAAAAATGTATGATGACGGTCTGATTTATCGCGGACTGCGCATCGTCAATTGGTGCCCGCATTGTCAATCGACATTAGCCGATGATGAAGTCGAATACAAAACCCAAAAGACCAAGCTTTACACTTTTTATTACAGCCGGACTTTTCCCATTCCAATCGCTACCACTCGACCAGAAACAAAATTTGGCGATGTGGCCGTGGCCGTACATCCAACTGACAAACGTTACAAGAAGTTTATC
This sequence comes from uncultured Gammaproteobacteria bacterium, assembly GCA_964523165.1. GTDB lineage: Bacteria > Patescibacteriota > Patescibacteriia > JACRDY01 > JACRDY01 > CAZFXZ01. The sequence goes on from CAZFXZ010000033.1 coordinate 4,399, forward strand.
GGCAAAAAGTTTGACGTGCTATTGGATGGTGTGTCGCGGACCATCACGATCATCGCCGATAAAACCGTCGATGCCAAATTTGGTACCGGCGCGGTCGGAGTCACGCCGGCTCATAGTCATGTCGATGCCGAGATGGCCAAAAAAGCCAACTTGCTTGAAGCTCCACAAGTTATTGATCAAGATGGTTTGCTGACCACGGCCGCTGGGGTTTACGCTGGTTTGGATGTTTTGGCGGCGCGCCAGAAATTCGTCAAATGGCTAGAAGATCAAAAGTTGATGAAACAAACTGACGATTTGCAACATAATCTTCCCACTTGTTATCGTTGTCACACCGCTATCGAACCATTGCCGTCCAAACAATGGTTTATCGACGTCAATAAACAATTTAATTTTCAGCCATCGGTAACTCATCCCATCAAGGGCTTTAAAAAAGGCCAAAAAGTCAGTTTAAAAAAACTGATGCAGCATGTCGTCAAATCGCAGCAAATAAAAATTATCCCCGAACGTTTTGATAAAACTTATTTCCACTGGATTGATAATTTGCGCGACTGGTGTATCAGTCGTCAGATTTGGGTCGGACATCAAATACCCGTTTGGTATAAAGGCCAAGAAGTTTATGTTGATGTTGATCCGCCTAAAGGTAAGGATTGGATTCAAGATCCCGACACTCTTGATACTTGGTTTTCGGCCGGCTTGTGGACTTTTTCGACCTTAGGTTGGCCGGATCTCAAAAGTGCCGATCTAAAAAATTATCATCCGACGCAAGTCATGGAAACGATGTTTGATATTTTGTTTTTTTGGGTGGCGCGCATGATCATGATGACGACTTATGC
>CAZFXZ010000033.1:5331-7154 GCA_964523165.1 uncultured Gammaproteobacteria bacterium
TTTTATGGTGACAAAAAGTCCAATATGTTGATGATCCAAAGTTGGCCGATCGCCGACAAACCGACAGTTGTCAAAGATTTTGCCCTGATCAAAGAAATGGTCAATATCATACGCTCGGCCCGCAGTGATTATAAAATTGCCCCGACTTCTAAATTGTCAGCCATCATCAGTGGCGAAAAAAATAATATCATCAAAGATAACGTGGAAATTATAAAAAAATTGGCTCGTTTGGAAAACCTCGAAGTAAAAAAAGATAATCAACAACCAGCCGGTTGGCTGCGCTTGACTGGCAGTTTTGTCATAGATTTGGAAGTGGCCGGTCAAATGGATATAAAAAAAGAAAAAGATCGTCTGCAACGCGAACATGATGATTTGGCTTCTTATGCCAAAGCTTTGCAAACCAAGCTTAGCAACAAAGAATTTGCGGCCAAAGCTCCAGCCTCAGTCGTCGAAGCCGAGAGACAAAAATTGGCCGATATTTTGGGCCGCGTCGAAAAATTGTCGGAGCAATTACTTTCTTTACAACAGAAATAAAAAAATCAAAATATTTTTATGAAAATCGTTACCGACGGTAAAAAAATTGATCAACTTCTAGAGCGGGGGATGGAAAATATTTATCCGACCGCCGAAGCGTTTAAAAAAGTTTTGCAAAGTGGTCGGCGGTTAAAAATTTACAACGGCATTGATCCGTCCGGTCCCGATTTGCATTTGGGTCACGCCGTGGTGCTGCGCAAGCTGCGGGCTTTGCAAGATTTGGGCCATGAAATTATTTTACTGCTTGGTGATTTTACCGGCATGATCGGTGATCCGACCGACAAATCAGCCACGCGTATTCAATTGACCCGTAAACAAGTTTTACAAAATGCCAAAAATTATAAAAAACAAGCCAGTAAAATTTTACGCTTTAGCGGTCGTAATGCCGTCAAAATAAAATACAACTCCAAGTGGCTTGGCAAACTAAATTTTGCCGAAGTCGTAGAGTTGGCGGCCGAATTTACCGTCCAACAAATGGCCGAACGTGATATGTTTGCCAAGCGTTTAGCTCAAGGTAAGCCGATCCATCTCCACGAATTTTTTTATCCTTTGATGCAAGGTTATGACAGCGTGGCTCTGGGTGTCGATGCTGAAATCGGTGGCAATGATCAAACTTTTAATATGCTAGCCGGCCGGACTTTGTTAAAAAAAATAAAAAACAAAGAAAAGTTTGTTTTGACGACCAAACTGTTAGTCGATCCGCAGGGTAAAAAAATGGGCAAGTCTGAGGGCAATATGATCAAGCTGTCCGATAGCCCGACTGACATGTATGGCAAAGTCATGTCTTGGACTGATGAAATGATCGTGCCGGCCTTGGAAATTTTGACCGATTTGGATATGGCCGAGATCAAAAGTTTAGCTTTGAAAATGAAACAAGGTGAAAATCCCAAAGACTTCAAGATGCGTTTGGCCAAAGAAGTCGTGACTAGTTTGATCGGAGCTAAAGCGGCTCAAACGGCCGAAAGTGAGTTTATTAAAATTTTCCAAAAAAAAGATCGACCGGACAATTTACCTCTCGTGACTTTGTCAGCCGGCAAAATGTCAGTTGTCGAATTGTTTGTGGCCACCAAATTAGTCAGTAGCAAAGGCGAGGCCCGAAGATTGTTAGAGCAGGGCGGGTTGTCGATTGATGATAAGATTATGACCAAAGATGTTGATATTACCCTCCAAGATGATTTGATCTTAAAACGCGGCAAACGTCAGTTTGTCCAAATAAAATTAAAAAAATAAGAAACGACGGCTGTGGACAGCCGTTTTTCTTTACAACTGTTTAGAGAAGTTATAAAGTA
>CAZFXZ010000034.1:0-7004 GCA_964523165.1 uncultured Gammaproteobacteria bacterium
AGAGACTATGATTGATATAAATTTTTTCATGTCACTACTAACCGTTTTTGCTCAAGTTTTGTTTTTTGTTTTGTTGATCTTATTTTTTACTAACAGCAAACTTTTAACTGTCATTAGTCAATATGGTTTGGAAATTGCCGGCGTGCTAGTCATCACGGCCGTCGGTGGCAGTTTGATTTATTCGCAAGGTTTGGGTTTGCCGCCGTGCGAGCTGTGTTGGTGGCAAAGAATATTTTTATTTCCCCAAGTTTGGTTGCTGATATTAGCGGTGTATCTGGATGATAAAAAAATCGCTGATTATATTTTGGGTTTATCAATTATTGGCGGTCTGATCGCCGCTTATCATTATTATGGCCAAATGATTTCGCCACAGATTTTGCCGTGCGCGATCGGCGCGGTGTCGTGCGGCGATAAACCGTTTGTTGGCTTTGGCTATATTACGATTCCGATGATGTCGTTGACGGTTTTTGCTTTAATAATTTTGTTGATGTTGATTGTCAGAAAAAAGAAGTAAGTATTCTTGAGTAGGTGTTTCTTGACATTATTTAAAATATAATTTAAGTTGGCTTATCGTTCGTCAAGGAGGGTATTGAAATGGAACAAGGTTTGCAGTTGATGAAACCCCGATCGACCTGCGCCAAAATCTTTGATTTGATCAAAATTGCGGCTTGTGCGGTTGCCGGCGGTTTGTTTGGTCTGTTTTTCGGCCTGACCGCTCTGCAGTCCGCAAGTCTCAGCTATTCAGCCGCTCGCATCATCGTCATCAGCTCGACGATCGGCTGGATGATGCTGGGCTTGTTCATCGGCGGGTTGCTTTTCAGCCCCAATCATTACGAAGATTGTTAACCCTCGACTCTACCCGAGGGTTTTTTCTTTATTTCATTGACTTTTGTCGATTAAACAAGTATCCTAGACCGTACATGAACGTCAGTGAACTAGCCCGTCGTTTGCGGGTTTCACCCAAAGAACTTTTTGAACTTTTACCCGAGTTTGGTTTTGATATTGGTAAACGAGCAATTAAAGTTGACGATCGCGTAGCCAATCAAATCATGCGAGCTTGGCCGCGTTTTTATCGTGAACGCGAAGCTCGTTTAATGGCTGAAAAAAAACAAAAAGAAATTGAAGCTCGCAAAATGAGAATGGAAGGTAGCGGCCCGATCGTTTTGCCGGCCATTATGACGGTCAAAGATTTTGCCGCGGCGATCGATTTGCCGGTCAACACGGTGATCAAAGAATTGATGGGTAATGGTATTTTAGCCACCCTCAATGAACGTATCGATTTCAACACCGCTTCAATCATCGCCGAAGACTTAGGTTTGTCTGTCGCCCAAGAGCAAGACGCCAAACAAACCATTGATCAGTCAACCGACGAAAAATTAAAATCCCGTCTGGATCAAGCCAAAGAAGCTGGCGTCACGGCGCGGCCGCCGGTCGTGGTCGTCATGGGTCACGTCGATCATGGCAAAACAAAATTATTAGATGCTATTCGTCAGACTAATATTGTCGATACTGAACATGGTGGCATCACTCAGCACATCGGAGCTTATCAGGTCGAAAAAAATGGCCAGAAAATTACTTTTATTGATACACCCGGTCACGAAGCTTTTACCGCCATGCGTTCGCGAGGAGCCAAGGTTGCCGACATTGCGATTTTGGTTGTGGCGGCCGATGATGGTATTAAGCCTCAGACTATCGAAGCGATCCAAATTATCCAAGCGATCAAACTGCCGTTTGTCGTGGCCATTAACAAAATCGATAAACCTGAAGCCAATATTGAAAAAGTTAAACAAGAACTAGCTCAGCAAAATTTGTTGACCGAAGATTGGGGCGGCAAAGTTATTACCGTGCCGATTTCCGCCAAAGCCGGGACTAACATCGATCAACTTTTGGAAACCATTTTATTGGTGGCCGAAATGCAGCAATCCGACATTGTCGCTAACGCCGATGTTTCGGCTTTTGGTACCGTCATCGAAGCCCACAAAGATCCGAGCGAGGGCGCGGTAGCCACGGTTTTGGTCCAAGGTGGGACATTGCGACCCAATGATATCATGGGTATTGATGGCGGATTTTATGGCCGCGTCCGAGCTATGAAAAATTGGCAAGGCCTAGAAGTTAAAGAAGCTTTGCCTGGTACGCCGGTCAAAATTATTGGCTGGAAAACTTCACCTAAAGTCGGAGATATTTTGGAAGTAGCTGTTGATCTCAAAGATCTCGATGCTAAAAAGGTCAAAAAGTTCATGACTAGCAACGAACAATCCAAGGTCGCCATCAAACAAGAAAACGAAGACGACGAGCAACGTCCGGCCAAAACTTTGAACATTGTTTTAAAGACCGACGTGCTTGGTTCGGCTGAAGCTATTATGGATTCTTTGGATAAATTGGAAAAACCCAAATCGGTGAATTACAAAATCATTAGTCGTGGCCTGGGCAATATTACTGAAACCGACGTTTTGCAAGCCCTGGGTGACAATGCCGTGGTCTTGGGCTTTAACGTTTTGACCACGCCGACAGCCAAACAAATGGCCGAAGATAAAGGCGTCGAAGTTAAGAGTTTTAAAATCATTTATGAATTGCTGGATTTGGTCAAAGAAAAATTAAACAGCATGATTGAAATTGAAATTATAGAAATTGATCTGGGGACATTAGAGGTTTTGGCGGTTTTCAAAAAAGTCAAAGATGGCCAAGTTATCGGCGGTAAAGTTAAAACCGGCAAAGTTGAAGTTGGTCAGCACGCCCGCTTGATCCGTGATAATCTAGATTTGGCCCGTATGAAAATTGTCGAGCTGCAAGCCGGCAAGCAAAATGTCAAAGACGTCGACAAGGGCACGGAATGTGGTTTGAAAATCGATAGTAAGATCGACGTGGTGATCGGCGATTTATTGCAAGTTTATCGCGAAGAGCGCGTTGAGAAAAAAATAAAATAATAATTAAGCGACATTTTATGTCCGAAATCATTTTGACCGATGATAATTTTACAGCCGAAGTTTTGCAGTCCAAAGATCCGGTTTTAGTCGATTTTTTTGCTGTCTGGTGTGGGCCGTGCAAAATGCAAGGCCCGATCGTTGATGAATTAGCCACCGAGCTGGCCGGCCAAGCAGTCAAGATCGCCAAACTTGACGTTGACGCCGCTGGTCAAACGGCTATGAAATACGGCGTGCAATCGATCCCGACTTTGATTATTTTCAAAGATGGTCAACCGGTTGACACCATGATCGGCTTACAACCCAAAGAGGTCTTAAAAGCCAAATTGGAAAAATTAATGGCCTAAATTATATAACCGTCAGTGGCCGCATTCATGCGGCCACTTTTTTATAAAATAAAAAAACCGTCTTAATTTTTTAGATCAAAGACGGATTACCGATCAGGCGCTGACGCGTTTGGGTGCCGACCAAAACAGCGAAAGCTCCTACGGTTTGAGCCGTAGCAGTCAGAAAGCTGCCGGGTCGCTGACAGACGGCCGAGCGTGACTGATTGTCGCTCAAAGCCGAGGCTGTCCAGACGAACAGAGCGACTGGCAGGCTGACGATGAAAGTCAGCGCTCCGACGGTGACGGCCGCGATGTTGGCGGTCTTTTCGCGAGTTGTCATTGCGCACCTCCTGACATAAAAAGAACTTTTTAATATACTAGGTATTATTAATGATGTCAATATCGTAGTTGAAAAAAATATCTTTTACCGCTAGTATGGTTTCAGTTATGCCAAAACAATTTGATGTTATCGTCATTGGAGCGGCCGCGGCTGGATTAACGGCTGGACTTTATGCCGCCAGGCAAGGTCTTAAAACAGCTATAATTAGTCCCGAGATCGGCGGACAAATGTTGATTACCGGACAAATCGAAAATTATCCGGCCATCTTTTCTATTAGCGGACCGCAATTGGCCAGTATTATGGCCAGTCAATCCGCCACGCAGGGTGCTAATTTTATTTCTGATCGTGTAATTGGCCTACAGCCTCAAGATAAAAATTTTATTATCACCACCACTACCAAACAATATCAGACCAAGGCTGTGATTTTAGCTTTTGGTTTAAGTCCTCGCGCTCTACCGCTGACTCAAGCTGATAATTGGTTGGGCAAAGGTTTGTCGTATGGCCGCAATCACCAGACAGAAAATTATCGCGGCCGACAAATCGTGATTGTGGGCGGCGGGAGCGCGGCGGTGCAAACGGCCTTAGAGTTATCTAGCGTCGCCAAAGCCGTTAAAATTATTCATCGCAAGGATCGTCTGACGGCCGAACAATTTTTACTCGATAAATTAGCTGACAAAAATATCTCGGTGGTTTTGCAAGCCGAAGTAGCCAAACTGGCCGGTAGTGATGTTTTGCAAAAAATAACTTTGACCAGCGGTGATGTTGTGGATGTCGACGATCTTATTATTGCTATTGGCTATGAAAGTAAAACCGATTGGCTTAATGGTCTGGTGGAAATAAATCCGGCCGGCCAAATCGTCATCGATCAATATTGTGCCACGTCTTGTCCGGGGATTTTTGCGGCTGGCGATTGCACGACCTTGCCTTATAAACAATTGGTAATTTCAGCCGGTGAAGGTGCCAAAGCCGCTTTGTCGGCGGCCAAATATCTCAAAGGCCAAGACATGATCCGCGCCGATTGGGCTACGACATAACTTTGACTTTTTTTGTTTTTTGCTCTAAAAGACCAATAGGTCTTTTTTGTTCTTTTTCATCTCAAGGAGTAACCCATGTGGGATCAAAAGTTTCTGTCTCAAGAAATCTTTGGTTTCGCGGGGTTGTCCTTCGAAGCCAAAGTCCAAGCCGCTCATTACGGCCTGCGTTATATGGCTGAAGCCATTCATTTGGTCGCCCGTCAGCCTTTCGTCGACGACTCCGATCTTTGGATTGACGACAAGTGGCCCAATTCACGATTGGTCCAAGAAGTCACGACCTTGATCGGTCAACCAACGATTGACTTTGTCTGGTCGGCGCCCTATCACGATGCCAAATTTTTGGCCTGGGTCGATCAACCGCTGGGCGCCGTGCTGGGTCAAAGTGCTTGGTGGTGGAAATTGCACTTGGCCGGTATCCACTACGTTGGCGATTGGCTGAGAGTTGTACCGCCCAATAATGTCGCCGGTTGGTTTGATGGTTATCGAAAAGGTAAAATGCCTTTTCGACCGGCCTGCCTGCCACCGCACGATTGGTCGGGGCCGCTCTGTCCACCCCGTGAATGGCAAAAAGAAATGGCCAGCTTTACGGCGGCTATAAGGCGTCGAATTGTCAGTCAATTTTTGGCTGACCAAAATGATGTTGGCCTATACGGCCTGGCCTTACCCAAAGGCTTGTCGCTACTGTGGTATCACCAATGGAATTATCGGCAAGAATGGTGGGACGTCTGGTCCAACCTCTACAAAGCCGAGCCCGAGATAAAAACTGTCGGCGAATTGTTAAGCTGGGACGTGACCAGCCTGAGTCGCCATGACTGTTTTGATCTGGAGCGCGCCAAATTCGTCGAACTTCGGCTGTCCTTGGCCGGTCTGCGATTTGGTATGACCAGAACAGATTTTCGGGCTTTTTTGCGCGACTTGGGCCTGACCGTCACAACCGGTCGGCCGAAGCATTAACCGTTTTAAAACAACGGTTTTTTTATCCCTTGAATTTAATAGCCAAAAGAGTAAGCTAAACAGACTATATTATTATTGATTTTTTTATGGCTAACGCTTTTGCTAATGCTTTAAAACAACTCGATCGGGCCGTGGCTTATTTAGAGGTGGAGCCGGAAATTTTAAATAAATTAAAATCACCCAAACGAGCTTTAAACTTTTCCGTGCCGGTCGAAATGGATGACGGCAGTATTAAAAATTTTGAAGGTTATCGCGTGCAATATAACGACGCCCGTGGGCCATTCAAAGGCGGGATCAGATTTTATCCCAAAGCCGATATTAATGAAGTCAAAGCTTTGGCTTTTTGGATGACTATCAAGTGCGCCGTCGTCGGCATTCCTTTGGGCGGCGGTAAGGGCGGTGTAAAAGTTGACCCTCGGCATATGTCGATTGGCGAATTGGAAAATTTAACACGCAGTTACACTCGAGCTATTGCCGAACACATTGGTCCGGATAAAGATATCCCGGCACCCGACGTTTATACCAATCCGCAAATCATGGCTTGGATCATGGATGAGTATTCCAAGATCAAAGGCTATCCCGAGCCAGCCGTCGTGACCGGCAAGCCGTTGGCGGTCGGTGGCTCGCAAGGTCGCGATAGTGCAACGGGTCAAGGCGCGTTTTATGTGTTGCAAAAAATTTCTCAAAAATTAAAATTAACACCGGCCAAAACCACCATCGTCATTCAAGGTTTTGGTAATGCTGGTTATCACATTGCCAGATTGGCTGCGGCCGAAGGTTATAAAATAGTTGGTTTGTCCGATTCTCAAGGCGGTATTATAACCGGTAAAAATATCAGTTTTGATCCGGATAGCATCATGAAGATCAAAAAAGAAAAAGGCGAACTGCATGATGATAAAGTTGATTATAAAAAAGTCAACAATGAAAAACTTTTAGAAACCGACTGTGATATTTTAATCCCGGCCGCTTTGGAAAATCAGATTACGGAAAAAAACGCCGGAAAAATTAAAGCCAAAGTGATTTTGGAGGTGGCCAACGGTCCAGTCACGCCGGAAGCTGATTTGAAATTGGAGAAAAAGAGCGTCGTGGTGGTACCAGACGTTTTGACCAACGCCGGCGGGGTGACCGTTTCTTACTTTGAATGGGTGCAAAATCGCAGTCGCGATTATTGGACAGAAAAAGTTGTCTTTGAGAAATTGCAACAGATTATGGACAGATCTTTTGATGAGGTTTGGACCGTAGCTCAAGCAAAAAAAATCTCTTTACGTACAGCGGCTTTTGTCTTGGCGGTCGAGCGGGTGGCCGAAGCTATGAAATTACGGGGGTATTAACAAAGAAGAGATCCCTCTCTGCCTATCGGCAGCTCGGGATAGGATTTTAGATTTAGTTTAGAATTACATGCTATAGTATAAGCATGTAATTTTATTTA
>CAZFXZ010000035.1:0-6973 GCA_964523165.1 uncultured Gammaproteobacteria bacterium
AGCGCGCTGACGAATATCCGATCGGCAAAAAAGAGCACGGTCCCGATTTTTTACTCGATCAGCGTCATTTGTGGCTACGTAGTCCCAAGCAGTGGGCGGCCCAACGTGTCAGAAATCAGGTCATCGCCGCGATTTATGCTTTTTTCGCCGACAATGGCTTTATAAAAATCGATACGCCAATTATCACGCCCAATGCTTGTGAGGGCGCAACCACGCTTTTTGAAATAGATTATTTCGATCAAGGCACCGCTTATTTGTCGCAATCCGGCCAGCTATATTTGGAAGCCGCCGTCATGTCCTTTGGCCGTTGTTTTGATTTTGGTCCGGTCTTTCGCGCTGAAAAAAGCAAAACCAAACGTCACTTAACCGAATTTTGGATGATGGATGCTGAGGCGGCCTTTGTTGATCATGAGCAAAATTTACAACTTCAAGAAAATTTACTGACTTATATCGTCGAGCATTGTTTAAAAACTTGTCAAAAAGAATTTGAAATTTTAGAGCGTGATTTAGAGCCATTAAAAAAAATCAAAACGCCTTTTACTCGTTTGACTTACACGGCGGCGATCAAAAAACTTAATAAATTAGGTTCGGATATAAAATTTGGTGAAGATCTGGGCAATGACGACGAAGGCTTATTGACCAAAGATAGCCAAGTGCCGGTCTTTATCGAAAAGTGGCCAAAAAATATCAAGCCGTTTTATATGAAAGTTGATCCGACTAATCCGGAGTTGGTTTTAAACGACGACTTGATTGGCATCGAAGGTTCGGGTGAGCTTTTTGGTGGCTCGCAACGTGAAGATGATTACGAAATTTTACAAGCCCGCATCAAAGCTGAAGGCTTAAGCGGCGGAGAATATGATTGGTATTTGGATTTGCGGAAATATGGCTCGGTGCCGCACGCCGGTTTTGGCTTGGGTTTAGAGCGAGTGGTACGCTGGATTTGTGGTTTAGAACACATTCGTGAAACGATTCCTTTTCCGCGCCTGATCAATCGCAAGACACCGTAAGATATGATTAAGGCTGTAAATAAAGTTTTAAAAAAACTCGGTCCGGGATTTATCACCGGTGCGTCTGATGACGATCCGTCAGGTATTGGGACGTATTCTATGTCGGGTGCTAGGGGCGGCTTTCATTTTTTGTGGATGCCGTTTGTAACTCTGCCGTTGATGATCGCCGTCCAAGAAATGTGTGGACGTATCGCCTTGGTTAGTGGTCGAGGTCTGGCCGGCGTTTTGAAAAAGTATTATCGGCCCGGTTTTTTGTACAGCGCCATGGCCTTGTTGTTTTTTGCCAATACCATCAATGTTGGCGTGGATATCGGGGCTATGGCCGCGGCTGGTCGGTTGTTCGTACCACTACCGTTTGTCGTCTTGGTCGTAATGTTTGCGGTCGTATCGGTTTTTTTGACAATCTTTTTTCCTTACAAAAAATACGCTCGCTATTTGAAATGGCTGACCTTGTCGCTGCTGGCTTATATCATCACCGGATTTTTGATCAAAGTCGATTGGAGTGTGGCCTTAGACGAAACTTTACATTGGCCGACCGGCTTGTCGAGTGTTGATTACGTTTTGATTTTGGTCGCGATCATGGGCACGACCATTTCGCCATATTTATTTTTTTGGCAAGCGTCCGAAGAAGTCGAAGAAGAAATGGCTTTGGGTCGTTTGAGTATTCGTCAACGTTTGGGGGCGACCGATCATGAAATCAAAAGCATGCGGACCGATGTTTTTATCGGTATGTTGATGTCCAACATCGTTATGTTTTTTATCATCATGACGGTTGGAGCGACGCTTTTTCGTCACGGTATTCACAATATTGAAACGGCCGAACAAGCCGCTTTGGCCTTAAAACCTTTAGCTGGGCAATACGCTTCTTTGTTGTTTACGCTTGGCATTATCGGTACGGGTTTGTTGGCCATACCGGTTTTGGCCGGCTCCGCCTCTTATGCCGTGGCCGAAACTTTACACTTTCATTTTGGTTTAAACAAAAAATTTCATCAAGCCAAAGCTTTTTATGGCGTGATTACTTTGTCAGTATTAATTGGCGTGCTGATTAACTTTTTGGGGATTAATCCTTTGCAAGCTTTGTTTTACACGGCGGTCTTGAATGGTTTAGTCGCTCCGCCGTTGTTATTGCTGATTTTAAAAATCGCTAATAACAAAAAAATCATGGGTGGGCAAGTCAATGGACCTTTGTCCAACACCTTAGGTTGGTTGACGGTAACGATCATGGCTTTAGCCGGCGGATTTTTGTTGGTTTATTTTGGCTTGACGGCCAGTGGTTGGCTGTAATAACATTAGATCATTATGAAAACATACATTCAAGAAACTGTTAATAAAATCGGTCAAGAAGTGATTTTAAAAGGTTGGGTCCATCGCTGGCGAGATTTGGGCAAGTTAGCCTTTGCTGATTTGCGCGATTCGACCGGTGTGGCTCAGGTGGTGTTTGTCCCGGCGGAATTGGGCTCCACGGCTGATGTGATGAAGGAAATTAAACCAGAATATGTTTTGGAAATCCGCGGCTTAGTCCAGGCGCGGGGCGAAAAAAATATCAATCCCGACAGTCCGACCGGCCAAATAGAAATTTTAGCCAAAGAAATAAAAATTATTAATAGCTCGGCTTTGCCGCCATTTGAAATTGAAAATGAAGAACGTCAAGCCAATGAAGAATTGCGTTTGAAATATCGCTATTTGGATTTGCGTCATGAGCGTTTGGCTAAAAATATCAAAACTCGTTCGGCGGTCATCGCTTATGTCATTGACTATTTGACCAAACAGGGTTTTACGTATTTGCAAACGCCAATTTTATCCAAATCGACGCCCGAAGGCGCTCGAGATTATTTGGTACCGTCACGCGTCCATGCCGGCAAATTTTTTGCTTTGCCCCAATCGCCGCAACAGTACAAGCAACTTTTAATGGTCGCTGGTTTTGAACGTTATTTTCAGATCGCGCCATGTTTTCGTGATGAAGATGCTAGAGCCGATCGCAGTCCGGGCGAATTTTATCAAATTGATATTGAAACTTCATTTTTTAGCCAAGATGATATTTTGGCGCTAGTTGAAGAAATGTTTACGACCATGATCGAAAAACTTTTCCCCGAAAAACATTTTACCTTCAAGCCTTGGCCCAGATTGAAATATGATGACATCATGAAAGAATATAACAGCGACAAACCGGATTTGCGTAAAGATAAAAACGATCCCAATGAATTGGCTTTTGCTTGGGTCGTTGATTTTCCCCTGTTTAATGAACAAAAAGCCGATGATTTTTTTCATGGCTCTGGTCAAAGCAAGTGGGCACCTAGTCACCACATGTTTACCGCCCCCAAAGAAGAAGATGTGGCTTTATTAGATAGCGAGCCGGGCAAGGTAAAATCTTATCAGCATGACTTGGTCTTGAACGGCTTGGAAGTCGGTGGTGGTAGTGTACGTATCCACGATGCGGCGTTACAACAAAAGATTTGGGACTTGATTGGCTTTTCGGCCGAACAAAAAGAACAGTTTAAACATCTGATTGAAGCTTTTAGCTATGGCGTGCCACCACATGGCGGGATTGCCCCCGGCCTTGATCGTTTAGTTTCGATTTTGTGCGGGGAAAAAAGTATTCGCGAAGTTATCGCTTTTCCGTTGATGGGCGATGTCCGCGATCCGTTGATGGAAGCACCATCCGAAGTCACGGCCGAACAATTGGCCGAGCTGTCTTTGCAAATCGTCAAAAAGGAGAAAAAATCATGAAACGTCTCGAGGGTTATCGACCAATTGAGCCCCTAGCGCCAAGTAATCGCGATCGTCAGCCGGTTGATCAACAGCCAAAGGCTGAAAAAACATCTGGCCGTCGTCCCAATCTCGAACAGCCCGACAAAGTGACAATTAGCGAAGAGGTGAGACGTTTTGCCAAATTTTCTCAAGACCGATCAAACAACGAGTAAAATCGTTGTTTTTTCTAAGGCTCTGAGCTATAATAGCCATACTGGAGGGAATAGTGTTTATGGCTTTATCGACACTCCAAAAATTTATCTTAAAAAGTTGCCTAATCGCCAAAAGCCCGCGTTTTCATCGTCGGAGTTTGACTGCTTTTTATGATAAAAGTTCCTCAGTACCGGCGAAAAACTATCAGGCCGATATAATTACCAACAGTTTAGAAAGGTTAATAGATCGGGGTTTGTTAATTGGCTATGGCCAGCGCACCGCCAAAAAATGGTTTATCTCAGAAGTCGCCCTGACAGCCTCTGGTCGCAAAACCGCTAAAAGTTTATTTGGTCGTCAACAAAAATTAAAAATTTAAATATATGATAAGTAAAAAAGTCTTAAGCTATCTTGATAAGCAGGGATTAAAGTACGACGTTGTTAATCATCGCAAAGTTTATACGGCTTACGATTTGGCCCAAACTTTGAAAGCCGATTTAAAGTCGATCGCTAAAACTTTATTAATCAAGGCTGATAATGTTTACGTCTTGGTTATTGTCCCTGCCCATCGGCGACTTGATTTAGCCAAATTAAAAAAAGCTCTAAAAGCCAAAAAAGTTTCTTTACCCGAAGAAAAAGTCGTGCTAAAAGTTTTGAAAATAAAAATGGGTGGCCTGACTTCTTTTGGCAATTTACATAAACTTTCAACATTGATTGATAAAGAGTTGCTAAAAGCCAAAAAAGTCTTGCTCAACGGTGGCAGTTTTAAACAAAGTTTATCATTAGCCATGAAAGACGTGGCTAAAATAGAAAATGCCGCCATCGCCGCCGTCAGTCAAGCTGCCCAATACAAACCGGCTAAAAAAATGACGGCGAAAAAGAAAACCAAGAAAATCAAGAAAGTTCAGACGATTAAGAAAAAAAGTAGTAAAAAGAAAAAATAGCATGGCTTACAGCATTGCCCACGAACATTTTTCCGGTCCGTTGGAGTTGTTATTGAGTCTGATTGAACGCGACGAGCTCGACGTGACTAAAATTTCTTTAGCCAAAGTCACGGATGATTATTTAAAATATTTAAACGCCAACGACAAAATTTCGCCCGAAGAAATGGCTGATTTTTTATTAATCGCCGCTAAATTGATTGTTATTAAATCCAATGTTTTGTTGCCCGGGTTGGACATTCAGTCCGAGCCGGAAAATTTAGCCGACCAACTCAAGCTTTATCAAGAATATGTCACGGCCATGCATGGCCTAGAAGCTATGTTGAAACAAAATAATTTTAGTTACAGTCGTGAAAAAATGCCCCTTGATCTTATGCCGAGTTTCAATCCACCAGCCAATTTGACGGGCCATGTTTTAGCCCAATACTTCGTCGGTGTTATAAATCGACTGGAGCCCATCATCAGTTTGCCTGCTAAAATGATCAAAAAAGTTATTCGTCTCGAAGAGCGTATTGCCAGTATTCGTGATTATGTCAAACAAAAAATTCAAACCAGTTTTAGACAATTGATGGGTCATGGCGATAAAACTGAAACCATTGTCAATTTTTTGGCCCTACTAGAGCTGATGAAACAACGGACAGTGGTTTTGGAACAAACTGATTTATTTAGTGATATTAATATTCGTCATCTTGATTAATTTTTTATGCCGAGTTTAAAAAATCAAATCGAAAGTTTATTATTTATCAGCCCGCGGCCTCTGACCTTTAAAAAATTAGCCGAATTGTTATCGTCTAAACCGGCTGATGTCCAAACAGCGGTCGAAGAATTAGTGTCTGATTATAAAGAACGCGGTTTGACTCTGAAAATCACTGCCGATCAAGTAGTGATGGCTAGTGCTGGTGATTGTCGTGAGGTTGTAGAAAATTTTGTCAAACATGAAATCACCGGAGAATTAACCAGACCCTCTCTAGAAACTCTAACAATTATTGCTTATCGTGGTCCGGTCAGTAAAGCGGAGATAGAATTGATCAGAGGAGTTAACTGTAGTTTGATTTTACGAAATTTATTAATCCGCGGACTAATTGATGAAGTTGACGGTCCAACGCCCGATCAACCACACTATGTCGTCAGTTTAGATTTTTTGAAGTTTTTGAATGTCACGAGCGTTGAACAACTACCTGATTATGCCAAGCTCAATGCTGATGATAAATTGACAGCGCTTTTGGCTAGCGCTTTGCCAGCCAAACCTAATCTCGACGATGATGTTCAAGCTGTTGACTAGTTTGGCCGCCGCGGCCTTGATTTGGCAACTGACCGTACCGTTGGCCAAAACCAATGATGTAATTGTTTGGCCAGAGACGGCCACGATTTCATCAACGGCTGGTGATGCAACGGTCATGAATTCGCTCCCGGCCTCAGCCGATAAACCTCGACCACCGATCAAAAAAGATCCGCAGGCTTTGGGTGTGGTCACGACGGCGGATAGCCTGATCGTCGTTGATCGGGCCAGTGGCGCGGTATTGTTAGAAAAAAACGCCGAGCAGGCCCGCCCTATCGCTAGTATCACCAAGCTCATGACCGCACTGGTGTTTTTGCAACACAATCCCGGCTGGGACAAGGTTGTGACTTTGAGCTCTCAAGATTTGCAAAGTGGGGGAGTGGTGGGTTTGCAAGTTGGTCAGCAATTTACCACGCGCGATCTTTTTTACGCCATGCTAGTGCGGTCAGTCAATGCTGCCGCCGAAGCTTTGGCTCGCTCGACTGATTTATCGGCTGAGCAATTTGTGGCGGCCATGAATGAGCAGGCTAAAGCTTTGGGTTTGGATCAGACATCTTTTGTTGAGCCAACTGGTTTGGATACCAACAATCGTTCGACCGCCACCGATGTTGTTAAATTGGTTAATCTAGCTCTAGACGAACCAGCTATCGCTAATGCTACGACCCTAACCAATTTTTCTTTGCAAACTATTGAAGGTCAAACTTTTCATTTATCAGCCACCGATGAATTATTATCAAGTTTTTTAAATACTAACGGTTACAAAATCATTGGCGGCAAAACTGGCTATATCGATGATGCCGGATATTGTTTGACGGTTGCGGTCAGTGATCGAGCTGGCCATGAAGTGA
>CAZFXZ010000036.1:0-6534 GCA_964523165.1 uncultured Gammaproteobacteria bacterium
CTTCGATCATCTTCAAAGCTTTTTGCGCATTTTCGCCACCACCATTGGGCGCGGTAACAAAGACTGAGCCGTCATCTTCAACATCGATACTGACACCGGTGGCGTCAATAATTTCATTGATGACTTTACCGCCCGGCCCGATCAAGTCACGGATTTTGTCCGGATTGATATGGACGGTGAAAATTCGCGGAGCGTGTGGCGATAATTCATTGGGTTGGCTGATAGTCTCGTTCATCAAAGCTAGGATTTTTTCTCGAGCCGTTTTGGCTTTAGCCACTGCCTCTTTGATCAAATCAATCGATAGACCGTCGGTTTTGGTGTCCATTTGCACAGCCGTGATACCGTCGACCGTCCCGGTGACTTTAAAGTCCATACCGCCGTCGCCGTCTTCGAGATCTTGCAAGTCGGTTAAAATTTTATAATTACCATTTTTGTCAGAAGCTAAACCCATAGCGATACCGGCCACGTGTTTGGTGATCGGCACGCCGGCGTCCATCAAAGCCAACGACGAGCCACAAGTCGAGCCCATCGAAGACGAGCCGTTAGAACTCAAAACTTCTGAGACGACGCGAATCGTATAAGGGAAATCTTCTTTGGCCGGTAAAACCGGCAACAAAGCTTTTTCGGCCAAAGCGCCGTGGCCAATCGCTCGACGACCGGGGCCGCGCATCGGACCGGCTTCACCATAAGAATACGGCGCGTCATTGTAATGATGCATGTAGCGCTTTTTGCCATCTTCTTCCATCGAGTCTAAGACTTGTTCGTCGCCGGGTGCGCCCAAGGTGACCGTGCTCAAGATTTGCGTCTCGCCACGGTTAAACAAAGCTGAGCCGTGTGTCCGCGGCAACAAACCAATTTCCGCCGCTAGGGGGCGGATATCGTCTAGCTTGCGACCATCAACGCGTTGATCGCGTTCCAAAATAGCTTTAGTGATCTGCTCTTCAATAAAGACGTCAAATTGCTTCAGAGCTTTTTTGCGCTTTTCTTTATTGACCTGCTTTTCGATCAGCATTTCTTCAAGTTTGTCTTTTAACTGATACAAGATAGTTGAACGCTCACGTTTGGTACCATGAGGTTTGTTGAAAAGATACTGATCAAGTTGACTGGCCAAAAATTCTTCAGCCAAAGCCCAAACTTTTTCGTATTCCATTTCCGCTTCGGCGGCTTCGGCCGGCGTGTCTTCGGCCGTAAACTCGGCTTCGATGGCTTCTTGTTTGATAACTTCTAGTGACATTTTTTCGGCCCCGATTTCTGAACGAATGTCGTTAATAAAATCGACGATTTTTTTAGCGTGCTTTAGACCAAACTCTGTCGCTTGGACAAACAGTTCTTCGGCGATTTCTTGACCTTGGGCTTCAAACATTACGACTTTGTCAGCCGTGGCCGAAAAGGCGATATCGCAAATGGATTTTTCGCGGGCTTCATAACTGGGGTTCAAAACCCATTCGCCGTTGATCTGTCCGACACGCACACCAGCCAAGGGGCCATTCCATGGGATGTTGGAAATATGTAAAACCGTACTGGCGGCAATAATCGCCGGCACATCCGGATCATTGTGAGCGTCAGTTGATAAAACAGTTAAGACGACTTGAACATCATTGCGTAGTTCAATTGGGAAAAGTGGACGTAAACCGCGATCAATCATCCGACCGGTGATAATCGCTTCGTCGGTTGGCCGACCTTCACGTTTGATAAATCGTGAGCCTTTGATTTTACCGGCGGCGTACATTTTTTCTTCATAGTCGACCATCAAGGGGAAATAATCTATCCCTTCGCGGGCGTCTGGTGACATGACGGCCGTGGCCAAAATCACCGTTTCACCATATTGGACTAAACAACTGGCATTGGTATGCAAAGCCAATTTGCCGACACTGACTTTCAAAGTCTGGCCGGCGATTTCGAGCGAGAATTCTCGCATTTCTTTTTTCATAACGTAGTTATAAATAGAACGTTATGACGGAGATGTTATTGCCAGGTGGCTGACTACCAAATAAGTGGTAGAGTCAGGACATTTGACAACAACAGCAACTGTCACGTTCTGGAATTAATTAATAATTATTTTTAAGCATCTTTCTTAGTTATAGTTTTACTAAACATTTTGCTGATACGTCCGCCGATCAAATACTGCCTAGCATTATCTTCAAGGTTGACGAAATCATCGACGGCTTCGACCAACTGACGTGAGGCCGTGCGCTTGAAAGCCACCGCTTCAACCAAACAACCTTTATTTTCTTTTAAGTAAGTAACGAGTGGGGCAAAATCACCATCACCCGTGACTAAAATAATACAATCGACCTTGTCGGCCAATTTGACAGCATCCACGGCCATACCGACATCCCAGTCACCTTTTTTGGCGCCGCCGATGAAAATTTGCAAGTCTTTACTTTTGACTTCAAAACCTTGTTTGTCCAAAGCTGAAAAGAAAGCCGCTTCTTCACCGCTGGGCGAAGTGATGACGTAGACGACGGCTCGCGTCAGTTTACGACCAGCCACCGCGACTTTCAAAACTTCTTTAAAATTAACTCGGGCTTCGTATAAATTACGAGCTGAGTGGTACATGTTTTGCGCATCGACGAAAACGGCCACGCGCTGATCAGGATGTTTTATCAGATACTAGATGTTAGATGTCAGATGTCAGGTTAGTAAGTGTCTTTGGGACCGGCTTCTTCAATTACTTCCTCTTCTTCTTCGACCGGTAGCGTCGGCTCTTCGATTTCTTGAGCCGGACGAATAGCTTTGAGCTTCAAAGCTTTGATTAATTTTTCCCAAGCGTTTTGATCTTCACGCAATAAGTAAGTCAAAAGTTTGCGACGTTCGTTGACCTTGCGGATCAAACCACGACGTGAAGAAAAATCCCCCGGGTGCTCTTTGAGGTGGGTGGTTAGTTCTTTGACCTCTTCGGTCAAAATAGCGATTTGGACCTGAGGTGAACCCGTGTCATTGGCATGGGTCTTATATTTCGCAATGATGCGATCTTTTTTTTGCTTGCTTAACATAGCATTGGCTCCTGACGGGCTGCCGAGTCGCGTACTAGAGGCGCGCGACCAAGTCAGTCGTCCTTAATTAATAAATAAAACGATATCGGCACTTTAACATTGTTTGTCGTTTAAGTCAAGGTAATGGCTAATTAATACCTAAGAACTTTTGACTATTGCGCTGTCGACAGTAGTGTCGTAAAATAAGAGGCGTTATGAAAGATGATAGCAAAAAATTAGTCCGTGAGTTTTTGGAGTATCTAGAAATAGAACGCGGTCGAAGTAACGCCACCATCAAAAACTATGCTTTTTATTTACAGCGGTTTTTTGATTGGTCAGAAAAGCAAAATAAAACTTTTGAGATAAAAAAATTAGACAGCTCGCTGATCAGGCAATATCGCTTGTGGCTCAATCGCCTGACTGATGCGGCCGGTAAAAATTTGAAAAAGACCACGCAAAATTATCATCTCATCGCCCTGCGGACTTTCTTAAAATTTTTGGCCAAAAACGATATTACTTCTTTGGCGCCGGAAAAGATCGAGCTGGCCAAACAAAGCGAGCGACATATCGAATACCTAGAAGGCAGTGAGCTGGAAAAGTTTTTGGCCGCACCCTTAGAAACCAGCGAGAGCGAGATTATCCGCTTGCGTGACAAAGCGATTTTGGAAACACTTTTTTCGACCGGACTACGTGTTTCCGAATTAGTAAATTTAAAAAAAACTAGCATCAATTTAAACAAAGACGAATTTACCGTCCGTGGTAAGGGCGACAAACCCCGCGTGGTATTTCTTTCCAATCAGGCTAAACATTACATCAAACAATATTTAGCTTTGCGTAAAGACATGTCAGACAATATGTTTATCGGCCACGATCGGGCCAGCAAAATCAGAGGTAAAAAAGCCGCCGCCAACAGTGATGATTTGGGTGCCGAACATTTGACCCCGCGCTCCGTCCAAAGATTAATAAAAAAATACGCCAGCACCGTGGGCATCACCAAAAAAATCACGCCCCATACTTTACGTCATAGCTTCGCCACTGACTTACTGACCAACGGCGCCGACATCAGATCGGTTCAAACTTTACTCGGACACTCCTCGATTACCACCACTCAAGTTTATACCCACATCGCCGATCAGCATTTAAAAGAAGTTTATCAGGCTTTTCATGGTCGCAAGAGAAAATAGTCATCTTGATAAATAAAAAGAAATTTGTTAGAGTGCGGGGGCAATTTGCCTCGCTGATATCGCGCCCCGGTAGCTTCCGCTCATGCCCCTTCGGGGCGGAGCGGACCCGCTCACGGCTTCGCCGATGAGCGGGCAATAGATTATCCACCAGTCGTTGTTTATGCCCCGGTAGCTTCCGCTCATGCCCCTTCGGGGCGGAGCGGACCCGCTCACGGCTTCGCCGATGAGCGGGCAATAGATTATCCACCAGTCGTTGTTTATGCCCCGGTAGCTCAATGGATTAGAGCAAGTGGCTTCTATCCACTAGGTTGGGGGTTCGAATCCCTCTCGGGGCGAAATACAATTCAATCATGGTGCCTATAGCACAGTGGTTAGTGCACTGGGTTGTGGTCCCAGCTACGAGAGTTCGATTCTCTCTAGGCACCCCACCAAATAATCACTCGGAGATCGAGTGGTTTTTTGGTATACTGACGCTATGATGAGTACTTACCTAACAAAACGCTACCTCCGCCAAGCATTTATCAGCAACCCCAGTTATAGTTTCAACGACTGGCGGATTATGTACCGCCATGGTGTTATGGTCATGAAACTGGCGAGGAAAATTACCAGCGATATAGATTGCGACATGACTGTTGTGATGATCGGAGCTTTGTTGCACGACATCGGTAAGACGTTTCGCGCCGACGAGCAAACTCTCCACGCCAAGCATGACACGCTTGGCTATGAGATGAGTAAAGACTTTCTCGCCACACTTCATCTCACCACCCAACAACACGAGAGGTTAAAAAACATCCTCTCTGGGCCGGATGATAGTGTCGAGAAAAAAATCATCGAAGACGCCGACGCCATTGCCTTCTTTGTCGATAAAAAGCTCCAAACGGTTTTTAAAAACTGGGCCGACAAAAATCAAATGGTCAATGAGATGCAGAGGAAGTTGAATAAGTTTACAGCACTTCACTTTGACGTTAGCAAACAAATAGCCCAACCTTATTATCAGACAACAAAAGAACGATGGAATTTATGAAAATTGCCAAAAAAGACCGGCCTTATCGCGTCGTACCTTACGACCCGACGTGGCCCGAAAAATTTGAAAAAGAACGCGCCAAGCTCGCGGACGTTTTTGGTGATATAGCCAAACAGATTGAACATGTCGGCAGTACGTCCGTACCGGGCATGTGGGCCAAACCGCAAATCGATATTCTCATCATCGTGGATGATCTGACCGCCGTCAAACCGCTAATTTCACAACTAGCTCAGCACGGTTACGAACAGGAAAATTTTAATATCAACGATCAACTTTATTTTATCAACGACGCACCAAACGGTGAACGATTAGTTAGCGTCCACGTCCAGACCGCCAATAATCCTCACGCTTTGGACCAAATTTATTTTCGTGATTATCTACGCAATCATCCTGACGAATGCCAACGCTACTCTGACACTAAACGGGCCGCCTACAACAACGGCCTAACTAATCGGGCTGATTATCCGGCCGGTAAGCGAAAAGTGCTTCAAGAAATTTTAACCAAGGCCTTAAAAAATAAATAAAAAAGCAGACGTAAATCAGTCTGCCGTTTCGAGCGTCTCGAGATAACTCGGATAATATCTCCCGAGTCGAAATTCCCCGACGACATAACTGCCGTCTTCTTGACGATACAGTTCGCCGGACAAAAACTGGCCTTTGTCGCTACTCGACCAGTCGGTGAGAAAACCACCGTCAATCCCTTTGACGCCAGACAAGGCACTCTCCTGTGTGCAGACCTACGGCTTCGTAGCGGAGCTGTCCAAAAAACTGCCCCAGATCCGCAAACAGGCCATCGTCATGTGGGCCGGCTCGCCGTCCGACAAGAAACATTTCGACGACGTTCAGGTGCGCCTCGATCGCCTGCAGACGCTCGGCGTCACCATCTACCCGATCTTCATGTCGGGTCACAAGTCGACGCGACGCGCCCTCGATCAGCTCCACACCCTCGAAGACATGGCCGATCAAGGCGTCATCATCGCACTGGTCGAACGCTCCAACGGTCTGGGTCCGATCTTGGCGGCCCACAGCCTGTGGCCCGTCATTTCCGTGCCGGCCGATCTGGAAAGCTTCCCGTCCGACGTTTTCAGCAGCTTGCGGCTGCCGTCCGGCGTGCCGATGACCACGACCTGGCCGCTTGGCAACGCCATCGACGCCGCGACCGTCATCCTGTCGGCCACCAACCCGCTCCTCCACGCCGAGCGGATCATGGCCCGCGAAGAACTCGACGACTGAAAAACGTCGACATCATCGCCCACATCTACGGATGTGGGTTTTTTTATTTAATCAAAAACCAACGCTGTTTTCATAGTCCATTTTTGCTTTAGGGCAAAATGCTATACACTACATGCTA
>CAZFXZ010000037.1:0-6146 GCA_964523165.1 uncultured Gammaproteobacteria bacterium
TTCGTTTGCCGGATTTGGTTTATAATTTTTTGATCGTCGGCGCCTTGTCAGCCGGCTTTATCCCGGTTTTTATCCGGAGTTTCAAAAAATCGGAATCGCAAGCTTGGCAAGTCACTTCCAGCGTTTTAAATATCTTAGTTGTTAGTCTGTTGGTTTTATCAGCGGTTTTATTTATTTTTGCCCCACAGTTAACAGCCTTGATCACGCCGGGCTTTGATCAAAGCTCTCAAGATTTGACCAGCTATTTGACTAGAATAATGTTTCTTTCGCCATTATTATTAGGTATTAGCGCTATTTGGGGTGGGATTTTGCAATCGTTAAAAAAGTTTTTTGTTTATTCGTTAGCGCCGATTTTATACAACATCGGCATCATGATTGGCGCGTTGTGGTTTGTGAAATGGTGGGGGGCTGCCGGTTTGGCTTGGGGTGTGGTCTTGGGTGCGTTTTTACACATGATTATTCAGCTGCCGGCTGTTTTAGCTTCGGGGTTTAAATACAGTTGGTCGTGGCATTGGCGGGACTCAGAAGTCCGAGAAATAATAATTTTGATGATTCCTCGGACCTTGAGTTTGGTCGTCAGTCAGCTTAACTTGGTCGTTATGACCATGATCGCTTCAACTTTGACCATTGGCTCAGTAGCGATTTTTAGTTTTGCTAATAATTTACAATCTTTCCCCTTGGGTGTGTTTGCCTTATCTTTTGCTATCGCGGCCTTTCCGACTTTAGCCAATGCGGTCGACGATAATGACCATGAAAAATTTATAAAAAACTTTTCGGCCACGGCCAGGCAAATTTTGTTTTTTATTATCCCGCTCTCGACTTTATTTTTGGTCTTGCGGGCGCAAATTACTCGCGTGGTCTTGGGTAGCGGCGCTTTTGATTGGGCCGATACGATTGCTACGGCCGACACTTTAGCTTTTTTGGTCATGAGTTTATTTGCTCAGGGTTTATCGCCGTTGTTGATCAGGGGATTTTTTGCCAAAAAAAATACGGCCATACCTTTTTACGTTGGTTTGATCAGCGTAGCAATCAATATTATTTTGGCTTGGTTGTTGTCACCAGTTTTGGGTATTGCCGGCCTGGCTTTGGCTTTTTCAGTCGGAGCGATTGTTAACATGGTTTTACTCTGGACGTTTTTGCATTGGCAGATCGGTTCGCTGGATGAGCCGACAATTTTGTGGGCTACGGCCAAAATTTCTTTAGCTTCGTTTTTTATGGCTTTAGTTACCCAATGGTTAAAATTTGCCGTCGAGCCTTGGACGGGCACAGCCACTTTCGCTGGTATTTTGGCGCAAAGTTTGGTTGCCGGCCTGATCGGTCTGGTGGTTTTTGTTTTGATTAGCTTGTTGTTGCGCTCCGAAGAAATGAGTTTATTTTTGATTTCTTTACGGCGTCGACTCTGGCGCCAAGAAAAATCTAAAGTCGAGCAACTTGAAAGTGAGTTATAGTCTTGCGGTTTAGTCTGGTCAGATGTAATCTAGTGTTAGCTAGGAGGACATCATGATCGTTCAGACAACATCCAGTGCTCGGCGTTGGCACAGGCCGAGTTGGCTGCCCAGTCCCATCGGCTGTTTGTTTGGCGCTTGTGTGCCGGCCGGTGTTTGGGCCGTATGGGTCTGGCTTGCCGAGCCGATCGACAAGAGCTGGGATCGGCCGTGGCTGATCGTGGCCGTGATTGTGGCCATTTTCTTCTCCTATGTTTTCACCAAGGTCTTAGACTAGGGTTGACTCGTCAGCCCTTTTTTTATTGTCTTTTTAGATATTTTAAGCTACAATGGCCCTACTTTATGGATCAGTCAAAAATCCGAAATTTTTGCATTATTGCTCACATTGATCACCCCGCGTCGCTTCGCTGTCGCTCGCTATGCGGGGCGCGACTCAGTAAATGACATCTTTTTTCCTATGACTTCCTCTATTCGCAACTTCTGCATTATCGCTCACATTGATCACGGCAAATCGACTTTGGCCGACAGATTTTTGGAAGTTACAGCCACGGTCGAAAAGCGCAAAATGCAAGAGCAACTTCTTGATCAAATGGACCTCGAGCGTGAACGGGGTATTACCATCAAACTGCAGCCGGTCCGTATGGATTATCAAGGCCATGTTTTAAATCTTATTGATACCCCCGGCCACGTCGATTTTAGTTATGAGGTTTCGCGATCGTTGGCCGCCGTCGAAGGCGCAATTTTGTTAGTTGACGCTAGCCAGGGGATTCAAGCTCAAACTTTGGCTAATTTATATTTGGCCTTAGAGCAAAATCTGACCATTATACCGGTTTTAAACAAAATTGATTTACCAGCGGCCGACGTGCCCAAAGTCACTAAAGAAATTGTCCACTTGTTGGGTTGTGAGCCGCAAGAAATTTTAGCCGTCTCAGCCAAAACCGGTCAGGGTGTTGAAGCGGTTTTAACTGAGATTATCAAGCGCGTCGCCCCGCCAACTTCAGCCGATGAAAAATTACAAGCGTTAATCTTTGATTCTAGTTTTGATGAATATCGTGGCGTAGTGGCGGACATCCGAGTGGTTGGTGGTCAGGTCAAAAAGGGGGACAATGTAAAATATTTGGCTACCGGCGCGGTCGGTGAAGTTTTGGAAGTGGGAGTATTTAAACCACAACTTCAACCCAAAGAAAATTTAACAGCCGGCGAAATCGGCTATATCGTTACCGGCCTAAAAAATGTTGAAGAATGTCGGGTTGGTGACACTATCGGCCGACCTGATTCTAAACCGTTGGCTGGTTATCGTGAAGTCAAACCCATGGTCTTTGCCGGTTTATTTTGCAAAGAAGGTGATGACTATCCGCAACTGCGCGAAGCTTTGGAAAAATTAAAACTCAATGATGCTTCGCTAGTCTTTGAGCCAGAAAATTCTCCAGCTTTGGGTTTTGGTTTTCGTTGTGGCTTTTTGGGCATGTTGCATTTGGATATCGTCCAAGAGCGATTAAAGCGTGAATATGATTTGGATTTGATTGTCACCGTGCCGTCAGTAGCTTATCGCTTGACGACCACGGATGGTAAACGCAAAATTATCAAAAGCCCACAAGAGCTACCCGACGCCTCAAAGATTGAAACAGTTGAAGAGCCGTTGATGAAATTAGATATCGTCTCACCCAAAGATTATCTGGGCAATATTATGGAATTAGTAGCGGTTAAAAGAGGCGTTTATCAAACCACAGAATTTCTCGATGAGACCATAGCAGTTTTGCATTACACTATTCCTTTGGCCGCTCTGGTTATAGATTTTTATGATAAACTAAAAAGTGTTTCGCAGGGCTATGCTTCGATGAATTATGATTTTGCTGATTACCAAAAAGCCGACGTCCGCAAGCTCGATGTCTTAGTCGCTGGCGATAAAGTCGAAGCTTTATCGACGATTGTTTACGCTGATGAGGCTTATAATGTTGGCAAAAAAGTCACTAAAGAATTAAAAGATGTTTTGCCTCGCCAGATGTTTGAAGTCAAATTACAAGCGGCTATCGGTGGGACAATTATTGCTTCAGAAAAGATCCCGGCCATGCGCAAAGATGTCACGGCCAAACTTTACGGCGGTGACGTGACGCGTAAACGCAAACTATTAGAAAAACAGAAAAAAGGTAAGAAAAAAATGATGGCCATGGGCGTGGGTAAAGTCGATATCCCAGCCGAAGCCTTTATGGCCGTTTTAAAACGTTAATTTTTATGAAAAGACGTCAAGTTTTGAAAATTGCTTGGGCTATAGTCAGCGCCATCGTGATTTTTAGTATGATCGCTTGGACCTTTGCCATTGGCATGTCGTAATATGCAATGGCAAATCGCACCTATCTTACCAGTCGAGCTGACGGCTAAATTTCCGGAAATCCCGCCGGTGGTTTTGCAATTGCTTTATAATCGCAAGATAACGACCCGTGAAGAAATTGATGAATTTTTAAATCCCGATTACAATCATCATTTGCACGATCCATTTTTATTTAAGCAGATGACACTAGCCGTCGAAAGAATTTTTTTGGCCGTGACTAGTGGTGAAAAAATCGTCGTTCATGGTGATTATGACGCTGACGGCGTGACGAGTTCAGCTGTTATGTTTACGACTCTACGCAAATTAATAGAAGTTTTTGGCCATGATGATAAAAATGAGTTATTAGACATTTTTATTCCCCATCGTGAAAAAGAAGGTTATGGTTTAAAAAATTCGACCGTTGAATTATTTATAAAAAATAACGTCAATTTGGTCGTGACGGTCGATTGTGGTACGGCCAGTGTCGAAGAAATAAAGTTGTGCCAAAAAAATAATATCGACGTAGTAGTGACCGATCATCACCAAGAAACTTTAGAATTACCACCGGCCGTAGCGATTATCAACCCACATCTGAAAGGTGAAAGTTATCCCTTTAAAGAATTATCCGGCGTCGGCGTAGCTTTTAAAACCGTTCAAGCTTTGTTAGTAGAAGCCAAAAAACGCGCCCCACGGGAAAATTGGGAGGGCTTTGAAAAATGGTTGCTCGACTTAGTGGCGATCGGCACCGTAGCCGATGTCATGCCCCTAATTGGGGAAAATCGAACGTTAGTCAATTATGGTTTAGTCGTTTTAAATAAAACTCAAAAAATCGGCTTAAAGAAATTATTTGAAGGTTTGAGCGCTTTTAACGTCAACGGCCCAACCATGGCTGATGGTATCAACACGCAAGTCATTAGTTTTCAGATTGCCCCCCGACTTAATTCGGCTGGACGAATTGATCATGCTAGTACGGCTTATGAATTGCTGATCACTGAAGATGTTGATGAGGCTTTGAGGTTGATCGGGCAAATTGAACAAACTAATAATGAACGCCAAGCTTTGACCGAACAAGTTGTAACAGCCGTGACTGACGAATTAGCCAAACAAAAAAAACAAGGCTGTAAAATTTTGATCGGCTTGGGTCGTGGTTGGCCACCGGGTTTAGTTGGTTTGGTGGCCGGCAAACTAGTTAGGCAGTTTAATTTGCCGGTCATTATCGCTTCAGATTTTGAAGGAAAAATTATCGCTTCGGGTCGGAGTTTGCCACAATTTGACTTGATGGATCCTTTGCGTCAGCTTGATAGTGAAAAGTTTTTTAGTAATTATGGTGGTCACGCCCAAGCTTGTGGCTTTACTTTGGCTAGTGATATTAAGTTTGAAGATTTTGTTAAACGCTTTCAGGCTATTGCTCAAGAAGTTTTAGACGGCCTTGATTTATCGGCGATTTTAAACATTGATATCGCTGCCGAGCTAAAAGATATCAATTGGACGTTATATGACGCCCAAGAACGTTTCGCACCTTTTGGCTACGGCAATCCTCAGCCCTTGTATTGTTTAAAAAATTTAATCGTTGATAGTGCCCAAGGTTTGGGCAAAGATCAAAGCCATCTCAAAATCATGGTCAGTCAAAACAAATCCAAATCACGCAAGCTAATCGGCTTTGGTTTGGCCAAAAATAATCCACTCCAACCGGGCGACGTGATAGACGTGGTGGTGGAATTGGGAGTAAATCAGTGGAATGGCAATCGTGAATTGCAAATGAAAATTGTTGACTTGAAAAAAGTAACGATTTAAAGTTTAGTTATGACAAGTAAATTAATCATTCACACCGACGGTGGGGCGCGCGGCAATCCCGGACCAGCCGGACTGGGGGTGGTGATAAATGATGAAAAAAATAATATAGTGGCGACAATTAGTGATTATATTGGCGTGGCCACCAACAATCAGGCCGAGTACGCCGCCGTTTTGGCCGCCTTAAATAAGGCTGTCGAGTTACAAGCCGAAGAAATAATTTTTTATTTAGACAGTGAACTGGTAGTCAAACAACTGCGTGGCGAGTATAAAGTCAAAGATGTCGAGTTGGGCAAAATTTTTATAAAAATTTATAATTTAAGTCAAAAATTTAAAAAAATCACTTATCATCACGTTTATCGTGAAGATAACAAGCAAGCCGACGCTTTGGTTAACCAGGCTATCGATCACGCTCTTTTGAGGGGGGAGTAAGGTGAAACAGAGCACTGAAGTGTGGCCATGTCCACATTGTGGTCAGGTCATGTCCGTGACCCAACCACGTTGTCCGAAATGCGGACAACATGTCCAAAAAAGTCTGGCCAATACGCCGGCCGACAAACCGCGTCCCAGATAATTACAACGCGGCTTTTTTTTGTTATAAT
>CAZFXZ010000038.1:0-6086 GCA_964523165.1 uncultured Gammaproteobacteria bacterium
AAAGAGTTTACTTTCAAAGCCAACGGTCAAACTGTGGCCCAACCCGGCTTTTTAGCTTTGTATCCTTTGGACGTCAAAGAAAATTTATTGCCCGACCTGACTGTTGGTCAAAAACTTGATTTGAAAAATTTACAATCTCTTCAACACACCACCCAACCGCCGGCCCGCTATTCTGACGCCACGTTAGTCAAAGCTTTGGAAGAAAAAGATATCGGTCGTCCATCAACATATGCCCCGACGATTGGCACGATCACCGAACGAGGTTATGTGACACGTGAAGAAAATCGTTTAGTTCCCCAAGAGATCGCTTTTTTGGTCAATGATTTATTGGTTGAACATTTTCCCAATATTGTTGATTATGATTTTACGGCCAAGATTGAAAAGGAGCTCGATGAAGTGGCCGAGGCCAAGCGTCCTTGGCAACCTTTGGTAGCTGAATTTTATCAACCTTTTGCTCAACAGTTAGCCACAAAAACTCTTGAATTGTCGCGCCAAGAAATTACTAACATGCGAGAAATCGGTCGCGACCCCCAAACGGGTCAAGCAATTTATGTCCGACGCGGTCGCTACGGCCCTTTTGTCCAACAAGGTGAAGCAACCGATGATCAAAAGCCACGCTTTGCGCCATTGGCCAAAGGTCAAGACATGGCTGATGTTAGTTTGGCTGACGCCGTGCGCTATTTATCTTTGCCAAAAATTTTGGGGACAAATAAGTCCGGAGAAAACATTGAAGTTTTGATTGGACGTTTTGGTCCGTATTTGAAAGTCGGCAAAAAAAATTATCGTTTAAACGGTGCCGATCCTTATACTTTGACTTTAGAACAAGCTAATGATTTGATCGACAGTGCCGCTCAAGAAGAAGCTAAGGCTATCATCAAAGAGTTTCCCGGCACGAACATCATTGTCAAAGTTGGACGTTATGGCCCTTATATCACCGACGGGACCAACAATGCACGTATACCCAAAGACACCGAGCCGCAAAATTTGACCGCCCAAACTTGCCAAGAATTGTTGGCCGCCTCGGCCGCCCGACCCAAACGTCCTCGTCGTAATTTTCGCAAAAAACCTGCTACTTCGTAAAACTTCTGGCCGCCCAGGAGTTTTTACTTGTCAAGCTGATTGTGACTAGCTATAGTGATATGGCTATGCCCAAGGAGCAATTAATAAGTTTTGTCGTCAAAAACTACCCCGGCATCGATTTGGGTTTACTCGACAAAGCTTTTAAAATCGTGAACGAAAAACTTCGTGGCCAAAAACGAGGTGATCTTGATTATGTTGATCATCCCATTCAAACGGCCTTGTTGATCGCGGAAATGAAGTTAGACATTGCTTCAGTCATCACCGCCTTGTTGCACGATTTGCCGGCCCATAGCGATTACGGCTTGGCCGACGTAAAACGTGATTTTGGCGCTGAAGTCCATCACTTGATGGAAGGTTTGGAAAATCTGTCGCAAATCGATGAGCGTTATCAAGGCTCAGAACGTTACGTGGCCAACGCTCAACGCATGTTTGTGGCTTTGGCTAAAGATTTTCGAGTTTTGTTGATAAAATTTTCCGAGCGGCTTAATAATTTGCAGCATTTAGAAACTTTTCCCGGAGCGCGTCAACGTAAAATGATTGAAACGACAGAACGAGTTTATATCCCATTAGCCGGCATCTTGGGCATTTGGCAAATCCGATCTAAGATGGAAGATATTTGTTTTGCTTATCGACAACCGTTGATGCATCAAAAAATCGAACGCAAGATTGCTAAAGGTGTCGGTACGTCAGAACAGCAAAAGCAAATGAAAAAATTTCAAACTCAAGTCGAAAAAAGTTTGCATCAGGCCGGTTTGGATTGTGTGGTCAGCAGTCGGATCAAAAATATTTCCGCCATTTATCACAAAATGTTGGACAAACAAAAGCGTTTTCATGAAATTTATGATGTCTTTGCTATTCGTGTCGTCGTGCCGACGATCTCCGATTGCTATTTGGCCCTCGGTCTGATCCATCAACTTTGGCAACCGGTCAAAGAACGT
The DNA here is from genome assembly GCA_964523165.1 of uncultured Gammaproteobacteria bacterium. Classification (GTDB taxonomy): domain Bacteria; phylum Patescibacteriota; class Patescibacteriia; order JACRDY01; family JACRDY01; genus CAZFXZ01. The sequence continues at coordinate 2,019 of CAZFXZ010000038.1, forward strand.
ATCAAAGATTATATTGCTCAACCTAAACCAAATGGCTATCAATCTTTACATACGACGGTCGTCAATAGTGATGGTTATCCAATGGAATTTCAAATTCGGACCCAAGAAATGCACGACGTGGCTCAATATGGTTTAGCCGCTCATTGGTATTACAAACGTCTGATCACTAAAGGTCAACCATTGCAATCGTGGATTAGTCAGTTGGTTAAATTACGGCAAGATTATGAAAATGCTGGCCAATTACCCGATGATCCCGTCTTGGATTTGTTGGCTGATAGAATTTTTGTTTATTCGCCCAAGGGAGATATTATCGAATTGCCGCGCGGGAGTACGCCATTGGATTTTGCCTACGCTATTCATACTGACGTTGGTCATCACGCCATCAGAGCGGTCGTCAATGGTCAGCCGCAAAAGCTAGTTTACAAACTTCACAACAACGACGTGATCGAAATAATCACCGATCGTCGTAAAAAACCAGCCAAAAGTTGGTTGCGATTTATCAAAACGCCGCAAGCCCGCAATGCTTTGAAGAAATTTTTTCGCTAAAATATGTCTGTTGATCAACGACTCGTCAAATTGTTAAAAACCATTCAACATTTTCACCCAACAGCCGACACTGATGTGGTGGAGTTGGCTTTTAATTTTTCCAAACAAGCTCACGATGGTCAAAAACGCTTATCCGGTGAGCCTTATTTTGTCCATCCGGCCGCCGTGGCCCAAATCTTGGCCGATATTGGTTTGGGACCGGTCATTGTCGCGGCTGGTTTGCTCCATGATGTGCCCGAAGAATCAAACGTGACTGTCGCCGATATCAAAAAAGAATTTGGTAAAGATATTGCCACGATCGTCGATGGTGTGACTAAGGTTGGTAAGGTTAAATATCGCGGCGTCGATCGCTATGTCGAAAATTTGCGCAAAATGTTTGTGGCCATGGCCAACGATATTCGCGTTATCATTGTGCGTTTTGCTGATCGCTTGCACAATTTGCAAACCCTTGATTACCAACCGGTACGCAAACAACAACGCATTGCTTTGGAAAGTCTAGAAATTTACGCGCCAATCGCCAATCGCTTGGGTATGGGGGAAATTAAGGGTCAACTTGAGGATTTGGCTTTTCGTTATGCTTTTCCCGATGAATATCAGAGCGTGGTTGATTTGATGGACCAAGCCCGACCGGGACGTGAAAGAATTTTGCGCATTATTCAACAAAAATTGACCGGTGAATTGGAAAAAAACGGTCTGACTAATTTTGAAATCCATGGTCGAGCTAAACACGTTTATAGTTTGTATTGTAAATTGCTGAAATACGATCACGACATCAGCAAAATATACGACTTGATCGCTTTGCGGGTAGTCGTGCCAACGGTGGCTGATTGTTATCGAGTTTTGGGCATTATTCATCAACGTTGGGCGCCGCTCAAAGGTCGGATCAAGGATTATATCGCGCGGCCCAAGCCTAACGGTTATCAATCTTTACACACCACGGTTTTTTGTGATGAGCATGAGGTTGTAGAATTTCAAATTCGCACTCCACAGATGCACCAACAAGCCGAGTTGGGTATCGCCGCTCATTGGCATTATGACGAAAAAGGTTCTTTTGTGCCCAATAAAAATTTTGCCTGGGTAACGGAATTGGCCAAATGGCAAAAAGATATTTCTGACAATCAAGAATATCTGGATAAATTAAAAATCCAAGTTTTTGCCAATCGGATTTTTGTCTTCACGCCCAAAGGTGATGTCATCGACTTGCCCGAACAAGCCACGCCGATCGATTTTGCCTATGCTATTCACTCCGATATTGGCAATCATTGTTCGAGCGCCATCGTTAACGATGTTATCGTGCCCCTCGATCACGCCTTAAACAGTGGTGACGTGATAGAAATAATCATTGATAAAAATCGCAAGAGTCCCAACCCTGATTGGCTAGAATTTGTCAAAAGCTCTAACGCTCGTAATAAAATCAGATCTTTCTTGCGCAGTGAAAAGCAAAGTATCTTGGATCGCTTTTTAAAAAAATAGTCCATTTCCCTGGACTATTTTTTGTACATACGTTGATTGATGCTAATAGGTGTGCCGGTAAAGTCGTATTTTTCCCGGATGACGCGTTCGATAAATTGCATGTATGATCTGTTGACTTCAGCCTTGGGGTGAATGATCAAATCAAAACGTGGCGGACGGACCCCGACTTGACGCAGTTCGTATAAACGGGGATGGATGACGCCTTTGGCTTGGGTTGGCCAGTGGCGTTTGATGGCTTGTTTTAAAACATTTTCCAAACCCTTGTCGCCGATTTTTTGTTCGCGATGTTTGGCGACTTCGACAACCAAGTCAAAAATCTTGCCGGTTTTTTCACCGGTTTTAGCCGAGACAAAAACGATCGGTGCCCAAGCCAAAAACGGCAAATCTTTGCGTAAGTAATCCTCGACTTTATTTTGAATAGTTGGGTCTTTGTCTTTGACCAAGTCCCATTTGTTGGCGATGATGATCAAAGCGCAACCCGATTCCAAAGCCGCCTGGGCAATTTTTTTATCTTGGACGGCCAGACGATGGTGACTTTCGATGACCAACAAGGCCACATCGGTGATACGCAAAATACCTAAAGATTTTTTGATCCCGGCACGTTCTAGTTCGCCAGCAATAGCGCCTGATTTTCGGATACCGGCCGTGTCAACCAAAGTAAAATGTTGATCGTTGTAAACAAAAGCTTCATCGTGAGTTTCGCGAGTGGTGTGGGGGATGGGGGAGACGATGACTCGTTCTTGACCCAAGAGAGTGTTGAGCAAAGAAGATTTGCCAACATTGGGCTTACCAATCAAGGTTAAACGAATAGTTTTTTGATCTTCAGTAAAATCAGTCGCTTGAATATTGTCATGGATAAAGTCCAGCAAATCACCAATACCACTGCCATTGTTGGCGGAAATGGCTAAGGGTTGACCTAGACCGAGGCGCAAAAAGTCATTAACATTATCCGTTTGTTTGCGATTGTCAATTTTATTAACTACGACCAAACAAGGTTTTTTGGCCTGACGAATCATTTTGACGATCGTCCGGTCAGAAGTTTGAATGCCGGTTTGTCCATCGACCACAAACAATAACAAATTGGCTTGCTCGATGCCGAGCTTGGCTTGTTTGATGATGTCTTTTTCAAACGGCTCGTTGTCATTGGTGGCTTTTTTCTTAAAATATTTTTTGGTTGGCAAAGAGCTCAAATCAAGACCACCGGTGTCAACCAAACGAAATTGTTTGCCGCGCCATAAAACGTTGTCGATATTGCGATCGCGAGTCGTGCCGGCGATATCTGAAACCAAGGCTTTGGGTTGTTCCGTCAAGCGATTAAATAAAGTCGATTTGCCGACGTTGGCTCGGCCAATAATAGCGACAATGGGCATCATATAATTTTTACCAAGCAAGATTAGCGGAGGCCGGACCCAAAATAATAGCAATGTCAGTCGTGACTTTGTTGGATAGCCAACTGGGCACGGCCGTCACAACCGTGGCGGAAAATTTTTCTTTGAGCCAAGCTATGGTTTGCGGATATTTTTTGTCCGACAAAACATAAATATTGGTCGTGCTGTAATCGCGGGTTGGCGCGTTACCAACACCAGTTACATTAAAATTGTGACTATTGAGGCCGGTTTGCACGGCGCTAGCCAGACCAGTGATAAATGTACCATTTAAAACAGTAATTGTCGCCTGCTCGCTAATTTCGGCAATTTTGGCTTGGGTTTCCTCAACGATGATTGGCGTGTCAGGTGTCGAAGTAGTTTCGACAGTTGTTGTCGCGACGGCTGGCTCAGTTGGGGCTTGGCCAAAAATATTATCGACAATCGAACGAATGTTGTCATAATTACCACCGGGTGGTTGAAGTAAAAAGGCGCCATCTTCACCGATGACAACTTCTAGCAAGGGATTTGACCCTTCGTTGGTGATACCCAAAGTAATAATCTGGTCTTTATCAATATCGCGACCCATGCTGGCCAAGCTCAACATTTGCCAAACTTCCATATTGGTCGACAAGTGATCGGTAAATTTGTTGATGATTTTGCGTAAAGTCAGGGGATTTAAAAT
>CAZFXZ010000039.1:0-3362 GCA_964523165.1 uncultured Gammaproteobacteria bacterium
CCGTATGACATTTGATGTTCGCCGACAAGGCGGACGACAAATGTCATATAGATAGAGGGGATGAGAAGGGCGCGCTAGCGCCCCGGGACCGAATCCCTTCTTTAACCTAGTCTGTAAAAAATTAAAAAAACCTCCGATTGCAAACGGGGGCTTAGAAGCGTCTTTACATGCGACGCATAGTCATATTGAATTCTGTCAGAGCTCTGCTGGTGAGGTGTATGTTTTCACCTCGTCTTTCCAGCAGTCCGTGATCAACCATGTGGTCGATGGCGCTCGCACAGTCCTGCGGGGCGATTCCTTGTTCTTGCAGGACCGTCTCGAAGTTGTCCGAACTGAACGGGAAGGTCGTCCCGTCAGCGACACCCTTGTTTTCGGTCGCGGCGTTCACGAACCTTTGCAAATTGTAGATCAGTCCAAAAACGTCAGGATCACGACGGGAAGCCGAGCTTTGAATCGCGGTCATAACAGCCTCCAATTTGAGTTGTTGGGATGTTATTATAGATTATTTAAAGTGTCAATGTTGTTGGGGTTTTGTTTGGGCCGTGATTTATATTCTACTTTCAACTTGATTTTTTTGTAAATAAATATTACGTTAAGATCAACGTTCCAATGGAGGTGCGTCGATGTGGCGAGTGGTTTGGGATGATTTCCGAATCGCCTACAAGGATGGCGAAACGTGGGCCCGTCTGATCGCCGGCTCACCCTGGCTGATCATTCTGATCGTTTTCATTCTGGCGCGCTAGAGGGGCAACAGCACCCTCTTTTTTATACTATTGTCGTTGGTCTGTCATCACGGTATGATAAGATTATAATTTTTCAATAATATGTCAGCTAAACTTTTTTCCGCTCCCGCTCACTCTATCCCCGCCGATCTCCGCCAAGCTTTAACTTCTAGCTCTAAAATTATTGAAGCTTGGAATGATCTAACGCCGTTAGCGCGTAACGAGTGGATTTGTTGGACGACGTCGGTCAAAAAACCGCAAACCAGACAACAGCATGTCGCGCGAGTTTGTGCTGATTTATTAAAAGGTAAACGTCGGCCGTGTTGTTGGGCCGGCTGTCCACATCGCTAAAATTTTAAGAAAGAAAAATCATTGATTTTCTTAAAATTACAGCAAAAAACAACTTTTACTAGACGAAAGGGTGATATTGGTTTAGGCTAAAAACAGGGTAATCGGCCAATTTTACTCTTTAAGAGTGGAGGGCAACCGAGGATGTATGTCTGAAGTTTGCCATCTCTTTGTCTGCCAAAATTGGCATGTCTTCAACGACATGTTCCCTTTTTTTGAAAACTTACCGCGAGAACATAAATATTTTTTTACCGACGTTGGTTGTTGTGATGGGCCGGGAATTTACCGTTTAAGCGAATTAAAAAATTTTGTCCCGCCGACCGATCGCGGCATTGTTTATTTTTCTTTGACCGGTCATTTGGTTGAACATAATCTTTTAAAAATTTTTCGTCACAAAAAAGTCGTCCGCGTTTTTCACGGTTTGATCCGAGAGTGGGCCGCTGTTTTGCAAAAACCTTTACCCGACGTTGATGTGGTTTTAGCCGCTTCGCTTTTGGATTATGATTTGTGGCAAAAAATCAGGCCAGACGTCCGGGTGGAAATAGTTGGTTGGCCCAAAGCTGAACGGTGTTTGGCTGGAGGTCTGGGCCAACCAGTACCCAATTCTATTTTTGCCGGCTCTAACTGGTCTGTTGATCGTAGCGCTTTTCAATATTGTCCCGACATTGCCAGACTAAAAAACCGTTGCATCACTTTTAGCTTGCATCCCAATTTGGTCGATCGCTCTAGGCCCTTGCCACGCCGCGTGGAAAAACCAGTCGTTGATCGGTCTGTAAAAATTTTGAAAAAAGCCGGTGTTTGTTTTACCGATCCGCGCTATGGCGTTTTACCTTATATGATAAATTCTCAAATTATGTTGGGTGTCGAGTCTTCAGCGTCTTTTGAGTGGTTGCTGTTTGACCGGCCGATAGTATTTTTAAAATCTTCGCCTTATTTGAAGCATGGATTAACTGTCGGTAAATACTCTTTAAAAAAAACCATTGACATTGCGTTAACTAAAGATCCGTATAAAAATTTACGACAAGATTTTCGCCAAAAAATCATTAGTCATTTGGACGGTCAATGCGACGAACGTTTTTTGGCTGTCGTCGAAGATTTGGAATCGGCTTTGACATAGTTTGCTATTTTATCGCAAAACAAGCTATAGTAGCGCCATATGAATACTCACGATAGTTTTTCTGGCCTTGGCATCGCCCCAAATATCTTGTCTTTATTGACCAAGCTTGGTTTTGTGACTCCGACTCCCATCCAACATCAAGCTATTCCGGTCATGCTAGAAGGTAAAGACATGATTGGTATCGCTCAAACGGGTACCGGCAAAACTTTGGCTTTTGGCATCCCGCTGATCCAAAGTGCCGTCAGTCGAAAATTAAAACTGATTGTCTTGCCGACTCGTGAGTTGGCTATCCAAGTCCATGAAGCTTTGCAGCCATTAGGCCGGCCGTTGGGTGTCTACTCGACGGTTATCATCGGTGGTGAGTCGATGCCCAAACAAATCCGGGAGTTGCGCCGCCGGCCGCAGATCATCATTGGTACGCCCGGTCGGATCGTCGATCACTTGCAACAAAAAACTTTATCATTAAGTAACGTTGATGTGGCCGTTTTAGACGAAGCTGATCGGATGCTAGATATGGGATTTGCCCCACAACTGCAAAAGATTTTGGCCGCTTTGCCCACAGCCCGACAGACGGTTTTGTTTTCGGCTACCATGCCGGAAAACATCGTGCGCATCGCCAATCAATATATGTCTTTGCCGATTCGCGTAGAAATTGCCACGCCCGGCACGCCGGCCGCCAAAGTCAGCCAAGAATTATTTTTCATCGACAAGCCTCATAAATTATTATTATTAAAAAAAATCCTTGAACAATATCATGGCTCGGTTTTGATTTTTTCTCGGACCAAGTTTGCTGCCAAAAAAATCGCTTTGGCCATCCGCAATTGGGGACAAAATGCCGCCGAAATTCATTCCAATCGTTCACTAGCTCAACGCAAAGAAGCTTTGGCTGGTTTCAAAAGTGGTAAGTATCGGATTTTGGTGGCCACTGATATTGCGGCTCGAGGTATCGACGTGGCCGGTATCGAATTAGTTTTGAATTTTGATTTGCCTGATGATTCTTCTGATTATGTTCATCGGATTGGGCGCACCGCCCGAGCTGGAGCTGTCGGTCACGCCATCAGCTTTGCCACGCCTGATCAGAAACGTGATGTGGCTGATATTGAAAAACTCATCAAAGCCGTTTTACCCAAATCAATTCATCCCGACTTGCCGGCCCCGGCCGTGCGTTTGACGAC
>CAZFXZ010000039.1:3462-4633 GCA_964523165.1 uncultured Gammaproteobacteria bacterium
CTCGTTCGGCGCGGCCGCAAAATTTTTCTCGTCGATCGGCTTCTCAGAGATAAAAAATTCGACTGTTATCCAGCCGGATTTTTAAAATTATTTTATTATATTTTAACTCTTTTATTATAGTTCGCAAAGCTATATAATCAAATTACTTTTATGTGGCCTCAGATTGTTATATTTGGTGCGGCGGTAAACTTTTTTGGTTCGATCCCGTATATCATCCACACCATTCAGGGTCGAACTAAACCAAATCGTGTCTCTTGGTTGTTGTGGTCGATCGCGCCGTTTATCGGCAGTGCGGCTGCTTGGTCGGCCGGTGTGACTTGGGCGGTTTTACCCGTTTTGATGTCAGGTTTAATGCCCTTGGTGACATTTTTGTCGTCATTTGTTAATCCGCAAGCCTATTGGCAACTGCGACGTTTTGATTATTTGTGCGGATTGTTTTCTGTTTTAGCTCTAATTTTATGGTGGCTGACCGATCAACCAGTTGTGGCTATATTATTTGCTGTAATTAGTGATTGTCTGGCCGCTATACCGACATTGGTGAAATCTTGGCGTCATCCCGATACGGAGTCAGGCAGTACCTACGTGGCGGCTTTTATTAATGGCCTAACGGCTTTTGCCGCTATCCAAATTTGGACTTTTAGCTCTTACGCCTTTCCGATTTATATTGTCATAATGAACTTACTTTTATTTTCGGCCATTTATCGCCGCCGGATTTTTAGCTTTTTTCAAAAATAAAAAACTCCACGCGAGGGTGAAGTTATTTGCGGTCGACGGTCTGCGACAGGTAGCAGGCCGTGGCCAGCGCGGCCATTTTCATACCCGCGTCGCCGCTGAACCGGTAGGAGCTTTCGGCTCTCACCAGCCACTCATCGCACTTGGCGATGGAGAAGGGCGGCGCATTCGGCGTCGAGGCGGTGTCGTCTGCGACCGACGACGAAGCCGCCAGGGCCTGGTTGGGGGTGAGCGTCGCGACGATCTCCGTGCGCTTGACATGGCGCATGAAGGTTACCGCGGCGATCAGTACCACAATCCCCAGGATTGTCGGCACTTTCTTCATGATCAATCCTCCAAGGTTGATGAAGAATCATACATAACGATTTATATTTTGTCAAGGGTATTAGCGTAACTGTTTTTTTGCTATAATCTTTTTACAACCTAATTATCCAGAGTG
>CAZFXZ010000039.1:4733-5869 GCA_964523165.1 uncultured Gammaproteobacteria bacterium
TTTTTTATTAATCTGTATGCCGTATAGCGTATGCCGTAGTTGCTGTCTACACCATACACCATACGGCATACGCCATACATCTATGTTAAAAACCGCCGAATGTGTTAGCCCTCTTCATCCTGATAAAATCTGCGATCGGATCAGCGACGCGATTTTGGATGAAGCTTTGCGCCAAGATCCTGATAGTCGCGTAGCTGTCGAAGTCATGGGCGGACATAATATTATTACCATCACCGGTGAAATGACGACCACAGGTTTTGTCGACGTGCCAAAAGTAGTCAAAACAATCGTCGGAGAAAATTACGGCGTGCAAACCAACATCGTCGCCCAAAGTCCGGAAATTGCTCACGGCGTCGACAGTGGTGGGGCTGGTGACCAGGGCATCATGATTGGCTATGCTTGTGCGGATAATCCAGCTATGATCCCGCAAGAATTATATTTGGCTCGCAGTTTAGCCATGTATATTTATGAAATTCAGCCGGCTGACGGCAAGACGCAAATTACCCTAGATGAAAAAAACAATATCGCCACAGTCGTGGCCAGCTGGTGTGGTTTAGAAAAAAATAAATTAGAAAAATTAATTAGCGATTGGGCCACAAAAAATAATTTAGGCATAAAAAACATTTTGGCCAATCCGGCCGGTGACTGGAACGTTGGTGGGTTTGCCTCGGACACCGGAGTCACCGGCCGCAAATTAGCCGTCGACAATTACGGTCCACAAATCCCCATCGGCGGCGGAGCGTTTAGTGGCAAAGACGCGACCAAAGTCGATCGCAGCGGCGCTTATATGGCTCGCAAAATCGCCGTTGATGTTTTGTGTAACGGCGAGTATCATGAAGTCGTGGTCAAGTTGGCTTACGCTATCGGTTATAAAGATCCGGTCATGATTTCAGTCGTCGCTGATGGCGTTGAAATCGATGTTGGTGACCAGTACGATTTAACGCCAACGGGCATAATAAAATTTTTGGATCTTAAAAAACCGCAGTTTGAGAAAACGGCACACTGGGGGCATTTTGGCCACGGCTTTACTTGGGAAAAATAAACCCTCTCCTGTCATCCCGAGTGAGATTACCAACCACTCTGTCATCCCGAGCGACTCTGAGCGAACGAAGTGAGTCGAAGAGGAGTCGAGGGAT
>CAZFXZ010000040.1:0-5621 GCA_964523165.1 uncultured Gammaproteobacteria bacterium
AGGATAATGGTTTTTAAATCCATAGATTATTCATAACGCAAAGCCGAAATTGGCTCTAAACGTGAAGCGCGCCAAGCCGGATAAAAACCAAAGATTACGCCAATAGCCGTGGCCACGGCCGCGGCCAACAAAAAAGCTTGCGGCGATAAAACTAAGGCCCAAGCGTAATCTAAATATTTAACAACAACTGAAATCACGGCCGAGATCAACGATCCGACGATTGCCCCAATCACGGCGCCCAACATTGTTAGCATCACCGCTTCGGCCAAAAATTGTAATAAAATTTGTTGACGCGTCGCCCCGACCGCTTGGCGCAAACCGATTTCATTAGTCCGCTCAGAAACCGAAACTAGCATCATATTCATAATACCAATACCCCCGACAAACAGCGACAAGGCGGCCACGGCCGCCAAAAAATAACGCAAAGCGTCGGTGATGTTACGCAAAGCATCGAGAGCTTGGGCGGTGGAGCGCACGGAAAAGTCATCATTTTCCGGATTACTAATATCATGGCGTTCGCGCAAGACCGTGCGCACGTCAGCCATGGATTGCTCAACATTTTCATCGCTGTCAACTTTGGCCCGAGCGAAACTCAGATGGTTGATGCCCAACATGATCTTTTGGGCCGTGTTGAGCGGGATGACGACCAAATCGTCACGATCTTCAAAGCCCGATACACCTCGCTCTTGCAATACACCAATAACGGTAAAAGTCTCGCGTTTAATTTTGATTTTTTGACCAACGGGATTATTTAAGGCAAATAAATTTTCGGCCACCGTCGGTCCGATCACCGCCACACGAGCCAAACTGCGATCTTCTTCTTGACTAAAAAATCGGCCGGTGGCCAATTCGACATTTTCAATTTCTTGATAAGCGGCATTACTACCAACAAAACTTGAATCAGTCGTACGATTTTGCCAGCTCAGAGTGGCCACACCGCGCACATATCCGGCCACGGCCGTGACGTGAGGCACGCGGCTGCGATCGGCTAAGGCTTCAATATCTTCGTTGGTCAAAGTTGTGACAATAATACCCATAGCTGAAGCCGGCGGTCCATTGTCATCGCTCGCCCCCGGCAAGACACCAATTAAATTGGTGCCAGCGCTGGTGATTTGATCCAAAATTAAATACTGCGCTCCGGCTCCGACCGCCATGACGATTACCACCGCCGCAATGCCAATAACAATACCCAGCGTTGTTAACAAAGCTCGCTTTTTATTGATCAGCAGGGCCCGACTGGCGATATGATAGAGATCGCGAAAATACATACGACCGGCTTATTTTTGTAGCTCACCATCTTGAGCAGATTTACGATCAGCGACTTGTACGTCTTCGACAATTAAACCATCCTTGAGCCTGATAATACGTTTAGCGTGTTCGGCCGTATAACGTTCGTGAGTGACCAAAATAATTGTCTTACCGGCTTGATTTAACTTTTCTAAAATCGCCATGACTTGCGTACCCGACTTACTATCCAAATTACCCGTCGGCTCATCGGCAAAAATCACCTCGGGTTGATTGACCAAGGCCCGAGCGATGGCCACGCGTTGTTTTTCACCACCCGATAATTGACCGGACAGATAATCGACGCGATGAGACAGGCCAACCGCTTCTAGGGCTTGACGCGCCACGCTAGCGCGATCTTTTTCTTTAACCTTGGGATTATACAACAACGGCAAGGCGACATTGTCTAAAACTGTCGTGCGCGGCAAAAGATGAAAGGACTGAAAAACAAAACCAACTTTATCACGACGAATAGCGGCCCGAGCATCCTCATCTAATCCACTGACATCTTGGCCGGCAAATTTAAAAACACCAGACGTTGGACGATCCAAAAAACCTAAAATGTGCATGAGGGTTGACTTGCCCGAGCCGGATGGGCCCATGATAGCCACAAACCCTCCAGCTTCGATAGAAAAATCCAGCCCATGCAAAACTGCTGTCACCACCTCATCGCTGACAAATTCTTTGGTCAGCGATTTAACTTCAATAATCGGCTGGGACATAAGCGCGATTTACTTTTTGGAATTATCTTTGACGAAAGTCACGACCTCTTCACCAACTGTCAGGCCGCTAATGATTTCAGACAAACCATCATCACCGCGCAAACCAACCGTGACTTCTCGTTCGACAGTTGTTTGGTTGGCCGCATCAACCATGACTTGCACGGTTTGACGCCCGTCGATTTCTTTGACCGCTCGAGTCGGGATGACTATCACGTCAGTGCGACTATCGGTCAAAATATCAACGTTGGCGGTCATGCCCGGCTTGATCGGCTCAGTCGTGGCCGCCAAACTGACCGTGACTTTATAATAAACCACGCCTTGGATTTCGGTTTGAGCCGGATCAATCAAAGTGACCGTGCCATCAAACTTTTGATCTTCGCGAAAAGCATCGAGCGTAAAGACGACCGGATCATTAACCGAGATTTTGGCAATGTCTGATTCGGGAATATCTACTTCAATTTCAAAATCTTGATCGGGTAACATGACCAAGATGGGACCAGACAGACTAAAGGTTTCGCCAACTGAATTGTTGATAGCCGTGATTGTCCCGTCGACCGGGGCTTTGATAATACGATCCGACAACCGAGCTTGAATAGAGCGTAATTGTCCACGAGCTTGATCGACTAAAGCCTGCTGATAGGCAATATCGGCGCTGGTCGGATCAGCTTTGGTCAGATCCAAACGAGCCTGAGCTAATTCCCAAGCCAGCTTGGCGCTGTTGGCATTCGATTGGGCCGTGTCGATAGCATTGGCATAAGCCAAATCCTTGGTATCAAGATTAGATTTATCGGCCTGCAAAGTACTGACCCCCGTACTCAATGTCGTCTGATCTGCTTTGATCGTAGTTTTGTAAGCCGCGATATCGTCAGTCGTAAAACCAGCATCGTCAATCGAAGCAACTAAGGCGTTGTAAGTCGCATCCAGACCAGACAAGGTGGTGCGCAAAGCCTCAGTCGTGGCTAGCAAGGCGGTGGTGATGTCATTGTCAGTTTGACTTTGTCGAGCCAAGGCCGCTTTACTTTGAGCTATGACCAAAGCGTTAGACCCGGCGCTTTTTTGAGTTTTGGCCGTGACTAAATATTGCGGATTTTTGACACTCAAATTACCGTCGCCGTTAACATCGTCAAAAACTTCTTGCATGTCATTTAAAGCAATTTGTGTTTTAAATAAATAATTATCCAAATCAGCCAAGGCCGTGTCGCGATATAAGGCCAAATTTTTATCTTTATTTTTTTTGGCATTTTCCAACTCTATCAGAGCCGCTTGATAAGCCGCTTGGGCGCTGGCCACTTCTTGTTGCGAGACAGCTACCGTTTCGGTACTAGAACCAGCCAGCAATTTATCCAGATTGGCCTGAGCTGAATTAACCGCGGCTTGATACTGTGACAACTGAGCTGACAAATCACCGGCGTCCAGACGAGCTAAAACTGTCCCCGCTTTTACGATCGCTCCGACTTTAGTTGAAATCGCCACGATCCGACCACTAGTTTGAAAATTAAGTTCAATTTCTTCAGCGGTTTGGATCTTGCCGGTGGCCGAAACTGTTTGATTTAAATTTTGTTTGGCGGCCACGGCCGTGGTGTATTCCAAAGTTGACTTATTACCCCGACCAAAAGCGGCCACTAGGCCAATAATAACTAGGACACCGACGGTCGAGCCAATGATAATTTTTTTCTTACGAGTCATAAAAATCATGGAAAATAGAGAGATTTATGCCTTCAGATTATCAATAAAAGGCCAAAAAGTCAATTTAAAATGCCCGCCTTGACCTTTTTTATTAGCCATGTTATCTTTTCTGCACATTTCCTCAATTTTATAAAGATTTTTATGAAAAAAGACATCCACCCCAAATATAACAAACAGGCCAAAGTTAGCTGCGTTTGCGGCAACACTTTTAGCGTCGGCTCAACTGTCGACACCATTCAAACCGAATTGTGCTCAATGTGTCACCCGTTTTTTACCGGTGAGCAAAAGATTGTCGACACCGCCCGACGCGTTGACCGCTTTCATAAACAAGTTGAAAAGTCAGCTCAAGTCGCCGGCACTCGTCAAGGTAAAAAAGCCAAACGCGCCGCCAAGTCGGCTCGCCAAAAGACCAAGACCGTTAAGTAAATATTGCGACCTCGCTTCTCTGTTGGCAGGTTTTCTGCTACCCTAGAAGTGAGGTTTTTTGATTAAAAAAATATGTCAACGGAAATTTCTCAATTGCGTGACGAATTAGCTGATTTGGAAAACAAATTGGCCACGACTTCTATTTCGGCCGATCAATCCGCCTACGCCAAAATCAGCCAACGTTATACGGAAATAAAAAATATCATCGCCTTAGCCGATGATCTGGATTTTATTAGCAAAGAGATTTTAGACAATCAATCAGCTCTCGACTCCGGCGATGCAGAGTTGGCCGAGCTGGCGGCCGCCGAGTCGGTCGAGCTAGCCACGCGCCAGACCCAACTCCAACAACAACTCGACGACGCCTTACATCCGGCCGATCCATTGGACAACAAAAACATTATTATGGAAATTCGGGCTGGCACGGGTGGTGATGAATCAGCTTTATTTGCCGCCGAGCTGTTTCGGATGTACAGCCGCTACGCCGAAGATCAGGGTTGGAAAACGACAATTTTGGATAGCAACCAAATTGGTATTGGCGGTTTCAAAGAAGTTATTTTCAAAATTTCCGGCTTTAAAGTTTATAGTCAACTAAAATACGAAAGCGGCACACATCGCGTCCAACGCATTCCGGAAACGGAAAAAGCCGGCCGGGTCCACACTTCGGCGGCCACGGTCGCCGTCTTGCCCGAGGCTGAAGAAGTTGATTTAGAAATCAGACCCGAAGATTTAAAAATTGACGTTTATCGAGCCGGCGGTAAAGGCGGACAAAGCGTCAACACCACCGACTCGGCCGTGCGCATCACTCACCTACCGACCAATACTGTCGTGGCTTGCCAAGACGAACGTTCACAGCTCCAAAACAAAATTAAGGCCATGAATATTTTGCGTTCACGTTTATTGGCCGAGGCCCAAGCCAAAAAGAAAGCGGAAATGTCGGCCAATCGCAAGAGTCAAATCGGTAGCGGTGATCGGAGTGAAAAAATCAGGACCTACAACTTCCCTCAAGATCGCTTGACTGATCATCGCATCAAAGAAAACTGGCACGGTCTGGCCGCTATCATGGATGGTAAAATCGGACCAATCATCGAAGCCTTGCAGACAGCCGAAAAACAAAATCAATAATCATGCCCAGCGTCCGACAACTTTTGCACGACAGCCCACTAGATCGCTTAGACAGCGAGATATTATTGGCTTTGACCGTGGGCCAGCCAAAAGAGTTTCTCTACACTCATCCCGAGCACCAACTTAACTGGCGGCAAAGATGGCAATTTAAAAGATTGGTCCAAAAAAGATTAAATCATTGGCCGATCGCCTACTTAGTCGGCCAGAAGGAATTTTTTGGTTTGAATTTTAGTGTTAATAAAAACGTTTTAGTCCCCCGACCCGATACGGAGATTTTGGTCGAAGAAAGTTTAAAAATTATCAATGATAAAAATTTGACCATCGCCGATATTGGCACGGGCTCGGGTTGTATCGCTATTGCTATCGCCAAACACCGCCCGC
>CAZFXZ010000041.1:0-5591 GCA_964523165.1 uncultured Gammaproteobacteria bacterium
AGAATAGATCCCTCGGCTTCGCTCGGGATGACGGGGAGGGAGCACTTTTTAAAACAACCAAAAACACCCCCGAGTTGGGGGTGTCATCAGCAGTAAGTTAAATGGCGTAGCGAGCAAAAGACAGGATTTTGGCCGCCGGATCAACGCTGGCTAAATATTGTTCAATGGTCTGACTATCGTCTTTGATATATTGTTGTTTGGTCAGACAAACTTCGGCGTAATATTTTTCAATCTTGCCGGCGATGATTTTTTCTAACACCTCGGCTGGCTTGTTTTGGTCGGCCATTTGTTCAAGATAAATTTCTTTTTCTTTGGCCAAAACGTCAGTTGGGACATCGGCTGGATTGAGATACAATGGACTTTGAGCGGCAATTTGCATGGCAATGTCGTTAGCGACTGTCTGATTACCCCCAGACAAAACTACCAGACCGGCAATTTTGCGGTTGCTGTGTAAATAACTACCGACCAACTCCCCACTAACAATTTCAGTTATTGATAGCTGGATATTTTCGCCGATTTTAGCAACTAAATCGTTTTTTAAACGTTCGGTTAATTCGGTTTTAAAACTTTCCACTTCAGCGGCGACTAACAATTCATTGGCATAACCTTGGACCGCCGTCATAAAATCAGTATTACGAGCCACAAAGTCTGTTTCACAAGCCACACCAACTACGGCCATCTTGGTTTGATCGCCAGCTAAAGCAATCACACCTTCGCGGGTTTGACGATCGGCTTTTTTGGCGGCTTTTTGCAAACCCTTTTTGCGTAAAATTTCGATGGCTTGATTGATGTCGTCGTTAGCTTCTTTTAAAGCTTCCTGACAATCGACCATCCCAGCGCCGGTTTGGGCGCGCAGCTCTTTGATAGTAGCAAGGTCAGACATAGCGTTAATTTTTATTTTTTATGATTTTTTGACAAGAGGTTGCTTGCTGACCAGAGTTTTTTGAGCGGCTTGGCCTTCTTTGATAGCCTCAGCTAACAAAGCCGTGATCAGCTCAATGCCTTTGGTGGCATCATCGTTAGCCGGGATCGGATAGCTGATTTTTTGTGGATTAACATTGCTGTCGCACAAAGCGATCAATGGGACTTTTTTGCGATTAGCCTCAGTCACGGCCGTTTTTTCTTTTTTGATATCGACGACATAAATCGCGTCTGGCATTTTTCGCAACTCGGCGATACCACCGACACGTTCTTGAAGCTTTTCCACTTCTTCTTTCATTTCTAGCTGCTCACGCTTGGTGTAGCCACGCAGACCGGCAGCCGGACCTTCCAATTTCGCCTTTAAATCTTTATACTTTTTGGTTAATTTCAAGATCACGGCAAAGTTGGTCAACGTCCCACCCAACCAGCGTCGAGTGATATAGGGCATACCGCAATCTTTGGCGTACTTTTCGATGATCGGCACGGCTTGCTTTTTGGTGGCGACAAACAAAATCACGCCGCCGTTGCTAACCACGTTTTTGGCATAAACTAAAGCCTCTTCCAGTTTTTGAGAGGTTTTTTCCAAATCAATGATGTGGACACCATTGCGTTGGGAGAAGATGAATTGCTTCATCTTGGGATGCCACTTGCTGGACTGGTGACCGAAGTGCAGACCGGCCTGCAACATCTCTAACAATGTTGGTTTTGACATAATGTCGTATTCCTTTTAGCCACAGCTTTTGACCCTTGTCAGTCCGCGAGTCGCGACCGACAGAGAGGAACACCCAAAAGCCTGTGTGATTAATTAATGGCCACATGATAACAAAACTTCCTCGAGCAGTCAAGTCAGAAGGAAGTTTGCTTAAATGGTCTTATTGTTTAGCTTTGCGTTTAGGCAAATGCTTTTTGATCTTGGGAATACGCGTCCCTTTGGTCAATTTTTTCTTGGCTTTACGAGCCATATTATTAAAAATTATGTTTAGCTTTGACAGTATAACAATTTTAGTGAATTTTGGCTAGTTGTTGACAAGATTTTATTTTGGACCTACCCTGCATACCATCCATCTCAACAAGTTGGCGCGCCGCCCCGCGCCGACGGCCACACCGAAAGGAGAAATATGGGGTGAAGTTGAAGTTCATTTAGAACCCATTAGGTCGATGAACTTCACCGGCCAAACCTGACCTCTCGTCGTTAGTTAGCGCGAGTAGGATCAGCGGCCACCGCGCACCCGCCGGGTCGCGCTAAACGTCGACCAGATTAAAAGACTCCTCATTGATTAAAGTGTACTGGCGAGCTCGAGCTCGATACCAGACCACAACGGGTCGAGTAGCTGGTTGACGCACAATGGGGTTTTGTGAAGTGGGCACCGACGTTTCCCCCTGGAATAAACCAGCCCACACGCCTTTAAGACGATCCACCTATTGAGATCGTCTTTTGTTTTACTGAGATAAAAATTTCTCGACAATTTCTTCGACCTGGTCAGCCGTCGTGGCCATCATCAGTTCAGACCGTAATTCTTTGGCGCCATCAAAACCATTTACATAAGCTTTGAAATGTTTTTTCATGATGGCAAACGGTTTGTCAGCCCCCAGCAGCTTGTCATAAAGCCGGGCGTGTTCGACCATGACGTGTAATTTTTCTTTGGTTGAGATATTGGTCCGACCGCTAAACAACCACGGGTTGCCAAAAATCCCTCGGCCGATCATTACGCCATCGCAGCCATATTTTTCAGCTTTTTGTCGGGCGTCGGTTAGATCACGCACGTCACCGTTGCCAATAATTAATACGCCGCTGCCTTTAGCCATCTCGACCGCTTGACCGATTAGGTCCCAACGAGCCGGGACTTTGGACATATCTTTTTTGGTCCGAGCATGAATCGTGATAGCCGCTGGTTTGGTCGACAACAAGGCCGGCAACCAATCAGCCAACTCTTCATCACGACGATAGCCAACGCGAGTTTTGACCGAGACCGGCAAACCGCCACTCCCCTCTTGAGCGGCTAAAATAATTTCTTGGGCCAATTTGTGATGATTGATTAGTTCCGCCCCGGCGCATTGTTTTTTATTAATACTCTTTTCCGGACAACCCATATTGATATCAATGCCGTCAAAACCCAAATCTTTTATCAGCTTGGCGGTTTGGAAAAAATTTTCCGGTTTGGAGCCAAAAATCTGGGCCACGATCGGCCGTTCTTTTTTACTATAAGCCAAATCGATCAATAATTTTTGCCGGCCAATGTCAGACATCAGACCATCAACCGAGACAAACTCTGTCCACATAACATTCGGCTTGCCATATTTAGCGACGATTTGCCGAAAAGCCGCATCGGTCACATCGGCCATGGGAGCCAAACAAAAAAACGGCTGGGGTAACTTAGCCCAAAAATTAGTAGGTTTTCTGCTAAACAGTTTCATGACTGGCAGGTTGCCAGAGAAAAATCTTTAAGTCAAACGAATGTTGGCGTCAGCCGTGTATTCGACCGGACATTCCATCCCGCCAATTTTACCTTCTTTCATCAATTTTTTTATCAATTTAGTCGCTTCGTCGGCACTATCCACAACATGATAAAGCTTGGTATCAGCTAGATCGATAGTTTTATATTTTTTGACCAAATCGCTTTCAAACCATTTCAGCAACGGCGCCCAAAAGTCCTTACCAAATAAAATGATGGGTATGCGACAAATTTTTTTAGTCTGGACTAAAGTTAAGATCTCAAAAAATTCATCCAGCGTGCCAAAGCCGCCCGGGAAATAAATATAAATTTCCGAAGCATAAGTCAGCATGATTTTGCGAGTGAAAAAATAGTGAAAAGGCTGCCCGTGTTTGACATATTTATTAACTCGCTGTTCTTTGGGCAGCTGAATGTTAAGTCCGATCGAATCGCCACCGGCTTGCGTCGCACCTTTGTTGGCGGCTTCCATGACACCCGGTCCACCGCCGGTAATAACGGCAAAGCCCAATTTAGCGCAACCAGCCGCCAACTTTTCAGCTTCTTTATAAATCTTGGCGTCAGCACCATGACGAGCCGAGCCAAAAAAGGTCACGGCCAGATCATAGCGTTGCAAAAATTCAAAACCCGAGACTAATTCGCTCAAAATCTTAAAAACCCGCCAAGATAAGCTCAAACCTTCTTTATTGGCGATCACGCCGTGGATGCGAGCCGAGATTTTTTTGTTTAATTTTTTGGCCATAAATTTTAGATAAATAATTACTTAGAGTATAGCAAAGGATTGACTTTTTGTCTCATCTTTTATAGACTACTCAATCATCTTGGAGGTTGTCGATGAGCAACAAGTTTTGTTTCGTGCTGATCGCCACGTTCGTCCTGATCTGCGCCTTTTGTCAGGCGGCTTGGGCGGGTGACTGGGGCCAGATCTCAACGATGGAACAATACCGGCAAATCATGGCCAGTCAGGACAAAATCGTCGTCCTGCTGTCCGGGCCCAACTGCCAAACCTGCCGGTCAATCAAGGACTACTGGCGCAAAAAAATGCCGTCGGGCGGCTGGATCTTCATCGACTGGCAATTTGAAAATTATGACTATGATCAAGAGCTCTACTATGAGCTCAGGGCTTTGGGCTACAAATCACGCCCGACCAAGCCGACGATTATCGCCAAAAATATTTACAGTAAAACGTATTTCGTCGGCTACGACAACTGTACGGCGCGCAGTCCGGCCGCTTGGGATCAAAGCACGCCCCAAACACCCAGCCGCCCGACCTTGACGGAGTGGATGAAAAAAAATCTTTAACGGACCTTACAAATCCGTTTTTTTAATAAAAAATAGACGATTGTTCGTCTATCTAATTCAGCAGTTTGCCATCGGCCGGCTGAATCACGGCCATGGGCTGATGTCCCAAACACAGCCTGATCTTGTAGGGTAGGATTTGCAGGACGGCCTTGACTTGCTTGATCATGGCTTTGTTGATGGCCCGCCAACCCGGTCGGTCCGCGACGATGATACTGGCTTGGATGTCAGACAGTCCCTCGATCGAGTCATAGAGCTCGGCCGTAGATTTTTGCAGAGAAAGCTTGACGAGTACGGCCAATAACTCAATCGGGGTTGTAAAGATAACTTCCGGATCAAACATCGTAAAAGCGACCGTCCGCAGATCAAGCCCTAAAGCCTCGACTCGTCGACTCATAATCGTCTGGGCCAATTGATTCGTTTCGTCATCAAAGACGATGACGATGGCCAACTGACATTTTTGGGTCAAAATCGGATCGGGAATTTCTTCGACGATCATAGGTCTTCCTCCTGTGGCACTGGCTGTTGATCGTAGTCACGATTGTCGAGCTGGATAGCCCGAGCCAAGACCTTTAAAGCCGCATTCACGCGGGGGCTTTGACCACCTCCGGAAAACGCCGTACGAAATCTCAGCCAGTGACCATCGGGGTCAGTGGCCCAAACATAGGCATCGCCGTTGGGATCAAAAGCCACAGTCAGTACGCCGTCAAGGCGCCCTTCGTGATCGTCGTGATGACGACGCTGTACTTCCCGGGAATCCAAATCCGGCAGGAAAAACGACGCCTCAAGTAACTGGTCGATCAGCGCCTGGATCTCTAGCGAATCCATGTTGCGCACGGCTTTTAAGCCCATCGATCACCCCCTTTCGGGTAAAAAAGAACGTCGGTCCAATTTAACATAATCATTTTATAAAGGCAATTG
>CAZFXZ010000042.1:0-5567 GCA_964523165.1 uncultured Gammaproteobacteria bacterium
GGCAAGGTCGTGTCTTGGTCGGTATCGGCCAAGTTCGGCTTTGTCGAGGCCCGCGGCAAGCGCATTCGCGTCGAGGCCGCCGATCTGACCCGTCTGGTCGGACGGCGTACCAGCGTCCTGCTGGTCGGCCGGACCGTCAACGTGACGATCGAACGGGCAACCCACTCGGTCGTCAAGATCGAGTACCTCCAGTAGTTTTCTCACAGCGGGTCAAGCCACGGTTGTTGACGATTGTCGTTCTGACAATCACGATTTGACCAAGGCCCGCTGGTCACTACCGCTCTTTTTTCCCGCCCGCTGAGGTGGTGGGGAGTGTCACAAAACACTTCCCACCACCTCTCTTCAACTTTCTCTCTCCTTTCTCGTGGTCCGTATAGCGTATGGCGTATGCCGTATTCTGTAGGGGTCAGCAGATAGGAATATTGTGCTATACTACGCAATACGTCATACGGCATACGCTATACAATTATGTCATCCTCTCGTCCGACCAAAAAAATCATTTTACCCAACAAACCGCATCTTGATCCGATCGTGGCTTATTATTTATTGATGCGTTTTGGTCAAGCTGCTTTCCCCGGTATCGAAACGGCCGAGTTTGCCGTTTGGACGCACGCTGACACTCCGGCGCGAGAAAAATTTATCGAATGGGAAAATCAAGGCACGATTGGTGTAGATATTTCCGGCGGACTTTTTGATCACCAC
This sequence comes from uncultured Gammaproteobacteria bacterium, assembly GCA_964523165.1. Taxonomy (GTDB): domain Bacteria; phylum Patescibacteriota; class Patescibacteriia; order JACRDY01; family JACRDY01; genus CAZFXZ01. The sequence goes on from CAZFXZ010000042.1 coordinate 703, forward strand.
GCTGGCGAGGATTGCGCGACCGTGAAAGTCGCTAAGTATTTGCAAATTTTTGATCGGCCCGAATTGCAAAATTTATTTCAATACGTCCAAGAAGACGACAGCGCCGGCATCCACAACAAATACGGCGATTTGGCTTATGTCGTCAAATGTTTATACAAAGCTGATAAAGCCATTCCTGAAGTTATCAAATATGTTTTTGAAACGCTAGATGTTTTGCAAAAAAAAGAGATCACTTGGCATGTCGAGATGAAAGAAGAATATGAAAAAAAGGCTCAGCTCGTTCGCGTCATGCGCGGTAAAAATAAACTAAAAATCGTTATCGTCGAGTCTGATGCTGTGGATTTGGCCAATTATGCTCGACAGCGCGAAACAGCCGCTATCGTCGTGCAAAAACGTTCCAGCGGTCATGTCTTTATTTTTACCAACAAAGTTTTTAATGTTGATTTGCGGCCGATTATTTCGGCTATTCGTCAACGAGAATTAGAATTAGCCGGTAAGCCGGCCGATAAAGTCGGGGGATTGACCAAAGACGGCAAACACCCGCTAGTTGAACAATGGTATTATCACGCCGCGTTAAATGCTTTACTCAACGGTTCGGATGCTTTACTAGATACGCCGGCAACGAAAATTCCTTTTAAAGAAATTGTCAGCTTTGTCTTAGCTGGCGCGACGGGTGATTTGCCTCAATTACCCGAAGGTTTTTTGACGCCCGAGCAACTTCATAAATACGGTTTTCGTAGTTCCCGCCAATAAACAACCGCCCCTTCGATCAGATCAGGGCGGTTTTTTTTATTTAATAACTTTTTTAGATTTTTTTAATAATCCTTATGTTATCTTGATTAAGACACCAGTTTGACTGATATTAAACAAAGCTTTAAAATACTTAAACAACTTTAATTTTATGGCCAAAAATGCTATTACTCTCGATCATTTAGCGGAAATGATTAAAACCGGCTTTGACGGCGTTGACGAACGTTTTGATGTTTTGGAAAAAGACGTCAGCGTCCTCAAACAAGACGTCAGCGTCCTCAAACAAGACGTCGGTGTCCTAAAAAAAGACGTTTTTGATTTGAAAATCGGTCAAGAAGATATGCTCCACAAGCTTAACAATGCCGCTTATCGTTTTGAATTACGTGATTTAGATCAACGAGTAACATATTTAGAAAAGCATGCCGGCCTGACGGCTAAGCCCAAACCGGCCCATTAGACTTCTTTCCGCAACCGCTCTGTCTGGGGCGGTTTTTTTAATCATCGATAGGTACTATTAGCACTCTTGACAGGTGAGTGCTAAAAGCTTTATAATGGTTTTACTATGGATTTGCGTCAACAAAAATTATTTAAAATTATTGTTTCTGAATACGCCAAAACCGCCATTCCGGTCGGCTCTAAACTTTTGGCCGAAAAGTATGACTTGGATGTTTCTTCAGCCACGATCCGCAACGAAATGGCAATTTTGGAACAAGCCGGTTATATTTATCAACCACATACTTCGGCCGGCCGCGTGCCGACAGAAAACGGCTATCAGTATTATGTTGATAATTTTTTACAAGCTAAAGAGCCAACTCTAACTGTTCAAAAAAAATTACTGTCCAGTAGTGATGATATTAAACAATTAGCCAAAAGTTTGGCCGAAATTTCTAACTCGTCAGTCTTTGTCAGTTTCGCGCCTTATGATTCGTATTACACGGGTCTGTCTAATTTATTTAGTCAGCCGGAATTCAACGATCCGGCTCTAGTTTATGACGTTAGTCGCATCGTCGATCATTTGGATGAAGTTACGGCCAAAATATTTAATCAAATTGATGAAGTAAAAATTTTATTGGGTAAAAAAAATCCTTTTGGCCAAGCTTGTGCTACGATCATCGCTCCCTATCAAATCCAAGACGGTCGCGGCATCTTTGGTCTGTTGGGACCTTTACGTTTGGATTATGAGGGAACTTTGGGCTTGGTCAATCATGTTCAAAAATTAATCAGCAAGAAGTAATTATGAAAAAAGACGACCAATCACCACTTGAGGAAAAAAATGAAGAAAGAGAAGAAGTGGTAACCGAAGAGAAAAATGAAGAAAGAAATATTGATTATAAAGATCAGTATTTGCGAGCCATAGCCGATTACCAAAATTTACAAAAACAAACGGCCAAGGATCGTCTGGATTTTATCCAATTTGCCAATCAAGAAATAATCATCGCCTTACTGCCGATCTTAAATAATTTTAAAGAAGCGACCAAACACGTCCCCGATGCCGATAAAGAAAAAAGTTGGGTCGTCGGCATTTTTCACATCCAACGCCAACTTGAGGATTTGTTAAAAAATATGGGCGTGGAAGAAATTGTCGCTGAAGGCCAGTTTGACCCGACTATTCATGAAGCTATCAGTCATCAACCGTCAACTGATCAAGAAGATAATGACATTATAAATGTGATAAGTCCGGGCTATAAATTAAATAACAAAGTCATCGTGCCGGCCAAAGTGGTCGTCGCGAAAAAAAATTAATTCATAATAAAAATATATATGTCACTTATCAAATGGACTCCCATGTGGGACCCGTTCGAAGAGGTGGAACGCGCCTTAGACGTTCCCAGTCGGGGCTTGCAAGTTTTTGCTCCGGCCATCGATGTTTATCAAGACGCTGACAATGTCTACGTCGAGTCGGCTTTGCCGGGGATCGATCCGGACAAAGTTGAGCTATCGATCGAAAACGACGTTTTGACTTTGAAAGGCAGTACGGAACGAAAGAGCGAAGTCGATGATAAAACTTATTATCGTCGCGAAGTCCAACGCGGTAGTTTTTACCGCTCGTTGGTCTTGCCGACGCATGTCGTCGGCGACAAAGCCAGTGCCGAGTTTAAAGACGGCGTGCTAAAAATCACCGTGCCCAAAGCCGAAGAAGTCAAACCCAAAACCATTAAAGTCGAAATCAAAAAATAATAGGCTTTAGCCCAGTGGTGACAAAATAAATTGTCACCACGACGGTGAAGCTTGTTATCACTAATTTAAAATAATAATTATAAAAAGATTAAAAAAATATGAGTAAAATTTTAGGCATTGACTTGGGGACGACCAACTCCTGTGTAGCCATCATCGAAGGTGGTCTTCCCAAAGTCTTGGAAAACAAAGAGGGTAATCGCACCACGCCGTCAATGGTGGCCATTAATAAAAATGGTGAGCGTTTAGTCGGGCAACTGGCCAAACGTCAAACCGTCACTAATCCCGATGGCACGGTTTTTTCCGTCAAGCGTCTTATCGGTCGGCATTTTAACGATGAAGATGTCCAGCGCGACGCCAAAACTTTGCCTTACAAAATCATCCAAGCCGGCGATGGCGTCAAGGTGGTGATGGGCGACAAAGAATACAGTCCGCAAGAAGTTTCGGCCATGATTTTGCAAAAATTAAAAGCCGATGCCGAAGAAAAACTCGGTGAAAAAATCACTGAAGCGGTCATCACCGTGCCGGCTTATTTCAACGACGATCAACGCAAAGCGACTAAAGACGCCGGTGAAATCGCCGGACTAAATGTCCGTCGGATTATCAATGAGCCAACAGCCGCCGCTTTGGCTTATGGTTTTGACAAGAAAAAAGGTCAACAAATCGCCGTTTACGATTTGGGCGGCGGGACTTTTGACATTTCAGTTTTGGATGTTTCAGCCGATACGGTGGAGGTCAAATCAACCAATGGTGATACCCACTTAGGTGGTGATGACTTTGACCAAAAAATAATCGACTGGATCATTGCCGAATTTAAAAAAGATCAAGGTGTCGATTTGTCCAAAGATCGCATGGCGTTGCAACGCGTCAAAGAATCCGCCGAAAAAGCCAAGATCGAATTATCAACGGCTCAAGAAACGGAAATCAATCAGCCCTTTATCACCACGACGGAAAACGGCCCCCAACACTTAGTGTTGAAATTAACCCGAGCCAAATTGGAAGACTTGGTCGGTGAATTGGTGGCCAAATCTTTTGAGCCGGTCAAAAAAGCCTTGGCCGATGCCGGCGTGACCGTCAGTCAAATCGAAGAAGTTGTCATGGTTGGTGGTATGACCCGCATGCCTTTAGTCCAGAAAAAAGTCGAAGAATTTTTTGGCAAAAAACCCAACGTCACTGTTAACCCCGATGAAGTCGTGGCTATGGGTGCCGCCGTCCAGGCCGGTGTTTTGCAAGGTGATGTCAAAGATGTTTTGTTGCTCGATGTCACACCGTTGACACTAGGTATCGAAACACTGGGTGGCGTACGCACGGCTTTGATCGATCGCAACACGACTATTCCGGCCGGTAAATCGCAAGTCTTTTCTACAGCTGCTGACAATCAAACTTCGGTTGAAATCAATGTCTTGCAAGGTGAGCGGGAAATGGCCGCTGACAACAAATCTCTGGGCCGCTTTATTTTGTCGGGCATCCCGCCAGCGCCCCGCGGCCTGCCGCAAGTCGAAGTCAGTTTTGATATTGATGCCAACGGTATTTTGAGCGTTAAGGCCAAAGATAAAACTTCGGGCGCTGAGCAATCCATCACTATCAGTGGCTCGTCTGGTTTATCAAAAGAGGAAATTGAAAAAATGAAAAAAGACGCCGAGTTGCATGCCGAAGAAGATAAAAAGAAGAAAGAAGTGATAGAAGTAAAAAACGGCGCCGAAGCGCTGGTCTACACGGCTGAAAAGGCGCTGAAAGACGCCGGCGACAAAGTCCCGGAAAACGACAAAAAAGAGATTGAAGAAAAAGTTGAAGCTTTAAAGAAAGTCAAAGACAGCGACGATGTCGCAGCCATCAAAAAAGCCGTTGATGATGTTAATGTCGTGATCCAAAAAATTGGTGCAGCTATGAACGCCGCCGCTCAAGCGGCCGGTAGCACTTCAACCGATCAACCGTCATCT
>CAZFXZ010000043.1:0-5544 GCA_964523165.1 uncultured Gammaproteobacteria bacterium
ACGATGATGCGATAAACTTGTTCAGTATCAATAATACGTCGCAATTCACCAATCAGGCGATCGCTTAAAATCAAAACGTCATAAGGTAAAGCGATTTTTTGTTCTTCACTGCCGATGGCTAAACCGATGCGTTTAGTGCCAAAATCCACACCCAAAACTGCGGCCATAAAATAAATTTAGAGTGCCGTGATAACCACAATACCATTTTCGGTTATGGCAATAGTGTGCTCTTCGTGAGCTGATAGACTGCCGTCGGCCATATTGATACTCCAACCGTCATCAGCCGTTATGATTTCCTCATCACCCAAACTGACCATTGGCTCAATGGCGATGACCAGACCGGGTTTGAGCTCGACATGAGGTTGATTGCTCCGATAAAAATTGGGCACGCGCGGCTCTTCATGGACAGCATAACCGACACCATGACCAACTAAATTTTTGATAACCCCATAACCTTGTGGGGCTAAAAAGCTTTCAATGGCTTTGGAAATATCAGCTACGCAACCACCCAGTCGGGCAGCGGCAATGCCTTTTTGCAACGATGTTTTGGTATCATCAAGTAATTGCTGAGTCTTGGCCGGCACGACGCCAATGGCTACGGTCGTGGCCATATCGGTAAAAAGTTTTTTGTAGCGCATGCCAATATCAATACTCAAAATATCTCCGTCTTTCAAAGCCCGATCGGTGGCCGGACAGTGGACCAAACCTTCGTTGATCGAAGCGCAAATCGTTGACGGATAAGGCGGATCGGTCGGATCAGATTGATAGCCCTTAAAAGCCGGCTGGCCACCCGACTGACGGATCAGACGTTCGGCGGTTTGATCAAGTTCTCGCGTCGTCACACCGGCTTTAGCCATACCAACTAAAGTCTGCAAAATGCCGGCCAAAATTTTACCGCCCTCTCGCAGATCGGAAATTTCTTGAGCGGTTTTGTAAGTAATAGTCATAATTAGATTAAAGCTTGCTTGATAAGCTCGGCTACTTCATTAATATTACCCGAGCCATCGATCTGACGCAAAACATTTTGCTCTTGATAAAAATCGAGTAATTGTTTTATTTCCCGATGATAAATTTCCAAACGTTTACGCAAGGCCAATTCGGCGTCATCATCACGACGATGATAAAGTTGCTTACCACAAGCATCACAAATCATGTTTTGTTTAGGTGGATTAAACTTTTGATGATAACTTAGACCGCAATTACAAACGATCCGGCCATGGATACGACTGACAGCTTCATCATCGCTGATATCAATAAAAAAAACATGATCAACTTTAGTAATTTCCGCCAAAGCTTGGGCTTGGTTTAAGTTACGGGGATAGCCATCCAAAATCACGCCATTTTTAACATCGGGTTGTTTGAGGCGCATGGCCACCACGCCAGTGGTAATATCGTCTGGCACGAGCAAACCCTGATTGACATAAGTGGAGATCATCGCGCCCAATTCGGTTGATTGAGCAATTTCTCGACGAAACATGTCGCCGGTCGAAACACTTGGTAATTTCAAAACCGCCGACAGCAACTGAGCTTGCGTGCCTTTGCCAGAGCCTTGCGGACCCAAAAAAACGATAAAATTAGATTTGGACATAAAATAAAAAGCGCTTCCAGCGTAGCACTTTACCTCAAAAAAATCAATCTAATCGCGATTATTTTGTCGGACGATGTTTTCGACAGCCGCCCAAGCCGAACGCGAATTACTAGGTATCAAAATCACGACTTCATCGCCGCTTTGACCTTTGAAATACGTCACGGCTGCCGTTAAAAGCTTCCAACGTTGATTGCCAGCCACAGCCGAATACTGCTGAGTGTCGGGGTCTTGAAAAAGTTTAGTGATTTTGCGAACCCGATCGATCGGCCCGATTTGCTTATAAATAAAATTACCCCGCTCGTCAATCGTTAATTTCAGCAAATCTCCTTCAACTAACTTGGATTTGGAAGCATAATTGGCCGGGATGCTATAACTTTGACCATCAGCGCCAATCATTTGCTGACCATCAAAAACTCCTTCGACGATGCGATGTTGGCCACCGTCACTCAACTCCTGGGTTTCATCTTGAGTATAACGAGACAATTTAGTCCGTGCCTCAGCCAACCGATCAATTAATTTTTGACGATCATCTGGTGAAGAGCTAGATTCTAAAACATTCAAAGCTTCATTTATTTGATCATGGACACGAGCCAAAAGCGATTTGACGACTTTGGCTTTGTCGGGCGACCACTCACCGCTGTCTTGTAATAAAACGGCGTTGAGATCATCAATTGGTGAAGAAAAATCAGTCATGGGGGTTTTTGTTTTGGTTTTTATTTTAACGACTCGGCTCACTGACTTCGGTTTGAGCTTGAGCCGTGGCTTGACCCAACTGCGTACGTTGCAAAATCTCTTGTTGGACAACGTTGCGATCACGGCCATATTTTAGACGCGACAGTTCTTTGATTTTACCAGCCAAGACTTTATTACCATCGCCCGGCCAGATCGTGGCCATAGTAAAAGGTCTGGTAGCTTGGTTGTCCACTAATAGTTTAATATAAGCGTGGAATTTTTCAACATTAACTAGGTCAAATTGATTAACAGTTGGGGAAAATTCTTTGGCTAAAATTTCGGCATCTTCGGCGCCAATTTTGAAAGCAATCAACGTGCCGGTCGTACCCAAGACGGCATCGCGGATTTGCGTGTCGCCGGATTTATCCGATACGCCACTCCCGCCCGACAATTGTCCCAGATATTGATGAGCAATGATTAAGTTTAAACGATATTTACGAGCTTCCGACAAAATTGTAGCAATGCTGGGGGTAATAAAGTTTTGAAACTCGTCGATATAAAGATAAAAGTCATTGCGTTTATCTTCGGGTAAATCAGCTCGTCCTAACGCCGCCATTTGTAACTTAGAAACAATAATTAGGCCCAATAAATTTGAGTTGACTTCGCCAACGCGGCCTTTGGACAAGTTGACTAATAAAACTTTTTTGTCGTCCATGACTTGGCGCAAATCAAAACCGGAATGCGTTTGACCGATGATATTACGGATCATTTCGTTTTCCACAAACCGTCCAACTTTGGACACCAGATAGCCCAGCATTTCCGATTTGTGAAAGTCTGAAGTTTTGGCCATTTCCTTTTCCCAAAAAGAGCGGACGATCGGATCTTTTAATTTATTAACCCAACTTTTTTGAAAATCATTATCAGTAAACATCCGCGGAATTTCAGCAATTGTGCCCGGATTTTTGGTATCACTCATCAAGGTCAACATGACGTTGCGCATGTTGTGTTCAAACATTGGGCCGATCATCTCCGGCGGGAAAAGTTTGTAAAAAATCGAAATCATTTCTTGGACGGCAAAATCTTTTTCTTCTTCGGAATGCGCTTCGAGCATATTCAAGCCGACTGGACGTGAAATGTCTGACGGATCAAAAACAATCACGTCATCAGCGCGGTTGGCCGGGATATGGCTCAAAATGTTTTCGATCAAATCGCCGTGCGGATCAACCACACAAACACCATGACCATCTTTGATATCTTGGACGGCCATCGAGTACAACAAAGCCGATTTACCAGTACCTGATTTACCAATGATATAAACATGGCGTCGACGATCATCGGTTTGAATTTTGACTAAGCGTTCTGAGCCGCGAAAATTAGTTTTACCCAACAACAAACCAGTTGACGGTAAATTAACAGGTGGTGGTAGGGTCCGGGCCGACAACCATAAAATATTTGGTGTTTCTGTGGTCGGCAGTGGGAAATGATATAAACTGGCCAATTCTTCGGTACTTAAAATTACCGTCCGACTATCCCGAAAATTGCGATAAATAAAATCATTGATAAAACGCCGCGGCCGCCACAATGGTTTTTCTCGCAAAGCATTACCGATGGTCGAAGAAGTAAATTGCGAAAAACTGCCAACCAGTCCACCCAATAATTGTCGACTGCGTTCTGGGGTTTTGGCCGAAGCAACTAGACGAATATTACACTCAAAGTAATTTTTACTAAATTTTTCTTCCAAACTTTGCAACAAATCTTCTTCGCGTTTTTGTAGACGAACTGGGGCGTTGCGATTTTTATCCTCGGCGTTTTGTTTGTGCGGATCATTGAGATCTGAGGGTTTGGTCGTCAACAAATCATGGCCCAAATATTGCAAAGCTTTGACCGGCACGGACAACAGGCTGTTAAGCGCCCCAGCTAGGCCGCTGCGAGTTTTGACGGCTTGTTCAAAATTTTTACCTTGATGTAATTCCTTGCTGATCTTCAAAGCCTGACTGCGCCACGAGCTTTTGGCCGGACGAAGCAAAATTTGAATCGCCGCCCCTTCATCATTAGCCAATTTTGACAAATTGTTTGTCAGACCATCCAAGGGATCACCATCCATTTTTTTGAAAGTTTTGAGGGGCAAAATCACATCGCGACTGGGCGTCAAATAACTGCCTTTGACGTCACCAATAGCCGCAAAAATATTGTAATCTTCAACAATTTTCAATTCGGCTTCTGGATAAATGGCTAAAATCTGCTGCTCGACATATTCGGCTAAATCTTTGCGGACGGCCAAATAAAATTTGATCAAGCCATCATGAGCTACAATTTCCAAAGCCAAGTGTCGATGACTACCCTTAAAAAATTTCTTTAATTTATGCCACGGTTCGACCCAGCCTCGCAAACGTCGCAGACCCATGAGGTTGGCGTAGAGAGATTCCATTTCGGCAATGACTTCGCGAAAATCTTTTTTTTGAATAGCATCGTCTTTATCGGCCTGTTCCTGAGGTTCTTTGGGCATCAAAATCTGAAAAACCGTGCGTTCAAAAACATAATGTTGACGATGCCAATATGTTATCAGCCAACGAGCAATATATAATGCCGCCACTAGCAAACCGACGACTACCCCAGTACTAATTAAAAACGTCGGATCGAAAGACTCGGCCACACTTGCTTCGAATGTTGCGGGGTTAGACTGGTCTAAAAATTGAAATTGTTCTTCCGGTGTCATGTTTTTGTTTTGATTTTTGATTTTTATCTACCGCGACGCCGCTCTTGCTCCATTTGCCAAATCTTATCAGCTTTGATCTTGGCTTCTTGATTTAAGAAATAGCGATTCACGCCAGGTATGATTTGCAACCACGATCGTATCAGTTTAAACATTTTACTCATTTTAACTTTAGCCGAACGCAGTAAAATCGTGATTTGACTGGCGGTTTGTTCACCTTTGACGCGAAATTCAGCTTTTTTATCGTTCGGCAACTGTTGATAAATATCATCTAGACCTTCGGATAAAATCTCTTCGATTTGCTTTTGGACACTTTGTTCGGCCACGGTGATTTGTTCTTCACCACTATCTTTGACCGAAGAAATGATCGTGCGAATAATATTATTGTCACCCGACTCCGGATGAGCGGCCTGACGACGCCCTAATTCTGATTGCTCGCGACTGACTTCTTTTTCTGATTTGTTTAAAGACGACAAATCAACCTCAGGCTGACTGGGTTGCTGTTCGCGTTTAGAAACTAATACTGTCATAGACTGGTTTATTATAGCAAAAACAGCAATTTTAAACAAAA
>CAZFXZ010000044.1:0-5505 GCA_964523165.1 uncultured Gammaproteobacteria bacterium
GTCCCACAGGACTTTGGACAGATTACCCGTCGAACACAAACCCCAGTTGTCGACGACTCGGACTTGCGGTTGATAAACATTACAGGGCGCGGTGATTTCCGTCAGGCCTGTTGAGGAACAATTGCCATAATAGCCAACACCGCCAACCACCGGCAAACCCGAATCGGCTTCAAAATGATAGGTGTGTTTAAGTGAAACGGGCGTGGCTAAACAAGCCGGTGAAGTGTCGCCAAAGTTTTGGTTGTCACATTTTGGTTTGTAGTTGGGAAAAGAGGTCAAGACATGACCGGCACCAAAATCTTTATCGACACTGCCATTGCCGTCAAAGTCAATCTGGATGTGACGCAAAGGCATTTGCTGACCATTGGGGTTGTAAGCAAAGAAACTAATAAAGGCTGAGAAACGGGTCGGCTCCAACCAGGTGCCGTCAGCCACAAAATTGACGGACAAGCCTTGATTGGTGTTGATTTCTTGGAACGTGCCTTCGGCCGTGCGTTTAGCGGGCGTGACACGTGGGGTCTGACCATCAGTACGGCGCGTGTCGGCATAGCCACCCGTCGCGGTTTCAAATCCACCCTGAGCTCGATAGGCAGTATTGCCACTATCCCACTGTAGATAAGAAAAGGCTTTTTTGAACAGATTGTGCAAGTTGTTACTCCCGGCTATTTTGGCATTTAGAGAAGTAAGGAGCGGCGGAGTAGCCGAGGCCGAACCCAAACAATAATTTTTATCATCGTCGTTACAGCCATTAGCCGGATTGCAAGCTGTACCGTCGACAAAATCACCGTCCTGACTATTGGCGTCAGGATAAAGATCGTCACGGACACACAGCCCCGAGCCCGAAAAGGCTCCAAAACCACAGTCACCGATACAAGCAAAAGTGCTGGCAAAAGACGGTCGGTCTTTTAGATAGTTGGGGAATGTTTGACGATCCGCAAGATTGTTTATTTCATATTTATGGTCAGTCAAGCCAAACTCATAATCACCATTGGCGTCGTTATAATGAAGGCCCTTACCAAAAGGCGCGGCCATCAAGTTGAAGCCCAGCGTGGCGCCGGCAAAACTGTAATCGTTGTCTGGTTTGACAATATTGGTGTTGGGTGCCCCCCAGGGGTCGGTGGTGCCAAAAATGTTGGGCTCATCATCGCCGTTGGTCGACACTCGGACGGTGGCGTAACAAGTTTCTTTTAAGATAAATCTAACTTCATCAAAGACCATAAATCCACCGGCATCAGCTCCGCCAGTACTTTGAGCGTCACCAGCGTCACACAGACCAGTATCAAAACCAATAAAGGTGCCGTCTAAACCAAATTTCGCCTTGATGCCAAAAATGTTGTTACCACCAGCCTCATCTTCATTACAATTACTACCACTAGCCCTGAAATATTCATTGGCTGCCCAATCAAAATCTTTGCTACTCAAATTCACGCCGCCATTACACACAACGTTTTCGGGATTGAGTTTATCTTCTTCGGTTTGATCAGAACGGCCACACCACAAGAAATCCCAATTACTTTCAGGGCCGACCCGGAATGGTACTTGTAGCCAATCTCTAGAGCCTTGGACATCTTGTTTTGGCACAAATTGTATAAATCGCAGATCATCTTTTTTGATATCCGTTTCGCCCGGCGTGGCCGGTATAGATCTAATACCTGAATACCACTGCCAACCGGCTTCACAGCCTTGTGGGGCGCCAAAAGGATCATCGCATGATCCGGCTGGCGCGACTATACATTGACCTTCACTAGCCTGACACGGAGCTTGCAGACATCCGGCGCGACCATTGGCAGAACAGTAGTCACCAGCCGGTCTATGGGAACACTCACAATTATTAACATCGTTAGAATCATAAGGACTCAAAATTTGCGCCCCCCAGGGCAAGTTGGCATCATCTCGGGGTTCGGCAAAACTATAGTCTGCACCAACTGGTGGGGTTTCAGGATTGCGCGTGACTTTTTGATAACGATCCACACCATAACTACTGTAATTGCCATCAGCGGCTAGGCAGTACCAAAATGGCGGGGTGTAATTATCCATCTGCAAACCGGCGTCGGGCACATCATTGTAAATATCCGGCTCGCCGGCCACCAAATCAATCGGCAGCCATGTCGTACAGAGTCGGTCGCCGGCTACGTTGTTGTCTAGGACATAACGATCAGCTTTTTCTAAACAATAACCACGCCAACCGTAATTGGTGATAACTTCTTTGGCTGGTCGACAAACGTCATTTTTCGATGGCGTATTGCCGCCGGTAGAACTTTCTTGTTGGTAAGGATCAGCCGTCTCGCCCGACACCGGGTCGACAACGTCGGGCAAATAATTTGGCTCATTAGTTTCCGCCAAACAATCGCTGTCTTGTTCACATTCGGCGCCTAAAATTTTGTAAGTCGGGTCAATGTCGGCATCGGAATCCTGACAAATATAAGTCCGTTTTTTGGTGTCGAGCGGATAAAAAGCCGTACCGGCGTCAAAGCTAAACTTTTCGTAGCTACAATCACAGGCATTGATGTTGGCCGATCCGGCCAGAGCCAAAGTCTCAGTACTGTTGACGGCACAAAAATTAGCGTTGGCAAACAATGATTCACTGCGCGAATCTTGACTCAAAGCTTTGGAAAACGGTGAATTGACCTCCGGATAACCACGACATGATTTGCTAGCCGGATTGATATTAACGTCGGCAAAAACTGGCTGGCCTGATTCGGTCTGGCCGTAGCTACGCTTGGTGCCCAAACCGCGAGAAATATCATTGCCGGCTTGACCATAATCAACTTTAGTCACTCGATAATCATAATCATTGGTCGCACAACTGTCACCCAAACCGCAATCGCTATCACGATTACAGCGCTTATCATCATCTTTGCGACAAAAGCCAAACAAACATTGGCTGCTACCACAGTTTTGATTGTCGATACATTCTTTGGTCAAATCGTTAGCGCAAACGCCAAAGCTCCGTTCTTCCAAACTCCAAATCGGATAGAGATAGGGCAAGCTGTAGCCGGAAAAATCATAACCATCCCAATCCAGCGATCGGCTTTGATAACGTTCCAACGTCAACGGCGCGGGATCGGCATAGCCATTACTGGCGGCATCATTGATAACATCCACCACCGTACAATCCAATGTCGTGGCCGTTTCATCATCAGAACGCAGCTCTTTACACGGCATTAGTTGCAAACAAATCGAGGTGTAACGACCCAATTGCGGGTTGTAAACATCCATCGACGTCTGACAGTCGAGCCACTCGGCGCAAATCCGATCACGACGAACTTGTAAAATACGGTTGCTGTCATTGACCGGCTGAGGTGAAGAGTTGCACAAATTACTCTCGGCCACACTGGTCGGATTGCTGCAATCAGTCGGACTGACTTTGCTGTTGCCGTTGGCGCTACTCTTGTCATAAGTGGCTTGAGCGTACCAATTGATATTTTCCGGCTCCCAATTCATTTGGGCTTCGGCCGCCGACCAATCGGTTTGGTTGTAATCTCTAAACAGCACGCAACCTTGTCGGAGCGAACCTTGGCCATTGCAAGACTTATCATCGAGCTGATTGTTGTCTAGATAATAATATTGGTTGTCGCTGTTTTCGAAATGGTCAGTAGCGGCCGGATCCAAGAACAAGCTGCAGCTACTGTATTGACTCGGACAAGCCTGACTCCATTTTTGTCCGTACCAGTCGGCTACGATTTCTGCGTCGTTGGCATAATTACGAAATTCAACCGGCAGTTGCTCATCGCCTTCGAGAGCGGTACAACGATACGGCACGACATCATAACTAGTCTGATATTGGTTGGGCGTGGCAATTGGCTCAAAATTTCTAACGATATCAAAGGTCGGACAAACTTCATCGCTGCCCACCTTAAACCAACAACTCGTATTGGTCCCGGCCGCAATACGATATTCACATTGCTTGTCGCGGGGTTCTTTGAAATAAGTCGGATTTAAGCCCGTGCCGCCATTGTATTCCTCGCAGCTTAAACCACTACCCAAACATAGGTCTTGCGAATAGCGATCGGGCTGATTTTTGTAATAAACGGCGGTATTTTGGAGTTGGTTATTTTCGCCACGATTAACAACCGGATCGTCATATTGATCTAGTTCAGGTCGGGCCAAGAGTGAACAACCTTTATTTTCGGCCAAACATGATTTGGTTGGATCGTTGACGACATAGACAAATTTGTCAGCCGCCACCGTCAAAGAATCCTCTAGTATTTCAGCCGGCTGGGTGTCTAACTTGGTAAAACGACAACTATCTTGACCAACCGCAACTGTACAAGCCGTAAAATTATTAGCCGCGCTGTCATCGGCGTCGCAAGGACAACCATCGGGATCACTACACTCCGAGTCTAAACTGCAAACGGCGTTGTAAGTTTGTTCAAAAGCTGACAAAGAGTTGTAAGTATTGATAAAGGCCTCACAACCCACCGCTCCCGCTTCACACAATCGGGAGAAAGATCGCAAATAGACGGTTTGATTGGTCGCATCGCGATAAGCACTACAACCCAACATAAATTGAGCGGCCGGCGCTCCGGAATGATTTTGATCACAAGCCGCGGGTGTCGTCCAAGAGTCCTCGATCAAATATTGCGTGTCAGAAGTGTTGCGGACAATAACATTGTCGAGGAAAAATTTACCGCCATTGATGTTAAAGTTTAAAATCGGTCGATCGTTGAGATTGGTTAGCAGAGCTGAATTTAAAGCCACTTGGTAAAAACGCCAATCTGTTGTCAACTCGACATTATCGACCGCGACTTGTTCACTACCCTTATCGACTACGACCGCCAAATTGGCCGCCGGTGGGACCTGCGACGCTTTGGCCCAAAAAGAAATAATATAAGACTGACTGGCATTGAGGAGTGAAACTGGATCGCCGCTATCATTAACAAAATACAAATCGCGAGCCAAGGTCGATTGTGAAGTCGTGATGTTGCTGTACGAGCTACCAGCTACCGAATAAGCTTCACCTACGACCGTGCCACCCGTCCAATGATCGGCGTTGATTTCAAAACTGTCACTGACGACGGCAAAACCGGCGGCCGCGGCATTACCGCTATAGGCCTTACAACCCACGGCCGTACAAGCCGTGCTTTGAGCCGGCGCCCCCAAGTACAAACAACTGGCATAATTTTCCAGACCAGAGGCGCAAGTGGCCGTGCTGGGCAAATTATAGCAAGTATTGTTTTGCCAACGACCGCCAGAGGTCAAACAATCACCACTACTGGTAATTGATTGACAAACATTACTAAAACCACCGCTAGACTGACAGTCCAAAGCATCTTGACTGTCCGTCAAGTCAGAATCAGACAAACGATAAGGATGACATTCCTCGCTAACCAAAACTGTGTCGGCCAATAAGCGGTAAGAAATCAAGCCGTCGACATTATAAAATTGTTTACAATCGGGACTGCGTTCATCATAACCGGGCTGTCCAGGCTCCAAGCCATAGATAGACTGACAACTATAATCAGAGCCGGCAAAAGTTTTGACGACTTCGGGCGCTTGACGATC
>CAZFXZ010000045.1:0-5257 GCA_964523165.1 uncultured Gammaproteobacteria bacterium
GTGACGGTGATCGGCGCGCCATAATACAAATCGGCAAAATCATGATCACGCACCTGTGTACCCAAAACACTGGATGGGAAAACATAATTAGTCTTTTGGGCTTTGATGTAATATTGTCCGGGGTCGGCGACAAACGAGTATCTACCCCGCCCATCTGTGACCTTGGTCCCGACCAGTTTGTTGGTCTGAGCGTTATAAAGCCTAACAATAGCCAGATCGATAGGTCGTTTTAATAAACTGTCATAAACCACGCCATATTTGCGACGGCGAAAAAACCAAAATCGTAATGGCTCGGTGAAAATAAAACCCAGATATGGGATAAAGCCCAACGTCGGCAAAATGGCAATGGTGTTGGCAACGGCCAAAGCCAAAACGGCCGGCGTGGCGATAGTCCGAGCGGTTTGTTCGACAGCGCTATTGTTAAAAACATTTCTGATCAAAGTTTGGGCTAAAGGAGTTTGGCCCAGATTGTCAAAAAGATCAGTGATAGCGGTCAAGGCGACACTATCAATCACCTTGTCAGTCAAAGTGATGTCTTCTTCGATCGGCAACTCTTCGGGTAATTTTTCATTGTATTCATCATTGTCATTGATATCTTCACAACCCGGATCAGCCAAGTCGACCAAACCATCGCTATCATCATCGGCATTATTAGCGCAAGCGGCAATTTGCAAAGGAATCTCTTGGTCAATTTCACTGTTATCGTCAGCATTTTCGCAGCCCGGATCGGCCAAGTCGACAACCCCGTCACCATCATCATCGACTAGATTGCTACAAGCCGGCAGAGGCACGATTTCTTCATCTGTTTCGTCGGTGTCGTCGGCATTGTCACAGCCCGGATCAGCAAGATCGATTAGACCATCTTGGTCATTATCGATAGCATCATTACAGGCGATCGGCTCTAAAATTTCTTCATTATATTCATCATTGTCTTGATTGTTATCGCAACCCAAATCATCCAAATCTGCCAGACCGTCGGCGTCATCGTCGAGGCCATTCTGACAAGCAGCATAAGGTGTTAGCTCGGTCGTCTTAGCCGGATCGCCCTGACAAGAAAAATCATTCAGGTCAATTGCGCCATCACCATCATCATCCAAACCGTTACTGCAAGCCGGGGCCGTGTAATGACCAAGCGCGCAAAAACTTCCTAGATGCAAAGCCGAAACTTGGGCCGCGCCCAAAGCCGTGGAATAAATAGAAACTTCATCGATCGTGCCGGTCAAATAACCATCCAAACCGTCATTACCACCAATGCCGTTGTCGGCCGTTGAAGAAGTATAAGCACCCAAGGTCAAAGCTGCACCGCTGGGTGTAGCCGGCAAAGCGCCGGCCAAATCGGTGATGATATTGGTGGCGCGATATAGCGTGCCGGTCCGCAACACACCATTGAGATAAATTTTTAAATTTGCGCCATCAAAAGTACAAGTGGCGTGGCTAAGTGACGAGGAAGAAAAAGATGTTTTTATACGATATTCTTGACCGTCTTGGCCATCAAACCAACAAACTAGCTTGTTATCGTTTTTATCAACATATAAAGCATAGTTCATATTGCCCGCACCGCTATCTTCACCTCGAGCTATGATTGTTTGCCAACCACTACCGCTAGCCGCAAACCAAGCATCAATACTAAACTGCGACAAAGCCAAAGCGTCGCTGGCGGCAATATCAATGTAAGACTGACTGGCACTAGAAAAACTATAACAGCTACCGGCCTGGCAATCGTTTGAGGTCGTGACGTTGTGGGTCGTGGCCGTCCGACCATAACCGGCATAATCATAGCCACTACCATCTAATTTCCAATAGCCGACCAAACCACTGGCCGCACAAATTTCATAACTACAAGTCGCCGAGCAACCATCACCACCAGAGATATTATCATCATCACATTGTTCATCCCCTGCGATCAAACCATCACCGCAAACGGCAATAATTTCCGGAGCTTCACTATCATCATCAGAAGTTTGACAATCACTGTCTTGTGGATAATCGATCGCACCATCACTGTCATTGTCCAAACCGTCATTGCACTCAAAAGTTTCCGTCGGCAAGTCGCTGTTTTCGGTATTGTCGCCAGCCGCTGAACAACCCGGATCAAGCAAGTCGATCAAGGCGTCACCATCATCATCCAGATCGTTGTTACACAAAAAACTGTCATTTTCACTATTGTCGGTCGGGCCAGTACAACCGGGATCGATCATATCAACCAAGCCATCGCCGTCATTATCCAAACCATCAGCACAACTATAAGAAATCGGCGGTGAAGTTTTATATTGGATCGTAACAGTTTGGTTGCGACTATCAACGGCTTGATTGATTGAAGTATTACCCTCGACAGCGTGACTGGCTGAAAAGTTGTAATTATTTTTATTGTTGATCACTCCCCCGCTGTTAACCTGATAAGCGTCCAAAGAAGTGTAAGCCGTGTAACCCGTACCGGCCGTCGCACCCAAGGCTGTATTACCACCACCGTTGGCCGTGGCCGTGACGGTGGCGGTTTCTATCGGATTATTACCGTTGTCTATGACATAAGCTCGCACGTCATAGTTGACATCCAACGTACCACTCAAGACCGTATAACTATTAGAAAAATTAACATTATCCAAATAAAGCGTGCGGCCGTCACAATCAACATAGATCGCGCCACTGGCGGCTGGATCAACAGTCATCGACATTTCACTGACGGTTTGATCGGCGCCCAAAGTACTACTACAGGCTAAACCCCAAGCGCCAGAGGGCACGCTGATAATTTCTCCGCTGATCGTATTGCCACCATCATTACCAATCACGTAAGCCAAAAATTCATTGCCGCTCATGGTGTTGCCCGACGAGGTGATGGGATCTCCGGCCAAGACATAAACACCAAACTGATCGTTGTTGTTGGCGGTGTTGCCGGTAAAGCTAACGCCCGCACCCATGTTGTAAAGCAGTACGCCCGAGCCATCGACACCGGCCGCACCGACAGAACTGTTGGTCGTATTGCCGGAAATGGTGTGACCGCCACTATCGGAGGTCAAACCAACTACGATACCAATTTTGTTGCCATTGGCTATGTTGGTCGACAAATTAACAGTAGAGGAAGTATCCAAAATAATACCATAGCTAGTATTGTTGTTGGCGGTGTTGCCGGTCACGGTGCTACCCGTACCAAAATTATATAAGTTAATGCCGTGCGAACCATTACTGTTGGCCACATTGCCGGTAAATGTCACGTTTTGATTGGTCCCATCGACACTAATGCCAATACCCGAAACGCTACTGCTGGTCGTATTGCCGGTCACACTCAAAGTCGTGGTTCCCGTCGGGTCGATAGTTATGCCATGGCTAGTGGCGGTGGTAATGACGTTGTTACTGACCGTCATGGAAGAGCCGGCCGCCTGACCAGTAGTATACAAGCCCAAATTACTGGCGCTAGTAATGGTGTTGTCGTCGATTAAAATATTGGTCAAAACATTGGTCGCTCCGACTAAGCCGGTAAAAAATAAGCCGTTAGTCCCGTCGGTGATAATATTGCCGCTGATCTCCAAATCATCAACAGCATTACCAGCCACGTGATAAACGGACATGGCGCTGGCGCTGCTATTGGTGATGGTGTTGTTGGTGATAGCATTGCCGTCACCCGTAACGCAAATTGTGACCGTACTACTGGCCACACAATCGTCAATGGTGTTGTCATCAACAGTGTTGGCGTCCGACAAGCCCAAGTTTAAAGCCGAATCATTACAACCATCAAAACTGTTGCCAGAAATTGTACTATTGGTCAAAGCGCTAGTCGTGGCGGCAAAAGACACATAGCCAAAGGCTCCGGATAAAATATTATTGGTAATAGTTATATTATCAACCGCACCGGTGATATTAAAAATACTACCATTAACAATGGTTAGATTGGATATGGTGGTGTTGCTCCGCACCGTCGCGACTGCGGCCGTACAATTTTGAATAGTCAATCCCCCCGTCACGCTACTACCGGCCGCGGCGGCGTTGCTAAAATAAATAGCGTAGGTGCCGTTGCCATTACAATCCAAGGTCAGGCTGCCGGCCCCCGGACCGACAATACTCAGTGGTTGGGTAATATTAGCCTGAGCGGCGGCAAAAGCGATGGTACCACTAACCGAAAAAGTGATTTCGCTCGTCCCGCCATCGGCGTTGGCGGCATTAATCGCTTCACGATATGAGCAGTGCGCTCCGTCACAAGTCCCATCGCTGAGATCATTGGTCGAATTTACAATATAATTAAAATCCGCCGCTTTGGCTTGGGGAGAAAAAAATAAAAAACCGCCATAGACCAAGGCCACGGTCGCAAAAACAGCCACTGCAGTAACCACTGGCAGACGGTTGGCCATTTTTTGTTTTATTTTTTTGATCACAATGTCTGAACTGCGGCTTAATTATAGCACAAAATATCTACAACAAAAAATCCCGCTGTAAGCGGGATTTGTGTATAATTTTAGAGAAAATTACATTTTGATTTCGATGTCGACACCGGCCGGTAAGCTCAGCGACATTAGAGCGTCAACTGTCTTGGGTGTCGGATCGATAATATCGATCAAACGTTTATGGGTCCGCATCTCAAATTGGTCCCGGGCATCTTTGTGAACAAAGGTTGATCGGGCTACGGTAAAGCGGTTTTTTTCCGTCGGCAAAGGGATCGGGCCGGCGACTTTGGCACCATTACGAGTGGCGGTATCCAAAATCGTCTTGGTCGATTGATCAATCACTTTGTGATCAAAAGCTTTGATCTTGATGCGGATCCGTTGGTGGGCCTTGTCGTCTTTGATTGTTTGTTTAGGTGTCATATATATATTTATCACTCAGAGGAGTCCGCTCATCTCGCCAGTGGCGATTGAGCGGATAGCCTCTATTTGATAATCTTGGTTACCGTACCGGCGCCGACAGTGTGGCCACCTTCACGGATAGCAAAACGTTGTTGTTCTTCCAAGGCGATCGGCGCGATGAGCTTGATTTTGAAAGTCATCGTGTCGCCAGGCATAACCATCTCCGTGCCTTCCGGCAAAGTGATTTCACCAGTCACGTCAGTTGTCCCAATGTAGAATTGAGGTTTGTAGCCAGCAAAGAAAGGTTTGTGGCGACCACCTTCATCTTTGGACAAAACGTAAACTTGGGCTTCAAATTCGGTGTGCGGAGTGATGCTGCCGGTTTTGGCCAAGACCTGACCGCGCTGGACTTGATCTTTGCGAGTACCGCGGAGCAAAATACCAGCGTTGTCACCAGCTTGCCCTTGATCAAGTTGCTTGTTAAA
>CAZFXZ010000046.1:0-4516 GCA_964523165.1 uncultured Gammaproteobacteria bacterium
ACCGACGTGGCCGGCATTTGTTTAAAGTCTGGCAATGTCGTGATCTTAAAAGGCGGCCATGAAGCCAAATACAGTTATGCCGCTATCATGGCTGTTATCGGCCAAGCTTTAAAAAAAGCTAATGTTGATGTTAAGGCCGTACAAATGTTGGATCCCGACGATCGATCTTTGGTCGCCGAACTAATAACCGCCAATGACTATCTGGATTTGATCGTGCCACGGGGTAGTCAGGGCTTGATTGATTGGGTCAGAAAAAACGCGACCGTACCGACGATTGAAACCGGGGCTGGTGTTTGTCACACTTTCGTCGATCAAAGCGCTGACCTAAAAAAATCCTCAGCCGTGATTTTTAATGCCAAAACCCAACGCCCCAGCGTTTGTAATGCCTTAGACACCGTTTTGATTCACCAAAAAATCGCCGCTAAATTCTTACCCGTACTGGCCAAGGAATTATTAGAAAAAGACGTCGAGGTCCGAGCTGATGTTGCTAGTTATAATATTTTAAAAAAATATTACCCGGCGAAATTGTTAAAAAAAGCCAAACCGTCGGACTTTGGTCATGAGTTTTTGTCGCTAAAAATGTCAATCAAAACCATCAACGATATTGATCAAGCCATTGGCCATATCAATCGTTATTCTTCTCGACATTCTGAAGCGATTTTAACTAACAACAAAAATAACGCTGTTAAATTTCAAAAGTCGGTTGACGCCGCCGCGGTTTACGTCAACGCCTCGACGCGTTTTACCGACGGCGCCATCTTTGGTTTAGGTTCAGAAATCGGCATCTCAACTCAAAAGCTTCACGCTCGCGGACCAATGGGACCGGAGGCCATGACGACCTATAAATGGCTGGTCGATGGTCATTACGACGTTCGTAAATAGATTAAATAAAAAGACCCGGGCGCGAAGATCGGTGGATAACCGAGCTTGACCAGCTTATTTGACCTGAGTTCGAAGTTGTTTAGCCCGTTTTTTGGCCGCCAAAACGGCCTTAATAATATTTTTGTCGGTTTTGGTTTTGGCCAACACGCCTAGTGCCGCTTGAGTCGTACCGCCCTTGGAAGTGACTTTTTGACGCAAAACTGCCACGTCATCAGCACTCTTAGTCAACAGCTCGATGGCGCCACGAAAAGTTTGCAGTGACAATTTATTGGCTTGCTCTTTAGTAAAACCCAATTTTTGTCCGGCATTTATCAATTGTTCCAAAAAATAAAAAACATAAGCTGGACCACTGCCAGACAGAGCTGTGGCACTATCAATAATATCATCAGCCCGAGATGAAAATTTGATTTCCAATTCTTGGCCAAAACTTTTAAAAATATTTTTGACTAAAGTTTTTTGATTAGCCGTAATACTTTTATCGGCTGTCCAGACCGTCATGCCTTGGCCGATTTGGGCCGGCGTGTTGGGCATGGCCCGCACGACTTTGGTCGTGCCGGCTTTTTTTAAAGCCGACACGCCGACTCCGGCCATGATTGAAACAAGTAAATGTTTATTAGTCAGATGGCGTTTTTCTTGAATGCGCCAATCGCTAAAATGTTGGGGCTTGATAGCCAAAATCACGATCCCGACTTTACCTGCCACGGTTGAAAAATTTGTCGAGGTTTTGACGCCTAAACTTTTTTGTAATTTTTGTAGCTTTTTAGTATCTAGGTCGCAAATAAAAATGTCTTGGGCCGACAAAAGTCTTTGATTGATAATAGCTTTGACTATCGCCTCGCCCATCACTCCACCACCCACGATCGCCAGACGTAAAATTTTGTTTTTCATGTTAAAGAATAGTTAAATTATCAACATGGATAACTTCTTTGGCAAAATTTTTCTTGATGCTTTCATTGTCTTTATTTTGTCTAAGTTTGACCACCCGCTCTAAGTCTTTGGAGCTGTAAGCAGTGATGCCGCAAGCCAAGGTTTCGCCCTTGCGATCGACGATTTCTACAATATCTTTGGCGCTAAATTGCCCTGAGACATTGATCAGTCCGACAGCCAACAAACTTTTACCGGCGCGCAGTGCCGTAGCCGCCCCATCATCAATGGTAATTTTACCTTTGGCTGAAGCACCCAACAATAACCACTTGTCACGATTGGATCGTGATTTTTTTAAAGGCTTAAAAAATGTACCGGCTGGTTTAGCCAAGATCGCCGACGCTAAATTACCGGCGATCAAACCATTGGTTATGATTACCGCCGTGCCGTTTTTGGCGGCCAAGCTGGCCGCTCTAACCTTACCCAACATTCCCCCACTACCAAAAGACGAAGTATCTCTAGAGCACATCTCTTCAAGCTTATTGCCACCGTCGCTGACTTCTCTGATCAATTTGGCAGTCGGATCTTTTTTGGGATCGGCTGAATACAAACCATCAATATTAGTCAGGTTGATCAAATAGTCAGCGCCCAAGGCCACAGCCGTCAGAGCTGCCAACTGATCATTGTCCAAAAAGGCATACTCTTTGACGGCAATGGCGTCGTTTTCGTTGATGATCGGGATTATGCCATGATCAAGCAAAGTTTCAACAGTTTTTTGAAAATTATCAAAATGTTTGCGACTCAAAAAATCTTCGCGGACCACCAAAATTTGCGCCACATTAATTTTGTGTTGATCAAAAAATTCATGGTAAATCTGCATTAGTCTGGCTTGGCCCAAAGCCGCTAAAGCTTGGCGACGTAAATTTTCGTCAGCGATATTTGATAGATCAGACACTTCACGACCGGAGCTGATCGCACCTGAAGTAATCAAAACGATCTGATAACCCTTTTGTCGCAATTGAGCCATCTGACCAATCAGCCTAGCTAAAGTTTCCCGACTCAAACCAGTCCGATTGCCAGCGATGACATTGGAGCCGATTTTTACTACGATTTTTTTGGTTTCTGACATAGCTCTGCCATTTTAGCATTTATCATAAAAAGGGCAAATGAATCCAGTCGCTCGCGAGCGACTGGATAAAAAAAACCGTCAGACGCATCTGACGGTGAAATTTCGGTAGGCTACAGTTTGTCAAAAACAAAAAACACCGCCCCGCGGGCGGCATTTTTTAAAGAAAGAACGACTTAGAGCTGGCTGATTTCTTCTTTTATTTTAATTTGCGCTGACATATTTTGCTCAACGGTATCAGCCCGCTCCATAAGCCTAGTGGCTTTTTGTAATTTATTTTTATAATCAAGTTGCAAGTCATTCATGATCTGCATGTAGGTTTTGACCAGCATGACATGGGCCGCCGCTTTGTCGTCGTCGCTGATATCTTGAGCAAAAAATTGCTGCAGCAAATTTTGAACTTGAGCACTGTCATTATTTTTGATGGCCGCTTCGATTTGCTTGATGTCAATCGTCATAAATTTATATTTTCAACAATAAAGATTTGACCAAAACTTTTTTGGCCTTACCGTCGGGTCCGGCAAAATTTTTGTCATCGGCCAAAATATCTTCTAGAGTTTTGGCGATAAGAAATTTAACCTCATAACCGACCTTCGAACCAGCTTGCTCTCTATCAATCAAATTTCTTAAACTCTTTTGCAAACTGTCAAAACTGCCATTAGCGGGAAATCTAAAATCTTTAATAGCCCGACAAATGCCGTCGGTTAATAAAATTTCAATTTTTTCATCGATGGCTCGTTGCAGCCCCTCAATACTACCGGGATTGTCAAGCGCATATAGTGCCAGATCAATAAACCCGCTTCTTTCAGGATTATTCATTTTTTCCAAACGTTGTTGGGCTTTGTCTAAATTAGTTACGTCGGAACTCTGAGTCAAAGTCTGAATTTCTTGGATCAAACGATCGTGAGCCAAGCCAAAAATCATAGTCGCCGGCTCGATTCTGTCAAAAATTTGCTCGCGGATCTTTTGCATGTTTTCTTGCAAGACCGCTTTAGCTCGACTGGCTTCATTGATAGCTACTTTAGATTGTTCAATTTGTTCCAAAACTTTCTCTAGACCCTCGTCGCTAGACAAATCAATTTTGGCTAAGTCCAAACTTTTATCCTGACGCAAAGCCTCTTTAGCCAAATCTAAATTGTCGTAAACTTCTCTAGCCCGTTTACCAATTTTGAATGTTCTAGCAAACCAATTGGCGGTTTTTTGAAAATCGGCCTGAGCTTGACGAGCGGTTTGTAAATTGCGCAACTTTTCCGATTGACTGCGAGTCTTGGACACAGCTTGGTCAAAATCCGCTTCGGCCGCTTTGACTTGATTGGGTAATTCTTTAAATTGCTTAAACGTTTCAGCTAAAGATAAAATCTGCTCGGGATCTTTTTTGACCTGTCGAGCCAACCAACCTTCAATGTCGGAAAAATCTTTATTGGTCAAAACGACACCCAAAGCTTGGCGAATTTCTGCGCTATAAGTCAGTTTGAAATCACGAATCAAATCTCGACTTTTAGTCGCAGCCTGTTTTTCAAAATCAAACTCGGCATAAATTTCTTTGAGACGATCAATATTATGTTCAGAAACTTCCTCGTCTTCATAATATTCGGCCAACCATTTTATAAACTCGCCATTGTTAAGCAAATTATCAGCCGTAAT
>CAZFXZ010000047.1:0-4168 GCA_964523165.1 uncultured Gammaproteobacteria bacterium
ATTGTTCGATAAAATACTGAGCTTCGGTTTGTGAAATGCCCGTCCGCCAGGAAAGACCAAAAGCCCCCATGCCATATAGGACGCCAAAATTTACTTCTTTGGCTTTGTAGCGCATCTCGGGCGTGACTTCATCTAAACTGACATTGTGGATAGCCGCGGCCGTCGCCTTGTGAATATCCAAACCCTTTTTAAAAATTTCGATCATATTATCATCATTGGCCAATGAAGCCACGATGCGTAGCTCGATTTGTGAATAATCAGCCGCCACGATTTCATAGCCCGGCGCGGCGCTAAAAGCTTTGCGGACTTCACTTCCCAGCTCGGTGCGAATAGGAATATTTTGTAAATTGGGATCCGATGAAGACAATCGACCGGTAGCGGCAATGGTTTGATTGAAGGTGGTATGCACGCGGCCGGTTTTGTCTTCTAATAATTTAGGCAAGGCTTGCGTGTAAGTCGATTGCAGTTTAGCCAACTCGCGATGTTCGGAAATAAAATCAATGATCTTATGTCGGCCGCGCAGTTTGTCCAGCTCAGCCGCGGCTGTCGAAAAGCCGGTTTTCAATTTTTTCAAACCATCGGTTGATAGACCCAAACGGTCAAATAAAATTTCTTTGAGTTGTAGTGGCGAGTCGATGTTAAATTCCGCCCCGGCCAATTTAAAAATTTCCAAATCGGCTTTTTGGCGTTGCTTTTCGATTTGCTTATCTAATTTTTGCAAAAAATCGACATCGATTTTCACGCCGGTTAATTCCATGTCTGACAAAATTTTGACTAAGGGCATCTCGATTTTATCAAACAAGCCGCTGATATCTTTGTCTTTTAATTCCGGCTTTAATAGCTCATATAATCGCCAAGAGTAATCAACGTCTTCACAACAGTAATCGGCCAGACGTAAGAGTGAAACTTCGGCTAGGGTTTTTTGATTTTTACCACGCGGACCGATCAACGACTCAATCGACACCATTTGATGACCAAATTCTTCAAACGCCAAATTGTCTAAACTGTGAGATCTGCTGCCCGAGTCTAACAAATAAGCGGCGATCATCGTATCGAAATATAGGCCGTTCATTATCAGGCCGGCTTGGGCCAAAACTTTGTAATCGTATTTCAAATTATGTCCGACTTTTTTTACTTTGTCGTCAGTTAAAATTGGCGCGAGTTTTTTTAGCCAATCTGGATGATTAACTACCGGCAAATAAAAAGCTTGGCCGTTTTGCCAGCCAAGCCCCACACCCAACAACTCGGCGGTAAAAGTATTTAAACCAGTTGTCTCGGTGTCTAGGCCAATAATTTTTTGTTTAGCCAGTTGAGTTAAAAATTTGTCAAAAGCTTTATCGTCATTGATCAACGTATAGCCGTCACGAATTACAAAATCATCATCGGCAATTTTGGGCGCGTCAAAAAGTCCGGCTTGCGTAGAAGTGCTTTTAGTCCCGGCAATGTCGGGGATACGACTGAGTAAAGATTTGAAACCCAACTGGCTAAATAGTTGAAAAATTTTATTTTTATCAAAACCCACCACCCGGGCGGATTCTAAATCAAACTTGATTGGTGAAGCCGTGTTGATGGTGGCTAGTTTTTGCGACAGCCAAGCTTGTTTGGCGTGTTCAACCAGCAAATCGCGATAACGAGGTTTGATATTTGCATCACCATTTTTAGCGGCCGCTAAAACTTTTTTCAGATCGCCAAATTTTTGTAACAATTCCGTGGCGGTTTTTTCACCAATGCCCGGCACGCCAGGGATGTTGTCAGACGTATCACCGCGCAAAGCTTTGTAGTCGATGATTTGCCCTGGTTTAAGTCCATAGCGTTCGACGACGGCACTAATATCATAAACAGTTGTTTCATTAATACCTTTTTTGGGCGTCAAAACATGAGTCTGTAAATCTACCAGTTGCAAAGCGTCCATATCGCCGGTGACGATGATTTTTTGCACGGCCCCGTCGACGGATTTACAAATCGTGCCGATCAGATCGTCAGCTTCATAGCCGTCTAGTTCATAAATCGGAATATTGAAAGTCTCGACTAAGTTTTTGACTAACGGAAATTGATCAACCAATTCATCGGCTGTGGCGGCCCGAGTGGCTTTGTAGTCGACGTACAGGTCGTGACGAAAAGTTTTTTTGGCCTTATCAAAAGTCACGGCCAAATAATCCGGTTTTAAGTCGGCGTAAAGTTTGAGTAAAATACTGGCAAAACCGTAAACGGCGTTGACCATTTGACCGTCTTTGGTCGTTAAAGGCGGCAAGGCGTGAAAAGCCCGATGGATCAAGGCATTGCCGTCGATAATTGCTAATTTTTTCAGATTTTTGGCCATAACAGGTGGTATTGTAGCATATTTTACGTATGTCGTATGTCGCCACAAAGTGGCCCCTCTGGGGTATGGCGTATAGCGTAGATTATACAAAAAAGTCCCATTTGGGACTAGAAAAATGTTTGGCCGACTAGATAGGTTAGGCGAATTTTAATTTTTTATTAATGACAATAAAATTATTTTCATAGCGACGATGAGCGGCTAGATTGGCGGCCATTTCTACTTGGTAATTTTCCATCATTTTTAATAATCTGTCTTGGCCAGTGATCAAAAAATCAAACTTTTCATCTGCTTCTGTAAACTTTTTATCCATTTTGTTTTCTAGTCTTTCAAAGTTTTGATAAACAATGATCATGGCCATATCAAAATCGTCCTTACTAACCTTAGTCGCCAGCTCTTTTTTCAACTTCAAAATATCATTTTTTAACTCTGTAATGTCGCCCTTAACGGCCGGTTGATTAAGTTGTGCTTGGCTGAATTTCATAAGAGTAATAATTATTATATAAAAAATAGTAGCAATGGTCAAAATCACCATAACACAACGATTCTAAACTAAATCTAAAATAAAAACCCGCCATAAACGGCGGAATTTATTGGAGGCCACGGGCGGATTTGAACCGCCGAATGAGGGTTTTGCAGACCCTTGCCTTACCACTTGGCTACGTGGCCACTCCTTCTTTAAATTTCAGACCCTTAGCCTGGACTCTACCCTGATTCGCCATTAGGCGAAGAAGGGACTTGGCTACGTGGCCACTTTATTTTGAAGCGGTACTACTATAACAGAACACTATCACAAAATCAATAATAAATAAAAATGACAAAAAGAAAACCGGTACGAGAAGTACAGGCGCGTTGTTTCCTCCTGTGGTGAAACGCGCTGTACAAACTCATACCGGTGATTGGCGATCTTAGTCGAGCGTGATGCTGACCTTGATCGCCTTTTTTGAGCTATTTGCGACGACCGGGTGCGGACCCGTGTCGAAGCTGTAGCTCAGGCCGCCCAGTGGGACTTGGTCCCACGGGGTGACGTGGCTTTTGCCACCCCAGATCTGGGCGCCCAGAGCGTCCCAGCTGGTGTCGGGGTCCACCGCGGTGATGACCGCGGTGTCGCCGGTTTCAACCTTCAGGTTGAAGGTTTTCTCTTCGCCCGGTTGCAGGATATGGCTTTCCTGCTTGACGCGGGCGACGGGCGGGGGCGGGGTGTACGAGGCGGTCGTGGGAGCGACCGCGGTGGGAGAGGTGCCAGAGGAGGTGTTGTGTCCCAGCTTGATGACCGGGGCGACCTCGTCGGTGCTCACGGTCTGAAGCTGATCGAGGTATATCCAACCTTGATCGGGGTTTACCGTACCAGCTTCCTTGGCCATATATTTTACAACCGTACGGCCTTCATATTTTTCGTTGGTGTTGGTCAGGTCGACCATGAGCCGTTTGCCTTTCGGCAAAGTGATGTCGCTCTTGGTCGCCGGATCGCTGAAGACCCAGGCCGTGACTTTCGTCTCGGCCTCCTGCCAAACTTCGCGATGCTGTTTTTCAACTTCCGCCAATTTTTTTTCAGCCATGTCGTCGGCGGCTCGGACCTCGGCGTTGGCGGCACCGTGGTAGTAGCTCGCCTGCCATTCCTGTCCCCACGCCGTATTTTTCACTGCCGTGATCATGGGACTGGTACCGTTGGCCAGACGCTCGGCCCCGATCGGCAGGAGCTGCAGGCCGATGAATCCAAGCCCCAGAAAGGCGGCTGCTGAACAGGCCGGGATTGCGATGATCCGGAACAGCGGCGGGGCGGGGTATAAGAGCACTGCGGTGGCGACCAAAATTGCGACGCCAAACCAAAACCACAGCGGTGCGATCGTG
>CAZFXZ010000048.1:0-2351 GCA_964523165.1 uncultured Gammaproteobacteria bacterium
GAATCCGACACTATGGATACTTTTGTTTGTTCGTCATGGTATTATTTGCGTTTTGTCGATCCGCATAATAGCAAAAAGTTTGCCGCCCGTCGCCAGCTAAAAAAATGGTTGCCGGTTGATTTGTACGTCGGTGGAGCCGAACACGCCGTTTTGCATTTGATGTACGCGCGATTTTTCACTAAAGTTTTATTTGATCACAAACATATAAATTTTGACGAGCCGTTTAGTAAGCTGCGCAATCAGGGCATGATCTTGGGTGAAGATGGGGAAAAAATGTCAAAATCACGGGGCAATGTCATCAATCCCGACGAAGTCGTCGAGCAATTTGGGGCTGATAGTTTGCGACTGTATGAAATGTTTATGGGTCCGCTCGAAGATACCAAACCTTGGAACACTAATAGTATTTCCGGCGTGAGACGATTTTTGGATAAAGTTTATCGCTTGTCAGAAAAAATCTCAGCAGGCGATGATGGTCAAAAAAAATTAGTCCACAAAACGATTAAAAAAGTTTCTGCAGATATAGAAAACATGAAGTTCAACACCGCTATTAGCGCTTTGATGATTTTGACCAATGAACTAGAAAAACTTTCTGCTGTTTCGCGCGATCATTATGAAAAGTTGGTTGTCTTGCTGTCGCCGTTTGCCCCGCACTTGGCTGAGGAGCTGTGGGAAAAGCTTGGTTGTAAAAAAAGTATTTTTCAGCAAAGCTGGCCGGACTATGACAAAAAATTAATCATTGATGAAGAAGTTACGATTAGCGTACAAGTCAACGGCAAATTGCGTGGGACGTTGAGCGTGGTTGTTGACAGTGATCAGTCTGTTGTAGAAAATACGGCCCGACAAGATAAAATAATAGCTGATTGGCTGGCGAAAGGTGAAATCAAAAAAGTTATTTTTGTCCCTAACAAGTTAATTAATTTTGTCGTGGTTTAACCAAACCAAAAACCTCGCCCTGCCTTCGGCTCTGAGAGCTCAGGCTCGAAGAGAGTTTTTCGAAGAGGTGAGGTTTTTTGGCTCTAAGTCTTAGACGATACGACAAGCATCGCTAAGAGCTTATTTCTATGATGCTCGTTTAGTCTAGCAAGTAGTGGTTAAACTAAATCTAAAATTAAAATGATATTTTTCTAAAGTTTATGTCCGAATCAGAACGTCGTGATATACCGCCCGTCGAAGCGCCCGAGTTGACTCGCTCGGAAAATGACTTGCTCGATGAGATGTTGGCCAAATTAAAAGAGTTGTCTGATTTTTTACAAAGTCAATTAGTCGATGGTGGTGATTTAGTTTCTTATAATAAAAAATTCTCAACTGATTTTGGTTTGACGTTGGCCGATTATGTTTTGTGTTTGCAGGGCACACCCGACGAAAAAAAACAGCGTTCCGATATTGCTCATCGTTTGAAAGAACCGCTATTTCACGTCCTGGGTAAATTGGAGTCGGCGGCTTTGACGACTGGTGATCGTCAACAACGCGCTCACTATATTAGTGAAACTTTAAGTTTTATCCCGAGCGCCGAATATGCCATCCGGACTCGACAAAAAGAACTCATTAAAAATCCATAATTATGCAAGCTGTGATTTTAGCCGCTGGCAAAGGCACGCGCATGCAACCGTTGACCTACGAAGTGCCAAAGCCAATGTTGCGCGTCAAAGATAAACCTTTAGTGGCGTATACAATTGAACTTTTGCCCAGCCAAATCGACGAAGTTATTTTTGTCATTGGTTATTTGGGCCAACAAATCAAAGATTATTTTGGTGATTTTTATAATGGCAAAAAGATCACTTATGTTGAGCAAAAAGACTTAAATGGCACAGGCGGAGCTTTGTGGGCTTGTAAAGATTTTTTAGTTGATAGATTTTTGGTTTTGGCTGGGGATGACGTTTATTGCGCCCATGACGTGTCGCGTTGTTTGGAATTTCCTCGTAGCGTCTTGGCTAAAGAAGTAATGCTGGAGCAAGAGCGTTATTTGGGTCCCATCACTCTTGACGACCAAGGTAAATTAAAAAATATCACTTACGAAAAATTACCGGCCGGTGGACAATATTTAGTTGACGTCGGGATGTTTGTTTTGGATCGACATATTTTTGAATATGATTTAGTCCCAGTCAAAGATGGCCAGGAGTTTGGTTTGCCGTCGACGGTGGCTTGGATGGCTCAAGACCATCCCGTTACGATCGTCAAAACCGATTATTGGTTGCCGGTTGGTTATCCCGATGATTTAAAGCGGGCTGAAATACATTTACGCAAACACGGCTCGATCAAAGATTAGTTACCCTCTTCTGTCATCTCGACCCCCTCGACAGGCTCGGGGTAGGCTCCGCCCCACTCTGTCATCTCGACCGGACCCCGATCCG
>CAZFXZ010000048.1:2451-3762 GCA_964523165.1 uncultured Gammaproteobacteria bacterium
ACAGGCTCGGGGTAGGCTCCGCCCCACTCTGTCATCTCGACCGGACCCCGATCCGTCGATTCGTGTCGCTTTGCGACACTTCGGTCGAAATGACAGTGGGATATAATCCGTCGTTGTCTTGAAAAGTTCGGTCGAAATGACGCTGTGAGCGAAAACCGCAATTTAGATTTTGTTTAGAAGTTTGGTGATAGGCTGGTGTTGATGAATAAAATCACCATTTGGCGTTTTGTAATTTTATTATTGCTGATCGGCCTGGCCGTGGGTCGGGCTTATTGGTGGTGGCCTGATGATTTAGCTGTCAGTGATAAGGTTGAAACTTTTACAGCGACAATTATCCGACCACCGCAACGTGGTTTGAGCTCGACTAAATTGACAGTTGCTACCACTGACAGTCGGAGGGTCTTGGTTGTCACTAATCTTTGGCCGCTTTATCATTATGGTGATGAATTGGAAGTTACCTGTCGCTTACAACACCCCGAGCCATTTAATGGCTTTCGCTACGATTGGTATTTAGCTCGCGACAAAATATTTTTGACTTGTTATGCCAATCAAATACAAATCACGGCCCACGATCGTGGTAATAAATATTTTGCCGGGTTGATCAGAGTCACTGATCGTTTGGCAAAAACTATTGATTTGGCTGTCCGGCCGCCCGGTGGTGAGTTGCTCAAAGCAATGTTGCTTGGTCAGCGGGCCGGTCTAGATCTTGATTTGTTAAATAAATTTTCCATCACTGGCCTGACGCACGTCATTTCCATTTCCGGTTTGCATGTCGCGTTGATTGTGACTTTGTTGGAAGGATTAGGTCTAGCGATTGGTTTGACCCGCCGGCAAAATTTTTATGCCGTGATAATTTTTTTGTTTTTGTTTATTACGGCCGTTGGTTGGCCGGCTTGCGCTGTGCGCTCGGCGATCATGGGTGGTTTGAGTTTACTAGCTAAGCACGTTGGCCGCTTGAATGATAATCTCTGGTCTTTGATTTTGGTGGCTGCAGTCATGATCGCCATCAATCCCTTACTGGTCGTCGATATTGGTTTCCAACTTTCGGTCGCGGCTGTTTGGGGTCTGCAAAGCTTTGGGCCTTTACTTCAACCGTTACTAAAAAAATTACATTGGCCGACGATAGTGTCTTCATCTTTGGCTATGACCTTGTCAGCCCAGATCCCAACTGTCCCGATTATTTTGTACCATTTTGGCCAAGCGTCAGTCATTGCCCCGCTGGCTAACTTGTTGATCGTACCTTTGATGTCAGCCGGACTGATTGTCGCCTTGGCCGGTTTGTTTTTAGCAGCCGTCATGCCACCATTGGCC
>CAZFXZ010000049.1:0-1757 GCA_964523165.1 uncultured Gammaproteobacteria bacterium
CTTTCCTGGCGGACGGGCATTTCACAAACCGAAGCTCAGTATTTTATCGAACAATATTTTGAAAACTTTTCCGGCGTGGCCGAATATTTGCAAAACACTTTAGAGCAAGCTCGGGACAACGGCTATGTCGAAACACTATTTGGTCGCCGCCGTTATTTGCCCGATATTCATTCCAGTCTGCCGCAAGCTCGCAAGGCAGCTGAGCGCATGGCCGTCAACGCCCCCATTCAAGGCACAGCCGCTGATCTGATAAAGCTAGCCATGATTGCCATCGATAAAGAAGTGACTAAAAAGTTTAACGGCGATGTTAAAATGGTTTTGCAAGTCCATGACGAACTGGTCTTTGAAGTAAAAAAAGAGCTAGTTGACACTGCTAGCCAGCTAATCAAAAAAACCATGGAAGACGTTTACAAACTACGCGTGCCGATCGTCGTGGAAGTCGGCCATGGCCAGAATTGGGGTCAAGCCAAATAAAAGTTATGATAATTTTCCTTCACGGTCCGGATACTTGGCGCAGTCAGCAAAAGCTAGTCGAGATTCAGACTAAATTCAAAAAAGACATTGATCCTAGCGGTTCTAATATTACTATTTTAAACGGGGCTAAAATGAATCTGGCCGATTTTAATCAAGCGGTGACCGCTCGACCTTTTTTGGCGCGGCGACGTTTGATAGTCATTAAAGATCTAGCCGCCGAAGGCAAAGACGCCGCCAAAGAAGTGGCAAAAATTTTAGACGACATCGACAATGATGAAATCATGTTAGTTTTTTTGGAAACGCAGAAACTGCGAGCTGATAATGTTTTATTAAAAAGATTGAAAAAAGAAAAATTTGCCCAAGAATTTCAGTGGCTGGAAGGCCGAGCTTTGTCCGACTGGATCGTCGCGCAAACCAAAATCAAACAAGCCGCAATTGATTTGTCAGCCGTAAATTTATTGATCGAACGCGTCGGCAGCGATTTGTGGCAAATGGACAACGAGCTGGCTAAGTTGGCGGCTCTAGCCGACGGGGGGCAAATCACCCCCGAGTTAGTAAAAAAATTAGTCGCCGGCCAATTTGATGATAATGTTTTTAATTTCATCGATGCGCTGGCCAACAAAAACTCTCGTCTCGCCCACCAACTTTTAGCCGATCAATTACAAAGTGGCGCTCATGAGCTTTATTTATTAACCATGATCACTCGGCAATTTAGAATTTTGATCCAACTACGTGAAGCGCTAGACGCCGGCCAAAACAACCAGCGCGCCTTAGCTAGTGAATTTAAAATTCATCCTTTTGTCGTTCAAAAAGGTTTAATACAAGCCAAACGTTTTACCGCTAAACAATTAATATCAATTTATCAATTACTGCTACAAACTGACATCAAAATAAAATCTAGTCGCGCTGACAGTCGAGCATTATTTGACCGACTGATCGCTGAGATCACCAAACAATAAAAAATCCCCGACTAATCGGGGATTTTTATGTTAGTCGTTTTATTTAACGATTTTAGTCAGGTCGATTTTTTCCGTCCGCGAAGCAACCGGCTCTTTGAGCCATTCGCCGTCAGTGCAAAAGCTGGCAATATTAGTCGGCAAAGTATAAACGCCGGCGGTAATATTTTTATCATCAACAAAACTTAAAGTGGTTTGCGTATTGCTACCACAGTAAAAGCCAAATGTTTCACGTGGCTCTTGTAGTTGAGCAATGATAGTAGCTTTATCCTCAAAGATATTCAGCAAGCGTAAAGTTTTGTTGCCCTCGGATTTTTGTAGATCCAA
>CAZFXZ010000049.1:1857-3276 GCA_964523165.1 uncultured Gammaproteobacteria bacterium
CCGATCATGTAAGATTTTTCGGTTACAGCCTTAGATGTGCTAGCAATTACCACCTTTTCCTCACCAGTTTTTTTGTACTTAGCAACAACCTGCATTTCGCAACGACCTTCTACGACCGGTTCATTAGGTGCGCACTCCGTTTTAAATTCATAATTATTACCATCAGTTTTGGCTTTTTCTTCTTGAACTAATTGTTGTTGGGCGACTTCGATTTGTCGTTGAAGTTGATCGGTGGCAACCTGAGTATCATTTTTTACAAAGGCCAAGCGATTAACTTGATAATAGTAAGCGCCCAAACCGGCGCCGCCAGTCAAAATTATTACTATCAATATCATCAAAACTGTGGAGAGGGAACGCGACATATTGTTAAAATTATTTTAATTTAGCTTGAATCTCAGAAAGTTGTTGCTGCAAAGCGGCCTGCTGATCGATGGCTTCGTTTTGGATTTGGCGAATTTGTAATTCATACCAGACAAAAATCCCGCCGCCCACGACCAAAGCAATGACCACGGCCAGTAAAATCGCCCGGCCCCAATGACCAGGGGTGACTGGCCCGGGTCCGGCCATGATTGGCGCAGGCATGACTGTCGGATTGTTTTGCGCTGGCTGTTCGTCAAACATAAATTTTTATTTAAAAAATTATTAAGAAGCAATTTGTTGTTCTTGTTCAGCTGTGCGCAAAATATCCAGTAACTCCCCCTCCAGCTCGCCACAACTGCCGTCCTGACAATGTTTTTTGACAATATTCTCCAAAGCTCCGATATCGGTCACTTCAATCTTCCTAACCACTTCAGTCAAGGCGTCAAAAAGTTCATGCTTAAACATTTGTGGCTGTTCTTTGGCGCTGGCAAAATAAGCTCGGTAAAGATCATGAGCCGTTTTAATAGCTCTCTCTTTTTGGGCCGCTTCACGATCTATCTCGTCAAAAATTTCTAAATTTTCGCGCAAGTCCGGCCGACGGGCCGCGCCGTCAAAATCCTGACCGCGCTCGTGATCATAATGATTTTCAGTGGTCATAAATATTTTTTTACTACTACATTATAACACAGCTATGGCAATCAAAAAACCCCGCGGACGGGGTTTAATTTTTTATTTGCTAGCTTTGTTGATCGTGGCCTTGACCCGAGATTTTAGACGGGCGGCCTTATTGGGATGCAAGACATGACGCTTGGCGGCTTTGTCGATGGCCTTTTGCAGCTCGACAAAAGTTTTTTCAACTTCAGCAATTTGCTTGCCGGCCACAGCCTTGCGAATGTTTTTGACCAAACTATCAATCTTTTTTCGCATGACCATGTTGCGAGCGGCCTTGACTTGGTCTTGGCGAAAAGCCTTTTTAGCAGCTTGTTTAATTGGCATAAAGAGTAATTAATAAGTATAACGTGTCGGCGGTAATCTATCACTTCAGATAAATAAAGTCAA
>CAZFXZ010000050.1:0-3189 GCA_964523165.1 uncultured Gammaproteobacteria bacterium
GCAAAATTCATCATCAACTCATCACGATAAACTTTGGCTAAAATCGAAGCGGCGGCAATCGACAATGAAACTGATTCGCCCCTGATCACGACCTCAAAAGGTGTGCGAAAGTTTATCCGCCCGACATAATCGGTCAAAATATAATCAGGTGAAAGTTGCAGGGCGGCAATAGCTCTTTTCATGGCCACCTTATTAGCCAACTGCAAACCAAACCGATCAATCTCCTGACTACTGACTTGGCCGATCGCCCACGATATCGCTTGCTCTTTAATTTGTTGGACTAAATCTTGACGTTGTTTGGCACTTAAAGATTTGGAGTCACGTAAACCGGTTAAGGAAAAATTTTTTATATCAAAAATCACGGCTGAGGCTACCAAGGGCCCCGCCCACGGACCGCGGCCGGCTTCATCCAAACCGGCAACCTTAGTCAAACCGCGGTCATATTGCTGCTGTTCCAAAACAAACGTTGGCCAAACGATCATGCTGGCAGTATAGCAAACCGCCGACTACAAAGGCTAATTACTCAACAGCCAAGTCACAATAGCGCAGATCGAGACGACAACACTGACAAAAATTAAACGATGTGATAGTTTCATATTTTATTTTAAAATTATTCGACCTGCGAGCAGTATAAACCATCAAATCTAAAAACAATCTAAAAAAAATATTAAATATCTGGCTTGATTTCCACACCCGGTCCAAAGACCAAATATTGACCATCGGTTTGGGCCGGCATAAAAGCCCCATCTTGGTTGATTTGCCCATCAACAACGATGTCGTAATACCGGACCGGATCGGCATCTCCGCCGGTGGTACTGCCCTGAAAATAGCAACGATTGATAGATTCAAAAGGAAAATAATATTGGCCATCCACCAAACGCACATTGTCGCTTTGGGCCAAAATAACATCACGCCACACAGCTTGCATAAAAGTTCTAAGTTAAGAGTTAACTTAGAACTATACTACATTTCTTCGATCACGCCAATACTCAAGATGTCAAGACTTTTAGCTAATGTCTGACCGACGCGATCGGCCAGCGCCAAGCGGGCAGTCATCGTGGCTGTCGAGTCACTAATTATTTGCTGTTGATGATAAAAATGATTAAAGGCCGTGGCCAACTCCAAAGCATAACGAGCAATTAGCGGCGGGGCGTAATTTTTGGCCGCCGACAAAACGACTTCCTCAAATTCGGCGATTTTGATCAATATTTGGCGTTCGGCCGGCGTATTTAATTGACTAAAATCAATCTCGGTTGTTATTTTCCCGGCTTTGCGTTTCAAAGACTGGATCCGAGCATAAGTGTATTGTAGATAAGGTCCCGTATCGCCTTCAAAACTCAAGGCGCTGGCCCAATCAAATTTCAACGACCGGGACATATCGATCGACAACATGGCAAACTTTACCGCGCCCAAGCCGACGGCAGTCGCAACTTGATCGGCGTTTGGTAAATCAGGATTACGTTCGGCGATAATGGCTTTGGCTTTGGCAATAGCTTGGTCGTGCAAATCATCATAACTTATGATATTGCCAAGTCGTGAGGACATTTTGCCGTCGGCCAAAGAGACTAAACCATAGCTGACGTGAATATTTTTTTCTTTGGGCAGTAAAGCAAAACGATCCATAGTTTCATAAAGTTGAGCAAAATAATGATCTTGCTCACTGCCGGTGATCACAACCGATAAATCAAAATCATATTTTTGTTTTTTTAAAGTGATCAAGCCCAAATCTTTAGTCGAATACAGCGCTGTGCCGTCAGTTTTTAGCAACAAAAACACGCCGAGCTTATCAGCCAGATCGACGATCACGGCGCCTTGATCTTTTTTGACCTTACCCTGCTCCAGCCATTCAGCAACTAATTTTTTGCCCGGACCTTCACTTTGACTTTCAAAAAAATTATCATCCAGAGTGGCGTCTAATTCTTTAGCGATGCGCCAAAAATCATCCAAACACGGCTGACGCAACTTTTGCCACAATGAAATCAACTCCGGCTGTCGAGCATCAAGTTGACGATTAACTTCGGCGATTTGTTCACGATAAGACTCATCTTCTTGAGCTTTGGCTTTAGCTTGAGCATAAATTTCTCCAACCCATTTGGTAAATTTAGGCCCGGGAGTTTTGTCGGTCAAAAAATTTTGATAATACCACAGCCAAACCGCCACGTGACCACCGACGTCACCCATATATGAAACAGTCGTGACGTTATGACCGGCGGCCAAAAGCAAACGCCGCAAACTTTCACCGGTAATGACGTTGCGAAAATGTCCAATGTGAAATTCTTTAAATGGGTTGGACTGAAAAGTTTCTAACAAAATCTTTTGGCCTGTCGGACTAATCGTCGGTGTAACTGACAAAACTTGCTTAGCGACAATATTAGAATTTAAAGTAATATTGATGTATGGCCCGGCGGCTAAAACTTCGGCGATTAGTGAATCGCTTTGCAAAACAGCCTTAATATCGCCGGCTAGTTTTTTTGCTATCTCAACAGGACTGTTTTGTTTTTCTTTAGCTAAAGCAAAACAACCAAAAGCGTAATCGCCTAATTCGGCTTTGGGTGGAGCGACAATATCGCTGTCGGCGATGGCAGTTTGAGCGAGTTGGCTGATAAAATTGGCGACTTGATGACGCAACATAGTAGTAGCTAGTATAACAAAAATCAGCCAATAAAAAAACCGGGAAGATGTTCCCGGTTAAATTTTCAGTTGGTCGACACGATTTGTAGCGTTCGTGCCTCTTGGCGTAGTCGATGGAGTCGGTCTTTGGTCAGGTGACCTTCGGCCGTGGAAATCACCCCGCACCTCATGCAGCAAAAAATTTCCAACCCCAGAGACAAAATGACGCCACGATGTCGCAAAATGGGATGCTTGTGAGCATCACCGTTGTGACAAACATGGCAAGGTTCTTGTTTGAGGCTGAGAAACTTGACGTCGTCTCCCAGATCACCCTCCGTCACCAAATCTCTCTCGGCAATCTCGATGGCCGCACGCGCAAGCCTTTCTTCTCGCGCTTCGGGAGTTTCGATTTGAGGAGATTGACGACTGTCGCCTCCCTCGGTTTTAGCCGTGGTACGTGACCCTTTGGACACGCTTCCTCCTGGCTGGTAAGAGGTGAAAAATTACATCCCCCAAGCTGACAATACTTTATAACTTCTCTAAACAGTTGTAAAGAAAAACGGCTGTCCACAGCCGTCG
>CAZFXZ010000051.1:0-3044 GCA_964523165.1 uncultured Gammaproteobacteria bacterium
GAATAAAGCAAACCAAAATTTTCATGGTTGAGCAAACCGTCACGGAAGACTTGATAAACAGCGATCAAGAACGGCAATTGGACCAACAACGGCAAACACGAAGAAAAGGGGTTAACTTTTTCGTTGCGATACAAAATCATCATCTCGCGAGACAAAGCTTCTTTGTCATCTTTATATTGTTGCTTTAAAGCATCAAGTTTGGGCTGTAAAGCTTGCATGGCCCGCTGAGCTTTGATCGATTGAATAGAAAAAGGAAACAAAATCAATTTCAAGATAATCGTCAAAACAATAATCGCCACACCGATGTCGGCGCCGGGCAAAATGTTGTAAAGCCAGATCAACAAGTTTAAAACCGGCTGATAAAAAACTGCGACGTAAAAAGTATGTAACATGTTTTTTTATTAAGCTTCTTCTGACTTAATAGCTTCTTGATCAAATTCTTCCTCACTAACTTCACGCTTTTCGCCGTTTTTAATTTCCACAATGTTAATTTTATAACCAGTCAACTGTGAAGCCAAGCGGACATTTTGACCGGCTCGACCAATCGCTAAAGACAACTGATCGCTGTCAACAATGGCTGTGGCTTCTTTGGCTTCTTCGTTAATTTCTACGCTGCTGATTTTGGCTGGCGATAAAGCGGCAGCGATAAAAGTCGCCGCGTCTTCACTCCATTGAATAATATCAATTTTTTCTCCGCCCAGTTCGCTAATAATCGTCTGGACGCGACTGCCGCGCTGACCAACGCATGAACCAATCGGATCGATATTTTCTTGTTCGGTAAAGACTGAAACTTTACTGCGAAAACCGGCGTCACGAGCGATTTTTTTGATTTCAATTAAACCATTAGAAATTTCCGGGATTTCCATAGTAAACAATTCGCGGACGATTTCCGGCGAGCGACGGGAAACGATGATTTCTGGACCACGCGTGCCCAGCTCCACCGACATGATATAAAATTTGAAACGGGCGCCCAAAATATAACGTTCGCGTTCGACTTGTTCTTCGATCGGCAATAAGGCCGTAGCTTTTTGGATATCGACTAAAACATTTGGTCCTTCGCGACGTTGAACAGTACCAACCATGACACTGCCTTGGCGATCTTTGAAATCATCAAAAATAGTCTGGCGTTCCGCTTCACGTAGACGTTGAATGATAACTTGTTTGGCAGTTTGGGCGGCCATGCGACCGTAATCACTGGGGACCTCTAGCGCCACCTTGATTTCTTCGCCAATTTCCGGATCTTTTTTCAACTCTTTGGCATCAGATAAAGAAATATGAAATTTAGGATTAAACTTTAATTCTTCTTCCCCTTCTTCTTGATCTTCGGAGTGAACAACTGGTTCTGGTTCAGGTAGAGTTTCACCACGTTCCAAAGCGGCTTGACGAGCAGCTTCTTCTTCGGCCGCTTTTTGAGCTAACTCATCTTCGACCACAGTTTTAACATCATAAACTTCCGATTGGCCAGTTTCTGGATCATACTTAACTTGAATATTCTGATTTTTTTGACCAAAATCCTTACGATAAGCGGCGGCCAAAGCCGATTCGATCGTGGAGACGACCGATTCGACGGAGATGTTTTTTTCTTGGCAGATTTGTTGAATGGCTGCCATGATTGGTGATTGAGCCATAAGTAATAGTTATTATAAATTAATGGCAATAAAAAAACCACCCTGTATAAGAGCGATCTTGTAAAGAGTGTACTGCTTGGCTATTTTTTTGTCAAATCCACCAACAGTTTAAACGGGCCGTAGTCGGCGGCAAGGCTTTGACCGTAATAATCGCCCGACGCAAATCATCGGTCTGAATATCATAACGATTTAAATAGTGGCTGATGGCCTGATTAACCCGACGGTACTTGCGCGGACTGACTGATTCTTCGACTGCCCCACCACGGGTTGAGCGGCGGGTTTTGACTTCAATAAAACATAGCGCCTCGTCGCGCTGAGCAATAATGTCGATTTCCCCACCGACGCAAAAATAGTTTCTTTGCAAAATATCATAGCCGTGTCGACGCAAAAAATCGCAAGCCAAATCTTCACCCCAGCGACCTAATTTTTTGTTGTGTTTTGACATGCTCTAACCATAACACAACGATATTAAACAAAAGTTAAAAAAGTTTTAAATTTTAAATAAAAAACCCACCCCAGCGCGAAACCAGGATGGGTGAAGAGTTTCAGGGAATTTCGGTCAGACTGACGTCGTCTAGACGGATGCGGACGAAGCTGCCGGTGCCGAAGCGAAAGGAGATCGTCAGCGAGCCGCTGGCTGAGGCCGTAAAGACATGGCTTTTGGTCTGGGGTGTGGGTCTGAGGACGACTTCATCACTGTAGTAGTCCAGCGTCCCATTAGCTTGTTGGGCGGCCACGGCCATTTGCATAATGTCTTTAGAGGCCACCTGGTAGGACAAGGTGTAGCTCTGCCCAGCCTGGACGGTGACGGTTTGTCGCCATTGGCTGTACCAGTAGTCGGGGGCTGAAGTGGCGTTGAGTAAACCCCAACTGCAATCGCCGGTCAGGGGTTGGGAGCAGTCACGTTCAACGGTTGCCACGTTTAGAGCGTTGTAGAGTGTCCACTCTCCGGCATTGAGGTTTTCCGCGTCGCCGTTGAGTAGGAGGTTGAAAACCTCAGGCGCGTCTTCGACGGGTTGGTCTTCTTCTGTCCAGACG
The DNA here is from genome assembly GCA_964523165.1 of uncultured Gammaproteobacteria bacterium. GTDB lineage: Bacteria > Patescibacteriota > Patescibacteriia > JACRDY01 > JACRDY01 > CAZFXZ01. The sequence goes on from CAZFXZ010000051.1 coordinate 2,667, forward strand.
ATGTCGTCGACATCGATCTGGCCTTTTTTGTCGCCAAAGAAGAAACGCAACGTGGCTTCTGAACTGGAAAACTCCGGGGTCAGGACGACTTCGTAGTCTTGCCAGTCGGGGTAGTTGTTTTCTATGGTGATCTCTTGTTCGTCGGAGACCAGCGCGTACTGATCTTCGAGAGTATAGAGAGGCCAATCCGAGCAGTAGTTATCTCCCTCGGTCAGGATAATTTTCATGTTTCTGGGGAGAACATCGGGGTCGTGGTTGCGAGCTCGAAAGCTCAGACGATACTGTTTGGTCTCGTCGATGTCCAAGGGCCAGTCTTGCGAAGTGTAGAACTGACCGTGGTAGATGCTGGGAGGTGAAGTCACCATGTCTTGGTTCATG
>CAZFXZ010000052.1:0-2590 GCA_964523165.1 uncultured Gammaproteobacteria bacterium
ACTTCGCCAACTTTTTCTAGATTGCGGACTTTGACCATGACATCTTGATTGACTTGATAGCCGCGCAAGGTTTGACGATTGTCAGCCCAATCATATTGCGGATAAATATTATACTGGCTGGTCTGAATATCTTCATCTTTGACGCCCATATCTTTAAGCGCTTTGACGATAGCGTTCATTTTGTCAGTATTTTCCTTTTGAGCTTGAGCTACGGTTGGCTTTTCTGTTTGCACGCCAATACTAAAGGTTGCTATATCAGGAATGACCGTGACCTTACCAACGCCTTCCACCGAAACCATATCTCGTGTTTCCGGCACGCCGATATAGCTATAAGACTTATACCAGTTCCGGACTAATAATAGTCCGGCCAAGCTGGCCACCACCAATAAAACAGCGACCAAAACGCCAATGACCCGACCGGTCTTGGCGTCGCACCAGCCACAATAACGATTGGTTGATTCTTCGTACATATGATTAAAATTATTAATAATTAAATTATTTTTATAATTATTTTTCTAGCCAAGGGCCGTATTCTAACTCATAAATATGCAAGAGCGTAAAAGTAATAGCGATAATTAACGGACCGAGTAATAATCCCCAAAAACCAAAAATCATCAGCCCGCCAAAAATGCTAAACAAAATTATCATCGGATGCACGGCCGTCTTGCCTTTCATCAAATATGGCCGCAGGGCGTTATCAACCACACTGCTGACCAAACCGGCCAAAACGATGGCACCGCCGGCAAAATATTCTCCGCCGATGGCCAAATAAGCGGCCACTGGCCCCCAAACCACAAATGGTCCAATGTAGGGCAAAAGCGAAGTAAAAGCCATCAGGACAGCCGGAACCAAGATTGGCAAACCAGCAATGGCAAAACCAATCGCCCCGGTCAAGCCTTGAGCGATGGCGATGATAAAAGTGCTGATAATTGAGACATAGCTGACATCGCGAAATTTTTGGAAAATTTCTTTGTCGTAGCGATTGGATAGCGGCGTCAAATCCATTATTCGTTCAACCAGTTGACGACCATCTTTGAACATGAAAAACAGCGTGACCAACAAAATCAAGAAGTTGACGACAAAACTCGTGGCATTGCGAATGATGACCGTGCCAAAGTTTAAAGCCCAACCACCGGCTTTGGCGGAAATCTGACCCAAATAACCCTGAATATTTTTAAAATCGGGATCTAAAAACTGCAAAGGTTGGATGTAGCGATCGTAAACATTTTGCTGGAAACTCGGATCGGTCACCGTACTGCTGGCCAAACCGACAACTTCGACGGTTTGCTTGGACAACAGCATGACAAAATAACTAAATGGCAAAACGATAACTAATGTCACGATAACAGTCATCAACAAAGCCGCCCAACTTGGCCGTCCAGCCATTTTTTTGATCAACCATTGATAGGGGCGCCAAAAAATTGAGGCCAGCATGCCGGCGATCAAGATCGTCATTAGAAACGGTCGCAACAACCACAGACACGTGATCAGCGCGGCGATGAGTAACGTCAAAAGAAAGATGTTGGAAAAACGTTTTTGACCGTTAGAGGTTGGCATAAAAAATTATTTTTTGGCTACGGCCACGGCCATTTCAACCAAGCGATTACTGTAGCCATATTCGTTGTCGTACCAAGCTAAAACTTTGACCAAATTACCACCAACCACTCGCGTAAATTGCAAATCAACTATAGCTGAGTAACTACTGCCAACAATGTCATGGGACACCAAATCATCCGATGAAACAGCTAAAATGTTTTTGTACATCGGTTTCTTGGTCGCAGCCATAAAAGCTTTGTTAATTTGCTCAACGGTCACGTTTTTCTTTAAAACACAAGTAATGTCGGATATTGAACCGCAAGGCACGGGCACGCGCAAAGAGATGCCATCGAATTTATTTTGCAAATCAGAAATGACTTTGGTTGTGGCTGTCGCCGCCCCGGTCGAAGTTGGGACAATATTTTGTGCCCCGGCTCGACCTTCGCGCGGATCTTTGGGATTTGGTCCATCAACAATAGCCTGACTGGCCGTATAGGCATGAACAGTGCTCATCAAAGCTTTATCAACACCAAAAGTGTCGTGCAAAACTTGCATGACCGGCGCGATGCAGTTGGTCGTACAAGAAGCGTTGGAAATAATCTTTCCCTTGTTTAATTTACTAATTGTTTCGGTCGTACCTAAAACCAAAGTATCTTGAACATCTTCTTTACCCGGTGCGGAAATAATAACTTGTTTCGCCCCGGCTTTGAGATGCAAACCAGCACCTTTGGCGTCGCGAAAAAAGCCGGTGCATTCCAACACCACATCAACACCCATTTTTTTCCAAGGTAATTTTTGCGGTTCCTTTTGGGCAAAAACCGGATATTTTTTGCCATTGACAATCAAATGATTAGCATCGGCGCTAACATTTTTGTCATAGCGACCATAAACTGAATCATATTTCAATAAATAAGCTAAATTAGCCGGGCTGGTCAAGTCGTTAATAGCCACGATTTCCAAATTTTTACTATATTTTTCTAAAGCGATTTTGAAAGCCGCTCGACCGATCCGACCAAAACCGTTTATCGCTAGACGAATTTTTGAAGCCATAAAA
>CAZFXZ010000053.1:0-2461 GCA_964523165.1 uncultured Gammaproteobacteria bacterium
CAATTCTAAAAAGATTCTAAACTTTTCCTAAAGAGAAGCTCGTCCATTTCATATCTCGTCTCCTTTGTAAACGAACAATGCGTGCCAACTAAAAGGACCATCCTTTTAGTTGATGGTCCCAGTATACCAAATGAAAGATGAAAAAAATCTAAACTTTAAATGAACTTTAGAGTGGATATAATTTTGCTAAAATGAGCATCATTTTCGTAAGAATCGAAAACAAAAACAAAATCAGAGGTTTGAATAATAGTCTTTTGAAAATTGATGCCTATGTCGGTTGAGTAAGTAAGTTGCTTGCCAGCCGCACCTCCCACGGTTACATCACCCTCCTGAATAACTTTGGTAAATGGAGAACCAGAATCGTTAATTTCTTCTTTTTCATTTTGATACGACCACTTTTCCCTAACAACCAAAAACGGGAGTCTTTCCACCGGAGTCCTGTAGGTAGTAAACACTAGTGCGTAAAGACTCCCGTCAATATATTGACTATCCGACTCCACTTCCCACCCCGCCGGAAACTTAAACTCAAACCCATATTCCTCATTTCTATAAGTCTGCCAACAGCGGGTGTCTAGTTCGTCAGTACAGTCGGTGGCTGTTGGTGGAATAGTGTCGTCAATCGCCACCGGCGTGGGTTTATTAAAATACCAAGCCGCTCCACCGGCTAGCGCGACGAGGACGATGGCCAAAAGGCCATAGATTAAAGCGATTTTTTTGATCATATTATTATATAAATAAAATTACATGCTTATACTATAGCATGTAATTCTAAACTAAATCTAAATTCTGTCTTATTTCTTTTTGCCAGTGTTGATATAACGTTGACGACGTTGTTGTTCGGCCAACTCGGCTTGGCGGCGGGGTAATTCGATAAATCCCCAGCGGCCGATATAACCCAGCCACAAAACTGCAACCAGTAGCCAAATCAAAGTCCAAAACCGACCGGCCAAATAAGGAATTTGCTCGGCGAAGAAAAATAAAATCACAAAACCAAAAACGCTTAGCCAACCGGCGTAGTTTTGTAATTTTTTAAATAGTTTATTAACCGCCGGATTGGCCTGTTTGCGGCCGGACATCACCGCCAAAATAATAGCCGCGATCAACAGCAAGCCAAATAATATCAGCAAACCCTGCATTATAGAACCGCGCACCGGACCCGGATAAGGATTAAACCAAAAGTGTAAAGTTGTCAGCTTTTCCCAAGGCAACATAAATAAAAAAATTATTTAGTAAAGACTAGGCCAAAATGATACTGCCCGGCCGAAAATTCGTCAACTTTTTTCAAACCGGCTTTTTGGGCCCAATTTAAAATTTGATTTTGATCAACGCGTTGCTCAGCGGCCGGTCCCAAGCCGCCAGTTTCTTTCAACCAATCAACAACTAGCAACCGCCCGCCGACTTTTAATAGCCTAATTGCTTCAGCCAAAACGTCATCATCTTTTTGGGTTTGAAAAAGTGTGTTAATCAACAAAACCGCATCGCAAGAATTATTATTTAAGCCAGTAGTTTTGGGTATTTCTAAATTGGCCCAAATAGTTTTAATATTTTTTATTTGATCAACGCGAGCCCGATTTTTTATACCTTCTAAAACTAACTTGCGAATATCAACAGCATAAACAGCGCCTTTGTCACCAACTTGTTTAGCGGCTGGAAAAACAAAATGGCCCAAGGCCCCACAACCCAAATCAGCCACTACTCCGCCACGAGCCACGTTGGCTTTGGCTAAAATTAACTTTGGATCTATAAAATTATTTCCGCCGGACATATAAAAATTAAATAGGCTGACTAAAACGTAATAGCGGACTAAAAATAAAACCTAAAAACCCTTGCAGCAAACCGGTCAGATATAAAAAACCGATAAAAATCACGCCAAGGCCGATCAGTTTATAAAGCAGGCGTGATCCACCGGAGCTACCAAGATGAGCCTCAGCCCAAGCGTTGGCGCCAAAACTTTCAAAAATCGCATCGGCCTTAACGGTGATGAGTACTCCAAAGACAATGATTAGTGGTGCTAAAAACCAACGCATAAAAGCGTTGGTATTATAGCGTATTTAAAAAAATTTGTAATGGTGGGATCTGAGGGATTCTCGTCCTGGTCAGCGATCACTCCTGCGCTAGCTCGGAGCGATCGATCGCTCGGCTTCGCCTCGCTCCTGACCGTTCGAATCCCAAAACCTTTATCTTAAATTACTGGTGGGCGCTGAGGGATTCTCGTCCTGGTCAGCGATCACTCCTGCGCTAGCTCGGAGCGATCGATCGCTCGGCTTCGCCTCGCTCCTGACCGTTCGAATCCCAAAACCTTTATCTTAAATTACTGGTGGGCGCTGAGGGATTCGAACCCCCGACCTTCTCGATGTAAACGAGACGCTCTAACCAACTGAGCCAAGCGCCCGAATGGTGCCGTGAGAGGGATTTGAACCCTCACGTCCAAAAGAGGACACCAGCCCCTCAAGCTGGCCTG
>CAZFXZ010000054.1:0-2105 GCA_964523165.1 uncultured Gammaproteobacteria bacterium
GCGGTAGATTTGCCAAAAGAATTATTTTAGATAAAATAGAAGACTAACAACAACCTCCCAGGCGGAGAAAAACTTTTTATCATTTATATTTATTTATATGTTAGAATTTGTCATGGTTAATTGGCCGGCCGTGATCGTCGCGGCCATCACGCCGACGATTTTGGGTATGACTTGGTATAGTCTCAAAATGTTTGGCTCTGTCTGGATGGTTGAAGCTAAAATTTCACCAGCCGCTGGCGAGGAAGGTAAAAAAGACATGCCCAAATTTGTCGTCTTGTCGCTGATCAGTGGTTTGATCGTGTCTTATATTTTAGCCAACTTGGTCCTGTGGTTGAACGTTGATAGTTGGGCTGGTGTTTTGGGTTTAACCGTCATGATGTGGTTGGCCTTTTTTATGCCCCAAGCGCTTAATCGCGTTATGTGGGAACGAGCTAGCAAAAAACTTTTTTGGATCAACGGCGGTTATGAGTTTGTTAATTGGCTGATCGTGGTGGCGATCTTGACGTTTTGGCAATAAAAGATAGTACTAAGCTTGGTTGTAGATTTTTTATCCCGTCAGTCGTGACTGACGGGATTTTGTTTGACAAATTTAGTGACAAAAAGTAGGCTGGCGGTAACGGAGGTCTGGATGCTCAAAGCAGTTTTTGCGGTGAGGTGTATCGATCTTGAACATCTCGGCAGTGATCCACGTTCCGCTTTGACCGTGGTGTTGGGCTGGCCCAACGCCGACAACGAGTGTGCGGCCTTTTCCGAAGTGATGATCTTTTTTTCTCTCCAGCAGGTTAACGCCTTTCTGGATTTTCATGTCGACGAGGCGGGCGAGATTGACTTTGACAGCCTGAATGCCGTGCGGAGCTACTGTCTGTCACTGGAAGATGATGAGCTCCCGCCCATGTCTGATCAGATCAGCCAAGCGGTGTCTTGCGGCACTTTGCTCGGCCATCTGCTGGCCGAGGTCTTGGTCAATGACGCTGATCTGCTTGACTATTGCGCCACGGTCCAAGAGACGGTCGTAGATGTTGTCGATGACTACAACATTCCGCCCCGCGCCGCTGTCATCTTGCTCGACGCTGTCGGTCTGCCCGTCGATGAAGATCAGCACCAAGATGGGCCTGTCATCGTTGGCACAAAGAAATTTACCCACAAAAATTAAGTTGTGGGTTTTTTATTTGACGAGATGATGTTTTAAAGAGTATGTTTAAAAAAGCCTAGACACTACGACACGGAGGTTGCTATGACGTATGTTGTACGAAGTCCTCTGTATCCGGTCAACGCGCTGGTTCTTAGAAAAAAACACACGACCGAGTTTGGCTCGTGTTCTATGGGAATGATCATTTTCGCTGTCGGTGAAGCGTCGGACGATGAGGCCGGCATTGACCACGTGGTGATTTGCATGTCTTGGGCTGCGCTAGGGCAGTTTGAGGCGGCTTTTCGCGGCGCGGCCCAATCTCCGCCGGAGTCGGTTTGGGGTCTCTTTAATGCCGTGGATGTCGGCATTTCGGAAATCGATCCGTATTTCCCCGATCACATCGGCACGGAGAGCGATGACGGTCTGACGCAAATCTTTGGCATGCCGGCCCTGCTGTTTTTTCAATGGGCGGAAAAGGAAATCGCCGCCATTGAAGATGCGGCCGCCGCCAAGCAACAGGCCGATCAAGCCGCCGATGGCATTGGCGATGAATGGGTCAATGACGACTTCACGCCTTTGCTGGTCAGTGAAGACACGGCTTGGTTTTCACCATTTGCCAGTGATGACAGGGGTGTCAAGCCGTTGGCCGACGAAAGCTTTGATCAGATCTTTCTGCACGCCGCCGCCCGCCGAGCCTAACCGCCCGGCCTTTTTTATTAGTTTATTTTCTGTTCATAATCTTTGTGCTAGGCTAGTAAATATTATGAAAAACATCACTTTGCCAACTAGCCGCAAATATCTCTGGACAGCTCACGCCAAAGACAAGATGAATTATTATAAATTATCCGTCAGTCGTGTTTTGCGTGTTTTAAACAACCCCCTGAGAGTTGAAAACGGCGTAGCCCAGGGGACGGTGGCGGCCATGCAACCAACCAGTCCTCAGCACACCTCGGAGATTTGGTTGATGTACCAAAAA
>CAZFXZ010000055.1:0-2056 GCA_964523165.1 uncultured Gammaproteobacteria bacterium
CCTTCGTTAGTAATGCCCAAAGTAATAATTTGATCTTTATTAATATCGCGACCCATGCTGGCCAAGCTCAACATTTGCCAAACTTCCATGTTGGTTGACAAGTGATCGGTAAATTTATTGATAATTTTCCGTAACGTTAGGGGATTTAAAATAGTTTGAAAAGACAAAACTTTATCTTTGACGCCCAAAATGATTTTTTGTTGTCTGGCGCCTCGAGCAAAATCTGAGCCTTCACCATTGCCACCGTGTCGCGAGCGAGCAAATTTCAAAGCTTCGTCGCCATCCATGATTTGGCAGCCTTCTTTAAAGGTCACGGTTTGATATTGATAATTGTCGGTCGGATATTTGGTGTCGGTAAAAGTTGTATCAACGCAAACCTTGACTCCGCCCAAATCATCTATAAAATCGACAAACCCATCAAAATCGACACGCAAATAATAATGAATTGGTTGGCCCAAGACCGTACCAATCGTCGAGCTGGCAAACTCGGCACCCAATCCGGGCTTTTGTTGCTCGCCGTAGGCGTTGGCATGATTGATACGTCGCCAACCGTAACCGGGTATTGGCACGACCATATCTCGGGGCAAAGAAATCATAGCTACTTGACCGGTCGAAGGTTTGAAGCTGACTAAAATAATCGTATCAGTCAAATAAGGTCCATCGTGGCCCAGTCCACCTTGGCCCAAAAGTAAAAAGTTGATGCGATCTTCTTTTTCACCTAAAAGTGTTTTTTCGTCACTGCTGATCAAATGTTTAATACCTGACCATAAACTCAGACTCTGACCTTGATCATTTTTGCCAACCGACGAGAAAAAAGCAAAAACACCCGAGGCTAGATAAACGCCGAGCATAATTAAAATAATAAAAAAAATGAATTTCTTTTTGGACCAGAGTTTTTTGGGTCGGCGCTGATGATAGACCGGAGTATCGGGGACTGAGGGCGGAGGGGTGGTTTGTGTCCCATCAATTTCTAATTCATCCAAATCCTGCCTGATTTTTGAGAAATCAATCTTATAGTTTTGCATGTGGGGATAGTATAGAAAAAAATCAGCCGCCAAGCAAGAGGCGCTAAAAATAAAAAGGTAAAATTTTGACCGATTATAATGCCGGCCTGATCGCTTGCGAATATAGTGTTGGAGGGAGAACTTTGATTGACAAAAAAATGATATTTGTTTACATTACAATATCTCTGACAAGACGTCAGGGTGGTTCTTTGAATCTAACGGCAACAACTAGAGGAGGGGCGACGCATGCAACGAAAAAAGATGGTAATGGCCACCGTGGCGGTGGCTCTCGTCATGAGTTTGTTGGAGGTTATTGCGCGTCTTACGCTGGACGCGCCGGCGACTGTCGACATCTTTGAGATGATCGGCATGCCGCGATCGGGCCAAGAATTGGTGTCTGGCGACGAGACGTTTAGGCCGATACCCAATTCGGTCATGCCCAGTACTTTGCAATATCGAGTCAATGCCGATGGTTTTCGCCATGATGTCGGTGATTTGCCAAGTCAGCCGCCGATCGGAGTGACTCGAATCGTGACGTTGGGCGACTCGGTGACTTTTGGCATCAATGCCGACGACCACCATACTTACCCCTTTCAACTGCAAAGTCGTCTGGGGAAGGATTATGCCGTTTACAACCTTGGACGGCCCGGCTATTCAAGCCATCAAGGCTTGGCCGTCCTGCAACGATATCATCAGCAGTTACGGCCGGATATTTTGGTGGTCGGCTTCGGCTGGAACGATATCGCCGACACGGCGTTATCTGATCGTGAGCGGTCCAACAGTCTTGGTTATCAGTCCGCCAGTGTCTTGGAGACATTGGCTGGACCGCGCCGCTGGCTGCTGGATAATTCGCGACTGGCTCAGTCACTCTTGCCAGCCAAATCGCGCCGGCGGGTGTCAGAAATTGAATTCGCCCAAAATTTGCGGGCGATGACGACCGTATCCGATACAGTCATCTATATGACCCAACCCTGGGTCCCTTGCGACATGGCCGATACCAACCCAGGGTTGTGCCGACAGATGATCAGGGAAGATCGTCATCGTCAGTACAA
>CAZFXZ010000056.1:0-2004 GCA_964523165.1 uncultured Gammaproteobacteria bacterium
GCTGCCTGGGCCTTCGACCAGCCGATCGGGGTGCGGATCTTCATCGGCATTTTCCTCGTCGGATCGATCGTGGCCACGATCTCGTCTTGGCGGCCCAAGAAGACCGTGGTCGTCAGCCCGACACCCCCCAGCCCCTAATCTCCGTGCCTCGGGGATTTTTTTTATTGACAAAATGGCTAAATAAGCGCAGGTTAAAATCAATCACCGAGTGAAAGGAGGTGGGTGATGCGAAATCTGCAAATCCCGCAGAAGACGGTCGTCAAAATATTTGTTTTGGCGATCATCAATTTGTCCAGCCTGATCTTTTTCATCTTCTCGGCGCTGGGCGACTTTGTCCTGGCTCCGCTGACGTTTTGGGAGAGGATCTCTCTATTCACGTCCGGAACGTCGAGTGTTGGACTGGTCGTCATCAGCGCCATCGGAGCTTGGCGAGTCTTTCGCTCCGGACATCACGATGTGGTGACCGGCGATGTCGTCAGCAAGATCGACGATTTATTCGACGATCTGGGCCTGTGGCCATAAAATAAACCGCGCACTTTGTTGAGCGGTTTTTTAAATTAAAAAAAGCAAGTTTGGTCTTGCTTAATCAGGGAACTCGAGGATATAACGAGGTAGCGTGCCCGGCGCATTGCACTGAGTAACCTGACAGTTGGTCAGGACCTCCACCAAGCGTACAACCGATCTCATCAAGACATCGGGATCGTCGGCCGGGAAAAGTAAGTCGGGCTGACCGTCGATCAAGATCGGCTGCGGTGAGCCGACGTGGCGCAAAGTCAAACGCCGATTTTTGGGTGAAAACGTCACCTCTACATCGGGCGATTTGATGCGCGGTTGTTTGACGGTCGGGACCACAGCCACCGACGGATTAACTTTGACCGGCAGGCGAGGCTTGGACTGACAATGCCCGTTTGATCCGACTCGACGTTGGGCGGCGGAATTTTTACCAGCCAAACGTCCATGAGCATAATGGAAAGATTGGCGAGCGTCCTTGAGTTGTTCCTCGAGGATTCTGATCCGTGACCGAATCCCGGCTAGGTCGTTGGCAAACAACGGGTCGCCCTGTTTGTTTTTCAACTCCGCTTTTTTGGCGTCCAGCTCCCGTTGGCAGTTCTCCAGCCGTTGCTTGGCTCTGTCCACAGCTTGGCGAAAATATTCGCCCTCATCAGGTATCACACTCATATCACACCCTCCTGCGATGATGATTTTAAATTTGCCTGAAAGCACCAGACTTGTCAAACGGGGCTTGACATATATTTAGAGAAGTATATACTAGGGGAGCTAAAAATAAGTACTACGAACTTCTCAAACCTAACTTATCCCGAAGGGATCCCTTTGGGACAATTTCTTCTAGACTGACTGGCCCTGATCGGGGCCGGAGCAAGTAGGTGAAAAAACAGTGACAGCCGAGTAGGCCCTCCCCTCTATGGGATCCGTTGATTTGGCTAGCACTGTTTTTTCATCCCTAAAAGCAAGTGGGTTGAAAACGGTCTTTGACAATTCATTGAGAGTAACAATACAGAACAGAACAACAATCAATAGATGAGAGAAATCATCATCACCACTGTATCCTCGTTATCTACTTTTCCTTTTATAGGTCTGATAGTAACCTTCTCCAAATAAATACTATCGGCTTTTTTCTTAAAGTTTTTGCCTTAAAAAATTTTACTGAGAGTTTGATCCTGGCTCAGGATGAACGCTGGCGGCATGTTTAAGGCATGCAAGTCGAGTGGGTTTAGACCCACGGCAAACGGGTGCGTAACACATTGGTAATCTACCTTCGAGTCAAGCATAACCCCGCGAAAGCGGGGATAATACTTGATAGTCATGGGGGGACATATGTCATTCCCATGTAAAGATTTATTGCTCGAAGAGGAGCCTATGGCCTATCAGCTAGTTGGTAGTGTAATGGACTACCAAGGCTATGACGGGTAGCGGGTGTGAGAGCACGACCCGCCTCACTGGGACTGAGACACTGCCCAGACTCCTACGGGAGGCTGCAGTCAA
>CAZFXZ010000057.1:0-1957 GCA_964523165.1 uncultured Gammaproteobacteria bacterium
GCAACAAATCGGTGGTCAAACATTTAAATATTATGTTAACAAATTTGGCTTTGGAGTCCTGACCGGCATTAGTTTGGATGGTGAAGTGGCTGGGGATATTTCTTCCTTGGATAAGCGGGGGGAAATTTATCCCATGACGGCTTCGTTTGGCCAAGGTATTAGCGTCACGCCACTGCAAATGGTTAGCGCTTTTAGTGTTTTGGCTAACGATGGCAAACTAGTTAAGCCCTATATTGTAGAAAAAATTATCAGTCCGGATGGTGATGAGCAAGTCACCAGTCCGCAAACCATTGGTCAGGTCATTTCCCAGCGAGCCGCTGATTTGGTCTCAGGCATGTTGGTTTCGGTCGTCCGCAATGGCCATTCCTACAAAGCCGGCGTGCCCGGCTACTACATTGCCGCCAAAACCGGCACGGCCCAAATCGCCAGTCAGTCTGGTGGCTATGGCTCCAGCACCAACCACACTTTGGTCGGTTATGGGCCGGTGACTAACCCAGTTTTTGTCATGTTGGTCAGACTGGAAGCTCCGACCGCGGCTCGTTTTGCCGAGAGCACTTCAGGACCGGTCTTTGGTGATTTGGCCAAATTTATTTTACAATATTACAATGTTACGCCTGACGACACGACGCCGATCAAGCGTTGATTTTTTTAGTCTTTTGTCGTAAGCTAATCAGACTATGGTCAAAAAAATCTTACAAAAAATCTTGGGCTTTTTGGCCCGTCGAGTTTTAAAAAAATATCGACCCAAAATTATTGGCGTGACCGGCAGTGTCGGCAAAACTTCGACCACCCATGCCATTTATACGGTTTTATCAGGCAGTTTTGTCGTCCGCCAAAGCTTTGGTAATTACAACAATGAAATTGGTTTACCTTTGACAGTTTTGGGCGCACGCAGCGCCGGTCGTAATTTGTGGAAATGGTTTGGTCTGATAGCTCGGGCTATTTGGTTGATTATTAAGCGTGATAAAAATTATCCAGAAATTTTGGTCTTGGAAATGGGTGTCGATCGTCGTGGTGATATGAAATATTTGACCTCTATCGCCAAGCCGGATATCAGTGTAGTGACCAAAGTCGCGCCAGTTCATGCCGAGCATCTTGGTACGCTGGAAGACATTGCCAAAGAAAAAAGCGGCTTGATCAAAGCTTTGGCCAAAGATGGTGTGGCCATTTTAAATGGCGATGATCCGCACGTGGCCGCTATGGCTGAGGGGCTCAAGATAAAAGTTTTGCGCTATGGTTTTAACGCTGACAATGATATCGTCAGTACCGAAGAAAAAATCGTCGGGGCTGATGAAGTCCCCAAGGAAGGGATCGAAGCCATTCGCGGCGCGCATTTTAAAGTGTCTTATGACGGTCATACCGTGCCGGTGTTATTACCAAATGTCATTGGTCGACAAGCGGTCGAAGCGGCTTTGGCGGCCGTGTCAGTCGGCGTGACGCTGGGCTTAAATATCGTCCGCATAGCGGAAAACCTTAAACAATATCAGGCCTTGCCCGGACGTATGAATTTGTTGACGGGTATCAAATATACTTTGATCATCGACGACACTTACAATGCCTCACCACCGTCAGTGCTATCGGCGCTCTTGGCCATTGATCAAATCACTTTGCCTAATCAGCGTGAAAAATACATTGTGTTGGGCGATATGCTCGAGCTGGGCGCTTACAGTGAAAAAGCCCACCGGGAAATCGGTCGACGAGTGGCTGAGTTGAAGTTAGATTATTTGATCACCGTCGGACATTTGTCCAAATACACGGCTAATGCCGCCGAAGCCGGTGGGATGTCGATCGATCATATCTTTTCTTTTACTACTTCAACCGAAGCCGGCCGGTTTTTACAAGACCGTATTGAGCAGGGGGATTTGATTTTTGTTAAAGGTTCGCGTAGTATGCGGATGGAAAAAGTCGTCCGGGAGTTGATGGCCGAGCCCTTACGCGCCGACGAACTTTTGGTCCA
>CAZFXZ010000058.1:0-1944 GCA_964523165.1 uncultured Gammaproteobacteria bacterium
AACAATTCACGAAAGTTTGTCAATGTGTTGTAGAGCGTGGACGTAAGGGGAATTGAACCCCTCAACATAGTTGTCAACACTATATCGGCCACCGTGGCTACGCCCACACTCTGGCCATATTATGTCATTTATTATCTAAATTTCTTCTAAATTTTTTATTAAAAAAATATTAAAAAAACCCGCTAAACGCGGGTTTTTTAGGGAATTCTTGTTTGACACCAAGTACTGGTATTATAAAGACAACTCATGTCACCTGTCAACAGATATAGGCCGTGGATCTAGGGGGAATCGAACCCCCAAATCTTGGTGTCAAATCAAGATTCCGCCGCCAGGCAATAGACCCACGTCCTATCGGCCAGGTTACATCTTACTATCTAAACTGCTTCTAAAATTCTCATTAAAATCCTAGACTTTTTCCACACCTTTGTTGACGAAAGTAGGGGAATTATGTAAAATTAGGGCATTGATAATCGTTATAAAAACAAAATAGCTAGATTTAAGCAAAAATTTGGTGGTCAAGCGACAAGCTGGGAAATCGCCAAAAGTTTTTGTGGTGCTTGACAGCTTCTAAAAATCCTTTATACTATTGGCACATTCGTCCAATGTCAAAGAACAAAGACTTTATAGAAATCCGTGGCGTCGTTAGCGAGTTACTACCCAACCTGACTTTTCGGGTCAAACTTGAAAACGGCCATGAGATCTTAGCCCATTTGTCGGGTCGGATGCGGATGAACAAAATTCGTATTTTGCCCGGCGACGAAGTCAAAGTCGAAATGACGCCTTATGACTTATCTAAGGGACGCATTACCTTTCGTTTTTAAAGAAAATTATGAAAGTTCGCGCTTCGGCCAAAAAAATGTGCAAAGACTGCAAAACAATCCGCCGCCAAGGTCGGGTTTTTGTCATTTGCAAAAAAAATCCGAAGCATAAACAACGTCAAGGATAATTATGGCTGTACGTATCGCTGGAGTCACCCTCCCCAATGAAAAACGCGTGGAAATTGCTTTGACCTATATCTACGGTATTGGTTTGACGCAATCACAAAAAGTTTTGGCCAAGACTAAAGTCGATGCTAATATTCGCGTCAAAGATTTGTCTGACGAGCAAGCCAATGCTTTGCGTTTGGTCGTCGAAAAAGAATATCGCGTCGAAGGTGATTTGAAGCGTGAAGTCTTGGGTAATATCAAACGTTTAAAAGAAGCCGGTACTTATCGTGGTTTGCGACACAGCCGTCATTTGACGGTCCGTGGCCAACGCACCAAGACCAATTCTCGCACCGTCCGTGGCAATGTCCGCAAAACCATGGGTAGCGGCAAAAAACCAACTGCTCAAAAGACTTAGTATTTTATGACTGAAGAATCAACACAACCAATTGTCGCTACCGAAGCCACGGCCGAAAAAGCCGTTAGTACTACCGTCAAACGTCGCAAAAAAGGCGTTAAGCGCGTGGTGTCTTTTGGTCGGGCCTATGTCCAAGCGACTTTCAACAATACTATCGTGTCGTTTACCGATCAAAATGGTAATGTCTTAGCTTGGTCTTCGGCTGGTGGTTGTGGTTTTAAGGGTCCGAAAAAAGCTACACCGTACGCGGCCACGATCATTGTTGAAAAGGCGGCCGAAAAAGTCAAAGCTTATGGTTTGAAAGAGGTCAATGTTTTTGTCAAAGGGGTGGGCGCCGGTCGTGAATCAGCCATCCGGGCCATCAACGCCAATGGGATCGAAGTTTTGTCGATCAAAGATGTTACGCCTATTCCTCATAATGGTTGCCGGCCCAAAAAGCCGCGCCGCGTCTAGTTTTTATATATTATGGCTCGTAAAATCGGTTCACAAGTCAAATCTTCTCGTCGCTATGGCGTGGCCTTGCATCCCAAGGCCGAGCGTGTTTTAGCTAAGCGCAATTATCCGCCGGGTGTCCACGGTCCCAACGGTCGGTCCAAGACCACC
>CAZFXZ010000059.1:0-1719 GCA_964523165.1 uncultured Gammaproteobacteria bacterium
ATTTTTTTGATCAACAATCGCCTGAGCAAAACCTGAGCCGTCGCGTAATTGCAAAAAAGCAATCTTGCCCGAACTGCGAAAATTTTGCGCCCAACCGGCGATCGTCACTGATTTCTCTAAATATTGTTCAAGATTAGACAATAAAATAAAAGCCATAGTACTGACAAGTATATGGTTTTTGGGTCTAAAAGTCAAAATGTCTTTTTACCAATTTTTAGCCCCGTCGGTGTAAAAACCAAAAGCCCAGCAGTCACGTCGGGGATCAGCGATCTCTGGATAATTTTTGGTGAAGCCGGCGCAATCTTCGGGATTGTGGGAAATCAGCTTATAATCAATGCCGTCAGAACGATAAATATATTGCTGAGTCGGATCGCTATGCTGACGGGGGTCGCGCGGCAATTCGGCGATGTATTCCGGCGCTAAATTATTTATCCAATTACTAGTACTATCCCCCCAACTACTATATAAACCATCCCAGACGCCACTGCCGCCGGTACTGACGGGATAAGCTTGATTGTCATTGTAATAAAGCTCCAAAGCCGAAACGACTTGGCGCAAATCGGCTAAGCGTTTGGTGTTGCGAGCTTTGACTCGCGCACTTTGCAAACCAACGATTGACAGCGTGGCGATCAAGCCGATCACGGCAATGACCACCAACAGCTCAATCAGCGTAAAGCCCTTTTGATTTTTCATAGCTGTTTAATTATAGCAAAAAATCGCCGTTTGGGCGACAAGGTGGTTAGAAATTTGGCTCTCGGGGTCCCGCAGGGCGGGACGACATAGCAATCTACTCTATGCTCTGGGAGCAGGATTTGAACCTGCGACATCCTGGTTAACAGCCAGGCGTTCTACCACTGAACTATCCCAGAACGCAAAGTAGATTATCAAAAAACCCGCGTTCGACGCGGGATTGATCAATCATGAAAAATCACCACGTCGTTAGCGGTTGCGATTATTATTGCTATTATTAAACAATGGCTTTTTCATGTTTTTTTAGTATAAAAGTAAAAAAATATCCTGTCAACCTCAGCCAGCGACCGTAGCCACAAACTCGTTGATAATCGGCTCGACGCTTTGGGCTAATTTTTTAGAAATCTTTTTATCGGCAAAAAAGTTTATATCTTGCTGACTGATTAAACGTAATAATTTTATTTGATCAATATTGATTGATCGCACTAACGACTGGTGACGATGACAGATCAAACCACCGCGACTGACATCAAAACCTATTACTCCCCCATCTAAATCTTGTCGACAAACCACGCAAGTTTGTAATTCCGGCCGATAACCAAGATGACTGACGAGCTGCAGTCGCCAGACGCTGGCCAAAAACTTTTTTTTCTCCAAACTAATGTCGGGTCGATCTAAAATAGTTAAAATCTTTTTTAATAAATTCAACAGTTCCTCATCGGCAATATTTTCTTTAATTAATTTATCAACTAAAGATAAGCAACCACCGGCCAAATTAATCAAATCATGATCGGTCAAAATATATTGATAACGTTTGATCGTTTCGACATTGGACAACGTCGGACCGCGCCGACCGTCAACTATTTTTACCGCCAAAACCGCAAAGGGCTCCAGCATACCCGACATTTTACTATTAACTTGGCGTGAACCGCGACTCAAAACGGCCACTTTGCCGATTTGTGAAGTATATAAAGAAATAATCCGATCGGCGTCGCGGACGTCAAAACGATTCAAAACCACCGCTGGGGT
>CAZFXZ010000060.1:0-1715 GCA_964523165.1 uncultured Gammaproteobacteria bacterium
TAACAAAAAAGCGATGATTGCCATCAGGTAATCACCGCTTGAAGGTGAAAAATTATTTTTAGCCAAACATCACATCTTCATCAGTCCGCTTGTAGTCGTAAATTTCTTTATCATGAAACCAAAGCTGTTCTTCATATTTAGCTTCTTCGATATTACCGGAAGCGTGAACTAGATTGTGGACCGAGCGTTTTTTGGCGTTGGCTAGGGCTGGCGAATCAACTGAAAAATCACCACGGATACTGCCCGGCGCGGCAAAGACCGGCAAGGTGTTACCGGTTATCATGCGAACGTTGTCGATGGCATGCAAGCCTTCGATCAACAAAGCCATGACCGGACCGGATGTCAAAAATTCCATATTCCAATCATTGACCATTTTGCCGATGACTAGCGGATCCATGGTGCCCAATTCTTCATTGACGTCTTTGCCATATTTCTCATAGGTCTCTAAAGTTTTTTGACCAATGCCGGCCAGTAATTCAGTCCGACTGTCGGGATAATGTTTGGCCACCATCTCTTTGTCGACCCAAATCATTTTAGCGGCCACGATTTTTAGTCCGGCTTTTTCAAAACGGCTGATGATTTCGCCGATCAGACCACGTTTGACGCCATCGGGTTTGACCAGGACGACACTGCGTTCTTTCATTAATTCAGACATAAAATAGTTTTTAATTTAAATTAGTGCCTCGAGCATAGCAAATAAACGGCCAAAAATCAAGACAACGCGCCCGATAAATATTTTGCCGATCAGATAACAAAACTACATCCCCCACTTGATCGGTCCGATAGACAATCGTGCCGTTTTGTCTCAAACGCCTGATCGTCAATGGACTGGGATGGCCAAATTTATTATCAACCCCAACCGAAATAGTAGCAACTTGAGGATCAACGGTTTTTATAAAATTTATCGTCGATGAGGTTTTACTACCATGATGACCAACCTTCAAAAATTGACTGGTCAAATCCACAGCTGAATTTACCAACCACTGTTCGGTTGATTCTTCAATATCGCCGACAAACAACCATCGACTCTGGCCGTAAAAAATTTTTACCACGACCGAAGTATTATTGGGGTCTGGTTGACCGATAGCTTGATCGTGATCCAGCGGCCAGAGGATTTGCAGCCGATCATCGCCCAGATAAAAAGTTTGACCGGCGCTAACTTTTTTTAAATTAAGATTTTTTTGGTGGACGCTCGACAAAAAAGCTTGGTAAGCCGGATTTTGCCCGCCATCATCACCATACCAAATTTGGCCGACATCATATCTCTCCAAGACATCAAATAGTCCCCCGCTATGATCAGCGTCAGAATGACTCAAAATAATAATATCGATTTTTTTCGTCAGGGGCGGTAAAAATTTATTTAAACAAGATAAAACTTTTTTGTCCGGACCGGCGTCAATTAAAATTGTCGGGCCGGACGGCCATTTGACCAGAGCCGCGTCGCCTTGGCCAACATCGCAAATGACGATTTGTAAATTTTTATTGGGCCAAGAGCGAGCTAATTCACCAACTCCGGCCAGAGCAAAAAAACACCAGATTATAATGACGATTTTTTTTGCCATAAATATTGAGTTAACAACACCCCGGCCAGCCAAACCACGGCCCGGGTTGATGAAATATTAATATTATTTAAGGCGGCCCACGGCCACAAGCTCAAAATATCAGTCAGGGCTAAAGCCCAATCCAAAAACACCCTAGCCGGCCACAAAATTATT
>CAZFXZ010000061.1:0-1672 GCA_964523165.1 uncultured Gammaproteobacteria bacterium
GGCCCCTACTCCCAAGCCATCTTACACGATAATAAATATTTTTTAGAACTGTCAGGACAAATCGGGCTTAATCCGCAAAGCGGTCAGTTGGTTGAGGGTGGGATTGCCGCAGAAACACAGCAAACGCTTAGTAATATCGAAGCTATTTTAAATGAAGTCGGTTGGGATTTTAAAAACGTTATCAAATCCAGAATATACTTAGCTGATATAAAAGATTATACTATTGTTAACGAACTGTATGCCCAAAAGTTTAGTGATGTCCCACCGGCGCGGGTCACTTTGGCCGTTAAGGATTTGCCGTTGGGGGCGGTAGTTGAAATTGAATGCAGTGCTGTTGGCGATAGTATTTTAGGGTAGTAGTCGTTTGTATAACTTGCTATAATACTATTAAATTTAATTAATTCTAACCATGCGATTATGAACGAACAAAACTTAAATACCAACGAAATCCCCATCGAGCCACCCCAAAGTTCAAAAATGATTTGGCTGGTCATCGCGGCCGTAGTAATTACGGCAATCGTTGTTGGCGGCGGTGTTTATGCTTGGCAAAAATCAAGCCTACGTTCCACGGAACAATCTTTACAACAGCAAATTTTTGATCTGCAGAGTCAAATTATTGATCTACAAAAATCAACAGAAGCCACAGCCACTACAACTTCGCCAATATCACAGACTTGGCAAAAATATCAAAACTCAACATATGGTTTTGAATTTGATTATCCGGCCGATAGCACCATTGAAACACAACAGAGCTCTGATTATCAATACATTAGACTACAAAATTATATCCCGACGGATGATCGTTTAGGTTTAGCGACTGGTGAATATTATTTAGAAATCTTTATTTTTGATCATCAAAAAGGCCAAGCCGTTCAGGAATCTTGTGCCCAACGAGTAGTCGACGGCCAAAAAGTTGACTTGGGCACTGTGGTTGGTTATCGAGGATATGGTCAAGAAGGTGGCGATGCTGGCGGTTTCCGTTTTGCCTTGTGCTTTCAAGACGCAACAAATACAGGAGTAGATTATTATATTGAAGGTACGGAAAATGATAAAAACGCCCCTATCGTCAAAATAATTTTGGACAGCTTCCGGTTCACAGAATAAACCTATGTCCTGTATTTTTTGCGACATTGTCGCCGGCCAAGCTCCGGCTCATAAAATTTGGGAGGATGAAAAGCATCTGGCGTTTTTGTCGATTTTCCCCAACACGCCCGGCTTTGCCGTCGTTATTACCAAAGAGCATTACTCGTCTTACGCTTTTGATTTACCCGACGAAGTTTTGTCGGGATTAATTTTGGCGGCTAAAAAGGTTGGTAAGCTGTTGGACGCCAAGCTTGATGATGTCGGTCGGACGGGCTTGATCTTTGAAGGTTATGGTGTCGATCACGTTCATGCCAAGCTTTTTCCCATGCACGGTACGGCTTTGGCCAACTGGCAGCCGATTGAGTCTAAGGTTGATAAATTTTTTGAGCAATACGAAGGTTATATTTCCTCGCATGATTATCAGCGCGCCGATGACAAGGAGTTGGCCAAACTGGCCGATCAGATCAGGGATTAATAAACAAAAAACCCCGCTGAAGCGGGGTTTTGTATAGTGTTGACAACTGTTTATAGTTTAACAATTCACGAAAGTTTGTCAATGTGTTGTAGAGCGTGGACGTAAGGGGAATTG
>CAZFXZ010000062.1:0-1545 GCA_964523165.1 uncultured Gammaproteobacteria bacterium
GTTTATACTACCCAAGATATTTCTTTATTAGAAATCGGTGGTAGTCAAGCGGCCGTAGCCATTGAAAATGCCAAGTTGTATGAAGGTATGCGCCAGTTCAACGTCCGGCTAAAAAAAGAAGTTGACAAAGCAACACGTGAATAAAAAAACGCCAACATTCGTCTACGCAAACTCGACGCCGCCAAATCAGAATTTATTTCCATTGCTTCTCACCAACTTCGCACGCCGTTAACCGTCATCAAAGGTTATATCTCGATGATGCTGGAAGGAAACTTTGGTAAATTAACCAGTGAAGAAGTTGAATCTTTGAAAAAAGTTTACGAAAGCAATGAGCGTTTGATTAAATTAGTCGAAGATTTATTAAACGTCTCGCGTATTGAGAGCGGTCGGTTGCAATTTACTTTCAAGCCAGATTCAATTGATAAATTATTGGCCAGCGTAGTTGATGAATTAAAAACTAACGCCCAAAATAAAAAATTACAGTTGACTTATCTAGCGCCCAAAAAACCGGCACCGGACATTTCCATGGATACCGATAAGTTGCGTCAAGTTTTATTAAACTTGGTTGACAATGCCGTAAAATATACGGCCAAAGGCACGGTGACTATCAGTCTGTCACAGGTTGACAAAGCTAGCGTGATCATTAAAGTGGTTGATACCGGCATGGGTATTTCGCCCGATGACATGCCAAACTTGTTTCAAAAGTTTAATCGCGGTCAAGGTACCGCTCTGGTCCATACCGAAGGCACCGGCTTGGGTTTGTTCGTAGCTAAAAAGATCGTCGTGGCTCACGGCGGTAAAATCTGGGCCGAAAGTAAAGGCAATGGTAAAGGTTCAACTTTTGTCGTCGAGCTACCGGTCAAAACCAACGCGGCGCAAAAAGAAGCCAGTCAAAGCAAGTCAGAACTCTCTGAAGCTAAACAATAATTTATGTCACAAAAAATATTACTAATCGAGGATGAAGAAGCTTTGTTGGACATGTATTCGCTAAAGTTTCGTCAAGATAAGTTTGAAATTTTAGCCGCCAATCGTGGTAAGGCCGGTATTGCTTTGGCCAAAAAAGCCAAGCCCGATTTGATTTTATTAGATTTGGTCATGCCGGAAATGGATGGCTATGATGTTTTAAAAATTTTGAAAGCCGACAAACAAACTTCAGCTATTCCGGTGATTATTTTAAGCAATTTGGGTCAGCAAGAAGAAATTGATCAAGGTTTGGAATTAGGCGCCGAGCAATTTATCGTCAAAGCCAGTTTGACGCCCTCAGCCTTAGTCGAAAAAGTCCGAAGTTTTTTTGCTCAAAAATCATGAAGTTAAAAGTTGATCAACAAACTTGTATTGGTTGTAATCTCTGCGCTCAAGTGGCTCCGGAGATTTTTTATATGAAAGAAGATGGTAAAGCCGAAGTCTCAGAGCCGGTTGACTTTGAAAATGACTCTGCTACAATCAAGCACGCTGTAGAGATTTGTCCGGTCGTGGCGATTATTTTGGAAAAACAACTGCAATAATTTGCACCAATATTATGCCGTGGTGCTGAAATTGGCCCGC